>JAJEHI010000156.1 GCA_022823775.1 Defluviicoccus sp. | reverse complement strand
GGCGGCGGTCGAGCCGTTGGGGTTGTCCCGGTAGCGGAAGGCGATCAGCCCCTCGCCTTCCAGCCGGGCGACGGTCTCGGGATCGGCCGCGTAGTTGCCGTCGTTATGGGCGACCGGCATCGTGACCGTCGTGCCGGCCCGGTAGCGGCGAGTGAAGATCGTGTCGTCGCGCTCGACCGAAAGCGCCACGTCCCGGCAAATGAAGCGGAGGCCCGCGTTCCGCATCAGCGCGCCGGGCAGGAGTCCCGCCTCGGTCAGCACCTGGAAACCGTTGCAGATGCCGAGCACCGCGACGCCCGCGCGCGCTCTCGCCGCGACCTCGCGCATCACCGGGGAATGGGCGGCCATCGCGCCCGACCGCAGATAGTCGCCATAGGCGAAACCGCCCGGGACCACAATCAGATCGACCGGGGGCAGCGCGGTAGCGCCGTGCCATACCATCGACGGCGTCCGCCCCGTGACCGCCTCGACGACCACCGCGCTGTCGCGGTCGCAATTTGACCCGGGGAAGACGATGACGGCGGTCTTCACGCCGCCGATCCCACGGACAAGTTCATGGCCGGCCCCTCACCCCTTCCCTCTCCCCGCCTGGCAGAGGGGGATTGCGGCGCCGATCCCTCATCCCTGCCTTCTCCCCTCCCGCCTGCGGGAGGGGCCGGGGGAGGGCGGCGCGCGCGTCATCCCGTCAGGTCGATCTCGTAGTCCTCGATCACCGTGTTGGCGAGCAGGCGCTCGCACATCTCCCGGAGGCTGTCGCGGGCGCGCACCGGATCGGTATCGGCAAGCTCCATGTCGATCACCTTGCCCTGGCGGACCTCGCCCACGCCGGCAAAGCCGAGCGCCGCGAGCGCCTGGCCGACCGCCTTCCCCTGGGGGTCGAGCACGCCTCGCTTGAGCGTGATATGGATCCGCGCCCTCACCGGGGCGCTATTGCATCACCGCCGGGCCCTTCAGGTCCCCGGGCGCGCTTTCGGGCAGGATGCCGAGACGGCGGGCGACCTCCTGATAGGCTTCCTCGACGCCGCCGAGATCGCGCCGGAAGCGGTCCTTGTCCATCTTCTCGTTGGTCTTGAGATCCCACAGCCGGCAGTTGTCGGGGCTGATCTCGTCGGCGAGCACGATGCGCATCTCGTCGTTGTTCCAGAGCCGCCCGTATTCCAGCTTGAAGTCGACCAGCCGGATGCCGACCGTGACCAGCAGGCCGGTCAGGAAATCGTTCACCCGGAGCGACATGTGCATGATCTCGTCGAGCTCCTGGGGAGTCGACCAGCCGAAGGCGGTGATGTGCTCCTCGGCGACCAGCGGATCGTTGAGGTCGTCGGCCTTGTAGTAGTACTCGACGATGGAGCGCGGCAGCGGCGCTCCCTCCGCGATGCCGAAACGCTCGCATATCGAGCCCGCGGCGACGTTGCGCACCACGATCTCTACCGGAATGATCTCGACCTCGCGAATCAGCTGCTCGCGCATGTTGAGCCGGCGCACGAAATGGGTCGGGATTCCGATCTCCGAGAGCTTGAGCATCAGATACTCGGAGATCCGGTTGTTCAGGACGCCCTTGCCGGTGATCGTACCCGTCTTGGCGTTGTTGAACGCGCTGGCGTCGTCCTTGAAGTACTGGACGAGGGTCCCGGGCTCCGGCCCTTCGAAAAGGACCTTGGCCTTGCCCTCGTATATCCGTCTGCGGCGGGCCATGGGATGCGACTCGAATCCAGGGAAAGGGGTGCGGGGCGTGCCGGCGCCCGCGCTCTGGATATAACAATTTGTCCCGTTGCGGACAATGGCGGGGACGTCCCGCCCGGGCGAAACGCACCGAATCGTTACTCGACGGGCAGGTAGGGAACCTCTCCCGGCCGGCCGGACGCGAACAGGAATACCGCCTTTCCGCCCTCGACATGCGCCGCGGCGAGGCCGATCAGCGAGCCGGAGAGCGTGCCGAACGGCGTGCCGGTCGCCACCGTCATGGCTTCCCCCGGCCCGGTTCCGGGCAGGCTGTCACGGGAGGCGAGGATCCGGATCCAGGACTCCCAGTCGCCGGACGCGGGGTCGGGCGGGGCGGCGGCGCGGAAACGCGGCAGATAGAGCCGGGTCCGGGCGGATCCCGACTCGTCGTTCAGGTCGTGGGCGGTGATCATCGACAGCCCGTCGCCGATTTCGTGCAGCGCGGGTTTCCCGTCGCCTTCGGCACCGAAACCGCGCAGCCAGTACGCGTCGCGGTTGTCGGCGACGACGAGGTTGAAGCTCCGGTAGCTGCGCCCGTCGAGGTGGGAGAGCGCGCCGGCCGCCGCGACGGCGTCCGCGTGGTCGAGGGCTTCGAGCACCAGCTCGCCGCGCGAACGGAGCCGGGGGTCGGGGCCGAGCGAATCGGGCCGATTGAGGATACCGGCGACCACGCCGTGATCGTTGAGGCCGAGCCAGGTCCCGCCGGCGAGCTCGTCCATCCCGGCGACCGTCTCGGGGCGGTCCGGCCAATGCCGCCCCGGCGCGCGCCAGGGCCGTTCCGCGTTCTCGTCGCGGTTCGCCGCGATCAGCACCGGCCAGTCGTGTCCGGGCCTCCTCAGGATGACGAGCGTGCACATCGGTCGATTCGTGTCGTTGCGGGCGGCGCGGGCGGCACTATATAAGGCGAGTCGGCCCAACGGGGCCATGGTCGGGTCCGAGAGGAGAGGGAAGGCGATGACGACCTTCGAAGAGCGCGAAAAGGGTTACGAGGCCAAGTTCAAGCACGATCAGGAATTCCAGTTCAAGGCCACCGCCCGGCGCAACAAGCTGCTCGGACTGTGGGCCGCCGAAAAGCTCGGGCTCTCGGGCGGCGACGCCGACGCCTACGCGAAGGAGGTCGTGATCGCCGATTTCGAGGAGCCCGGCGACGAGGACGTGGTCCGCAAGGTGGCCGGCGACCTGGAGGGCAAGGGCGTCACCGCCGAGGACGTCCGCCGCGAGATCGACCGGCTGATGCCGATCGCGGCCGAACAGGTGGCGAGCGAGAGCTAGAATCCAGCCATTTTGGCTGGAAGCGTAGCGCATGGCCCGATGGTAGCGCGTCCCTCGATACGGCGCTGGCGCGCCTATTCGGGATGAGGAATTTATCTCTTTGAATTCAACCGTACTCTCACCCTGAGTAGCCGCGAAGCGGCGTATCGAAGGGCGTGCCTCCGCTTCGGCGGCGGTCCGGTTTAGCTCGGGTGGTTGCTATCCCGCCCGGAAGACGCGGTCGAAGATCGTGTCGACGTGGGCGAGGTGGTAGTCGAGGTCAAACAGCCCGGCGAGAGCGTCCTCGTCCAGCAGCCGCGTCACTTCGGCATCTCCCCGTAGCAGCGCCAGGAAATCGCCGCCGTCATCCCAGACGGTCATCGCGTTGCGCTGCACGGCGGCATAGGCGTCCTCGCGCGACATCCCGGCCTCGACCAGCGCCAGCAGCACGCGCTGCGAGTGGATCAGGCCGCCGAGCGCGTCCAGGTTCTCGCGCATGCGTTCGGGATAGACCACCAGCCGGTCGACCACCCCGACGAGCCGCGCGAGCGCGAAATCCAGCGTCACCGTCGCGTCCGGTGCGATCGTCCGCTCCACCGAGGAATGCGAGATGTCGCGCTCATGCCACAGGACGACGTTCTCGAGCGCAGGGGTGACGTGGGACCGCACGATGCGGGCGAGCCCGGTCAGGTTCTCGGTCAGCACCGGGTTGCGCTTGTGCGGCATGGCGGACGAGCCTTTCTGGCCCGGCGCGAAATACTCCTCGGCCTCGCGCAGCTCGGTGCGCTGGAGGTGGCGGATCTCGGTCGCGAGGCGCTCGACGGCGGACGCGATCAACCCGAGCGCGGAGAAGAACGCGGCGTGCCGGTCGCGCGGGACGATCTGCGTCGAGACCGGCTCGACCGCGAGCCCGAGTTTCTCCGCCACATGCGCCTCGACGCGCGGATCGACGTTCGCGAACGTGCCCACCGCGCCCGATATCGCGCAGGTCGCGACCTCGGCCCGCGCGGCGGCGAGGCGGTCCCTGTTGCGCGCGAACTCGGCATAGTGTCCGGCGAGCTTGAGCCCGAAGGTCGTGGGCTCGGCATGGATGCCGTGGCTGCGCCCGATACAGGGGGTCAGCCTGTGCTCGCGCGCGCGGCGCTCGAGCGCATCCATCACCGCCCCGATACCGGAGTCGAGCAGGTCGGCGGCGCGGGTCAGCTGCACGGCGAGGCAGGTATCCAGCACGTCCGACGAGGTCATCCCCTGGTGGACGAAGCGCGCCTCAGGCCCGACATGCTCGGCGAGGTTGGTGAGGAACGCGATCACGTCGTGCCGCGTCTCGCGCTCGATCTCCTCGATCCGCTCGACCTCGAAGGCGCCCCGCTCGCGGACCGCTTGCGCGGCCGATTTCGGGATGCGACCGAGCGCCGCCTGCGCGTCGCAGGCATGGGTTTCGATCTCCAACCAGATGCGGAACCTGGTCTCGGGCGCCCAGAGCGCCGCCATCTCTTTTCGCGAATAGCGCGGGATCATTCGGCTCTCGCCCCGGTCTGCCGGCGCGGAGGGGTTTAGCAGATGAGGCGCGGGATAGGAACGCGGCTCACCCGCGGGGGCGGACGACCAGCAGGTAGATCGGGATCGGGCAGCACGACGCGATCCCGATCGCGACGGTCATGGGGAGCTGGGTGCCGTCGGCGAAGTGGCCCACGACAAGCCCGGTCAGGACGCTGAACGAGAGCTGGACGAAGCCGAGCACCGAGGACGCCGCGCCGGCCCTGTCGGGAAAGATCGACATCGCGGCGGCCTGGCCGGACGGCACGATAAAGCTGAAGGCGAACATGTAGCCCGCCATCGGCAGGACGATCGCCCAGACCGTGTCGACCCCCGCGATCCCGAGCCCGGCCATGGCCGCGCCGGCGCAGGCCATGATCGTTCCGCCGGCAAGGATCATGCCGCGGACCGACCGGCGGCCGACCAGGCGCGCCGACACCCAGCTGCCGACCACATAGACCGCCATGCAACCGGCGAAGAGATAGCCGTAGGTCTCGATCGGGACGCCGATATGGTTGATCAGGCTCGTCGCGGACGCGGCCAGGAAGGCGAACAGGCCGCAGAAACACGCGCTCAGCATCAGCATGTAGCCGGCGAAGTCGCGGTGGCCGGCGATCCGCGAATAGGTGCGCACGAGCGGCCCCGGGCGGAGCGCGTCGAGCCGGCGTTCGGGCGCCGTCTCGCCCAGCGCGCGCCAGGCCACGGCGAGCGTCAGCATCCCGTAGATCGCGAGAAACCAATACACCGCGCGCCAGCCCAGCGCGACCGTCAGATGCGCGCCGAGGACGGGGCCCACGATCGGCGCGAACCCGTACATCATCATGACATAGGCCAGCATCTTCGCCGCCTCTTCGCGGTCGAACAGGTCGCGGACGATCGCGCGCGCCAGCACCGAAGCCGCGCAGGCCGCGAGGTCCTGCAGGAAGCGGAGCACGACGAAGAATTCGAAGGACGCGGACAGCGCGCAACCGGCGGCGGCCGCCACGAACGCGGCGAAGGCGGCGAGCAGCACCGGGCGCCGGCCGAAGCGGTCGGAAACGGGACCGTAGAACAGCTGGCCCGCCGCGATTCCCGCCATGAAGATACTGAGGCTGAACTGGATCGCGCCGTCGGAGACCCGCAAGTCGGCGGCCGCGAGCGGCATCGACGGCAGGGTCGAATCGACAGACAGCGGCAGCGACGCCATCAACACGCCGAGGAGAACGGCGGTGGCGAAGAACCCGAGCCGGTGTCTAGCGCGGGCGGACTCGCTCACGCACCGTTCTCGCCATCCGCCGTCATGTTGCCCCGCAAGTCGCGCAGCAGGCGCTTGAGCTCCTCCTGTTCGGATGCCGAGAGCCCGGCGATCCCCTGTCGGTTGATGGCCGCGACCTCGGGCATCACCAGGTCGTAGATGCGCCGTCCCTCGGGCGTGAGATAGACGTTGATCTTGCGCCCGTCATGCTCGTTATGGGCCCGCCGGACGAAGCCGCGCGCCTCCAGCCGGTTGACCGCCGCGACCGTGGTGGACCCCTTCATGCGGACGCGTTCGGAGAGCTGGCGCTGGGTCAGCCCGTCCTCCTCCCACAGCGCGCGCAGAAACGGCCACAGCCCGAAGGTTATGCCGTGCCGCGCGATCCGTCTGGAAAACCGCGTGGTGAACGCCCGCGTGGTGTCCCACAGCAGGAAGCCCACGGTGTCCTCGGGCGCCAATTGGTCGTCGGGTGGCATGGCGGCTAAGATAATACCTCGCGACGCGGGGGAAACAGGCGAGACCCGGCGGCCGGATTGACAGCCCCGCCGGCGGTCGTTAGGTGACTAACGATTTCACCCGCATGGGGGAAGGGACGGGGATGGCATACGAAACGATTCGGGTGGATTCCGACGACGGCGTCGCGGTCCTGACGCTCGACCGTCCGGAAAAGAAGAACGCGATGAACCCGCGCCTCCACGACGAGGTGACGGATGCGCTGGAAATCCTGCGCTACGACGACGACGCCAGGGTGCTGGTAATCACCGGAGCGGGCGACGCGTTCTCGGCCGGAATGGACCTGAAGGAGTTCTTCATCGAACTCAAGGAGAAGCCGGCGGAATACGACCGGGTGACGAGGGTTTCGGTCGAATGGCGCGGCCGGACGATCCGCTATTTCCCCAAGCCCACGATCGCCATGGTCAACGGCCACTGCTATGGCGGGGCGTTCACCATCGTCGAGGCCTGCGACCTCGCGGTCGCGGCCGACGAAGCCAAATTCGCGTTGAGTGAAATCAATTTCAAGATGTTTCCGGGCGGCAGCGTGTCCAAGTCGATGGGAAACCTGCTGCGCCCGCGCGACTATCTCTGGTACGCGATGACCGGCCGGCCGTTCGACGGCAAGACCGCCGCCGACATCGGGTTCGTCAACTTCTCGGTGCCGCTGGGCGAGTTGCGCGAGACCGTGATGGGGGCCGCCCGCGACATCGCCGCGAAGGATCCGTCCGCCTTGCGCGCGACCAAGGAAGCGTACCGCCATTCGCTCGATATGGACTGGGACACCGCGATGAACTACGCCTCGGCGATGGAGGCGCAGCACACGCGGCGCCAGGACGATGCCTTCCGCAAGGAGGGGATCGGCGATTTCCTCGACAAGAAGTACCGGCCGGGGCTCGGCGGGCACGAGAAGGTCGAGTCGTGACCGCGCGCCGTGCCGCCGGTCCGTGCAAGGGAGAGACTTAATGGCTTCGTGCAGCGAGAGCGCAATCGACTACAAGGGTGGCAAGGTCTTCCTGCGCCGGGGCGGCAGCGGCCAACCGCTACTGTTCCTGCACGGCGCGGGCGGCATCCCGGCCTGGCTCCCCTATCTGGACCGTCTCTCCGACCGCTACGACGTGATCGCGCCCGACCATCCGACCTTCGGGCAGTCGGACGAGCCCGGCTGGGTCGAGAAGGTCGACGATCTCGCCTATTTCTACCTCGATTTCATCAAGGAGCAGGGCCTCGAGAACGTCCATCTCGTCGGACAGTCGCTGGGCGGCTGGATCGCGCTCGAGATCGCGGTGCGCTCGACCCACAGCCTGGCCTCGCTCACCCTGGTGGGGGCCGCCGGCATCCGGATCAAGGGCCGGCCGGCGGCCGACCTCTTCATCATGGACGACGAGGAGCTCGCCCGGGCGCTGTTCAAGTCGGACGCGCTGGCCGAGCAGATGCTCGCGATGGAGCCGACCGAGGAGCAGCAGGACATCGTCCTTAAGAACAAGGTCGCGACCGCCCGCCTCGCCTGGCAGCCGCGCCTGTTCAACCCGGCGCTGCGGAAGTGGCTGCACCGGATCGACGTGCCGACACATGTGATCTGGGGAGACTCCGACCGGATCATCCCGCCCGACTACGCGGGCGAGTTCGGCGGCCTGATCGAGGGGGCGGAGGTGACGATGATCGAGGATTGCGGCCATCTGCCCAATATCGAGCGGACCGATGCGTTCATCGACGCGGTGACGGGATTCTGCGACCGCCACGCCGCCTGATCGCGCCTCCCGGGAAGGAGCACGCGGCATGAAGATCACGATGTTCCACCTGATGCCCTATGCGCACATGGACATGGCGCTGAGGGCCCGTCACAAATCGGCCTGGGTCACCTACCCCAACTCGGATTTCGACCCGAAAAAGGGCGCCGCGCTCTACAACCGTTATCTCGACGAGCTGGAACTCGCCGCCGAGCTCGGCTTCGACGGGATCAGCGTCAACGAGCACCACCAGAACGCCTACGGGCTGATGCCGTCTCCGGTGGTGATGGCCGCCGCGCTGTCGCGCCGCACCGAAAACTGCAAGCTCGCCATACTCGGGAACGCCTTCGCGCTCCGAGAGCACCCGCTGACGCTCGCCGAAGAGCACGCGATGATCGACTGCATCTCCGGCGGGCGGCTGATCACCGGCTTCGTCCGGGGCATCGGCGCGGAGTTCTGGTCGCTCGCCGCCAACCCGACCACATCGCACGAACGCCATGTCGAGGCGCACGATTTGATCGTCCGGGCATGGACCGAGACCGGACCGTTCGCATTCGAGGGCAAGCATTTCCACTTCGAATACGTCAATGTCTGGCCCCGGCCCTACCAGCAGCCGCACCCGCCGATCTGGTGCCCCTCGCTCGGCTCGACCGAGACCATCGAATGGGCCGCCCACCCCGACCGGCGCTACGTCTATCTGCAGAACTACAGCCCGTTCGAGTCGGTGAGCCGTTTCCTCAACTTCTACCGCGAGACCTGCGAGAAGACATACGGCTACACCGCATCGTCCGAGCAGCTGGGCTGGACCGCGCCGGTCTATGTCGCCGATACCGACGAGCGGGCGGTCGCCCAGGCGAAGGAGCATATCGAGGCGCTGTTCAACAAGTTCCTCGCACTCCCCTTCGAGGTCCTGTTCCCGCCCGGCTATCTCGGCATGAGCTCGTACAAGCGGGTGCGCCAGCACAAGCGGTCGATCGCCGGCGACCAGACGCTCGAGAAGATGATGGAGCTCGGCATCGTCATCGTGGGCAGTCCGGACACGGTGCGCGAACGCATCCTCCACTGCCACCGCGAGCTGGGGTTCTCCAATTTCATCGCGCTCCTGCATTTCGGCACGCTGCCGGCGGATTTGACGGAGCGGAACATCCGCCTGTTCGCGCGCGAAGTCATGCCGGCGCTCCAGCCGGTGGGCGACGAAGCCTATCGCGGGTTCGAGCGGGTCGCCGCGGAATAGGATCGGACATGCTGGACAAGCTCAAATTCGACGGCCGGCCGGTGATCGTAACCGGCGCCGGCTCGGGCATCGGCCAGGCCTGCTGCGAAGTGCTCGCCGAGCTCAGCGCGACGGTGATCCTGGTCGGCAAGACGATGGAGAAGCTGAAGGAGACCGAGGCGCTGATCCCCGGCGCGGCCTGTGAGTCCTACGAAGTCGACGTGTCGGTCGAGGCCGAGATCGAGGCGCTCAAGAAAACCCTCGCCGGCCGCCACGACCGCATCAAGGCGGTGATCAACAACGCCGGCACCAACTTCGTGAAGAAGATCGTCGATCTGGAGACCGACGACTGGAACCGGATCATCGCGACCGACCTCTCCAGCGTGTTCTACATGTGCCGCGCCTTTATCCCGATGATGAGGGGCGCGCCGGGCGGCGGGTCGATCGTCAACGTGGCCTCGACCTTCGGGCTGATCGGCCACCCCGAAATGCCGGTCTATTGCGCGGCCAAGGGTGGGATGGTCTCGCTCACCCGCCAACTGGCGGTCGACTACGGAACCGAGAACATCCGCGTCAATTCTCTGTGCCCCGGCGCCACGCTGTCGCCGCGCGTGAAGCACTACATCGATTCCGGCATGGTCGACGGCAAGGCGGTCGAGGAGCTCGCCCTCCTGAAACGCCTCGCCACCTGCGACGAGGTGGCCAACGCCGCCATCTTCCTCGCCTCCGACGCCGCCTCCTACATCCACGGCACGGCGCTGGTCGTCGACGGCGGGCAGACGGTGCATTAGGGCGGCTCGGGACTTGCCGGAATCGTTCCCGCCCCTGCGGCCGATACTGTATTTCTACGGTGACGAAGGTTAATTTGCAGAGATGAAACAATGCTTGGGAACTCACGCGAGACTCGGGGAGTGAGGTCACTGGCGCTCTGGCAAAACATCGAGACCCGTTTGGACTCGTCTCTCAAGGACTGGCGCAGCCGCATCGACGGCTTCGACCAGATAGCCGCGGTCGAGGCCCGGACAGCCGGCCGGGTATGGACCGATGACGAAACCTTCAAGGGACTTCTGATGGCCGTGTTGTCGAACAACACGGACTGGTCGAAAATCGAACGGATTCAGGCGGACCTTGCGGAGTTGTTCTCAGGGTTCGACCTGACGTGGTACGCCGAGCTTCCCGAATGCGAAATCGGCAACCGGCTCCTGCCCTGGTTCCTCGATCGCAAGGCGGGTTCCGTGACCCTCCGGAGAGATCTCGTCCGCCTCATCGACACCGCACGGCTGTTGACCGAACACACCCGCCTCCACGGCACGGCGGAGAGCTATTTCACCTCGCTCGTCCAGCAATTCGACGGAGACCCGAAGCAGGCGGCAGTTTGTCTGGGATCTCGAAGCGAGTACAAGCTCCCGGCCTTCGGGGTGGCCCTGGCGGCCGAGGCGCTGAAGAACCTGGGCTTCGACGTGGCCAAGCCCGACCGCCACGTTGCCCGGGCCGTGGCTTCCTTCGGCCTGGTGCCCTTCCGAACCTGGCCCGACAGAAGCGGTCGAACCGCGCCGTCGCTCTCGTCCAGAGATTCGTACTTGGCCATCATGGATGCCGTGCAGGAGATCGCGACGTCCGCCGGGAAGCCCGTGGTCATGGTGGACAGCGCCATCCGGCTGCTGTGCGCGAAGAGCGGGCTCTACATGACAAATCCGGAACTCGCCGAGCTGGCCCGCGAGAGCGAGTCGTCGAAAAGACGGGCAGACGCCGTCGCCGCGTTGATCCGCTCGTGGGCCGACATGCATGATCGTGGCGAGCAGCGGGAAACGGTCGAGTGTCTGGTGGAAGGCATGGACGCCGAGCGTTCATCCGTACGAAAGCTCTTTCCCGAAGAGTTCAAGGGTCGGAGTTGGTGAGCCGAGCCGTTCTGCTCGATAGCGGTCCTCTTGGCTTGATCACGAATCCCGGGGCGTCGCCTCCGGCCGAGGCCTGCGGGCGTTGGGTAGCGAATGCGATCGCCGGTGGCGCGGTCGTGCTTGTCCCCGAAATCGCCGACTACGAGGTACGGCGCGAACTCATCAGGGCGCGTCGCGCAGTTGGTCTCGGACGGCTCGACGCCTTCATCGCACTGGTCGAATATCTGCCCATTCAGACTGCCGCGATGCGTCAGGCCGCAGTGTTCTGGGCCGAGGCGCGCCAGGAGGGTCGGCCGACGGCCCCCGATCCCGCGCTGGACGCCGACGTGATCCTGGCCGCGCAGGCCGCGGCTCTGGACAGGGGCGATGTAATCGTCGCCACCACCAACCCAAGACATCTGTCGCGCTACGTCCCAGCGGCGCTGTGGACGGATATCGTCTAGGCTTGGGATGTTTCGGGACCGTCTTCGCGCGGCGGTTCGTTTTGGCGCCGATACTCTACCGGTACGACGCAAAGGCGTCGGCGGGGCCTGGCCACTCCTGGCCCCGTCGGAACGCCCGGAGCGCTTCAATCCAGTCCGGTAACGCTATAGTCTGGCTGCGGAAATCCGGGCGCGGACCGCCCGTCGCAGACACCGCTTCAGGAGGCGGCCTTGAGTGACCGTGGGGTTGGCGCGAGCATCGCGCGCAAGGAGGACGACCGGTTTCTCATGGGCACCGGGGAGTTCACCCCGGATGTCCAACTCCCCGGTATGTGGCACGCGGCGTTCAACCGGGCGCAGATCGCCCATGGGCGCCTGGTCTCGGTGAAGGCGCCGAGCGGAGCCGAGGGGCAGGTATTCACGTCGGCCGACATGGCGGACATCAAGCCGATCCGTTCCACCGCCTCGTTCCCCGGATTCAAGGGCGCCGATTTTCCGGTGCTCGCCAGGGACAAGGTGCGCTACGCGGGCGAGCAGGTCGCCATCGCGGTCGCGCCCACCCGCGCCGAGGCCGAGGATATCGCGGATTCGATCGAGGTCGAGTACGAGGAGCTGCCGGCGGTCGTCGACATGAACGACGGGCGCGAGCCCTCGGCGGCGCTGGTCCACGATCACTGGGCGGACAACGTGTGCTGCGAGACGCAATTCGAGAACGGGGACCTGGAACCCGCCAGGGCCGCGGCCGTCCACACGATCCACCGGCGATTCCGCATGGCGCGGCAAACCCCGTTCCCGATGGAGGGCCGCGGCACGCTCGCCCACTACGATTCCCGGCTGGACGAGCTGGTCGTCTGGATGTCGCACCAGCTGCCACACCCGATGCAACGCGGGATCGCCCATTTCCTCGGCCTTGAGATCAACAACGTCCGGGTCATCTGCCCCGACGTGGGCGGCGGGTTCGGGCTCAAGACCCATCTCGACGGCGAGACCATGGCGGTGTGCTGGACCTCGCTGAAGCTCGGGCGGCCGATCAAGTGGATCCAGGACCGGCTCGAGCATCTGACCTGCGACGCCGATTGCCGCAACCACCAGTACACGATGACCGCCTATACCGACGAAATCGGCAAGATCCTCGGCATGGAGGTGGAATGCGTTGTGGACGCAGGCGCCTACTCGCCCTGGCCCTGGCCGATCGGGGTCGAGGCGGCGACCGGCGTCGGCAATCTGCAGGGCCCCTACACGGTGGACGCGCTCAAGGGCCGTTCGGTCACGGTCTGCACCAACAAGCCGCCGAGCCAGCCGTTCCGGGGCGTCGCCCGGCCGGGCGCCTGCTTTACCGACGAGCTCACCATGGACGCGATCGCGCGCACCGTCGGGCGCGAGCCCTGGGACGTGCGTCTCGACAACCTGGTGCCCCCGGCGGCGATGCCCTACGACACCGTTACCCGCAAACATCTCGACAGCGGCGACTATCCCGAGGCGTTCCGGCGCTGCGTCGCCGCCATCGACCCCGAATCGGTGCGCGAGCGCCAGAAGACGCCGGAGCCCGACGGAAGGCTGATCGGCGTCGGCTTCGCCTGCTTCTACGAGCAGACCGCCTACGGCACCGGGCCGTTCGGCTACTCCGCCTGGGGCATCGAGCTGGTGCCGGGGATGGAGATGGCGACCGTCAAGCTCACCCCCGACGGCGGGCTGTGGGCCTCGGTCGGGATCCAGTGCCACGGCCAGGGGCTGGAGACGACGCTGGCCCAGGTGGCGGCGAGCGAGCTCGGCATCGACCCGGAGCGGATCGCAATCCGCCACGGCGATACCGCGACGGCTTATGCCGGCACCGGCACCTACGCATCCAGGAGCATCGTCGTCGCCGGCGGCGCCGTCGCCCAGGGCTGCCGCGAGCTCAAACCCAGGCTGGCGCGGATCGGCGCCCATCTGCTGCAATGCGACGAAGCCGACGTGGCGGTCGAAAACGCCGAGGTACGCGGGCCGGGCGGTTCCGTCACATTCGACGAGATCGCCGAGGCGTTCTACCATCACCCCGAGAACCTGCCCGACGATACCGACCGCGGCGGGCTCACCGTGGCCACCGGCTACAACGACAAGGTCCATGGCGGGGTGTTCGGCTTCGGCGCGCACGGCGCGGTGGTCGCGGTCGATCCCGACACCGGCCAGGTTGAGATCCTCGATTACGCCATCGTCGACGATTGCGGAACGCGGGTGAATCCGCTGGTCGTCAAGGGCCAGGTAATCGGCGGCTACGCGCAGGGAATCGGCAACGCGCTCTACGAGGAATCGGACTACGACGAGAACGGCCAGCCGCTCTCGGTGACGCTCGCCGACTACCACGTGCCGGCGGCGCCGATGGTGCCGGACATCAAGTACGACTACATGGAATCGCCCTCGCCCTATACCACGATGGGGATCAAGGGGGTGGGCGAATCCGGCGCGATCGGCCCGGTGGGCGCCATCGGCAACGCGGTCAATGACGCGCTCAAGGGGCTGGGCGTCGAGATCGCCGAGACGCCGATCACCCCGCGCCGGGTGTTCGACGCCATCGAGCGGGGGCGCGCACGATGAAGCCCGCACCGTTCGACTACGCCCGCGCGGAGAGCCTCGACGAGGCGGTCCGCCTGCTGAGCGGCGCCGACGGGGACGCGCGGCCGCTGGCGGGCGGCCAGTCGCTCGGTCCGATGCTGAATCTCCGGATCGCGCGGCCCGCGCTCCTGGTCGACCTGTCGCCCATCGCCGAGCTGCGCGAGGTTTCCGAGGACGAGGACGGGGTGACGATCGGCGCTTCGGTGGTCCATTCGGCGGTCGAGGACGGCGAGGTGCCGGACGTGACCGGAGGGCTGATGCGCCGCGCGGCATCGGGGATCGCCTATCGCGCGGTGCGCAACCGGGGCACCGTCGCCGGCAGCCTTGCCCATGCCGATCCCGCGGGAGACTGGGCGCCGGTGACGATGGCGCTCGGCGCGAGCCTCGGCGTCACGGGACCGGAGGGCCGGCGAACGGTGGCGGCCGATGCGTTCATCACCGACCCGCTGACCACCGTCCTGGAGCCGGGCGAGATCGTCGAGGCGATCCGGGTTCCCCGGCTGTCCGGCACCGCGCGCTGGGGCCATTACAAGCTCTGCGTGAAGCCGGGCGATTTCGCTGAGTCGCTCGCGGTGGTCGTTCGCGATCCGGACCGGGACCGCTGCCGCGTCGCGCTCGCCGGCCCGACCCACGCCCCGATCCTGCTCGACGGCGTCGCCGGGCTGGTCGCGGAGGCCAGCGGCTGGTCGGACGCGTTGGCGGACGAGATCAAGGACGCCGCCGGCGGCGGGATCGCCGCGGCCGGCTTCGCCGACGCCGACGACCGCTACGCCATGAACGTGCATGCGACCGTAACCGTCCGCGCCGCCCGGGAGGCGCTTTCCCGATGACTTCGACCACGATCTCCGTCAACGGCCGCACCGTCACCGCCGATGTCGAGCCCCGGCTGTCGCTCGCCGACTTCCTGCGCGAGCACGAGGGGCTGACCGGCACCCACACCGCCTGCGAGCACGGGGTATGCGGGGCCTGCACCATCATGCTCGACGACCGCCCGGCGCGGTCCTGCATCACACTCGCGGTGGCCGCTCACGGCGCGGAGGTGCGTACCGTGGAGGGCTATGACGGCGACGAAACGATGGCGACGATCCGCGAGTCCTTCAAGAAGGCGCACGCGGTCCAGTGCGGCTACTGCACGCCCGGCATGCTGGCCACCGCCTACGACATCGTCACCCGGCTGCCCGATGCGGACCGCGACCGGATCAGGCTGGAGCTTGCCGGCAATCTCTGCCGCTGCACCGGCTATATCGGCATCGTGGACGCGATCGAGATGACGCTCGCGGAGATAAGAGGCGGTTCATAGGCCGGCCGCGTCGGCCATCGCCTCCAGCGTCGGAAAGATGAAGTCGAACTCCGGCATGTCGTCGACCGGCGCGGTCGCGCCCCAGTCGCCGCCTTCGGAAAGCCCCTGACGGTCGATCCAGGCGTTGGCCAGGCCGGCCGCGCGCGCCGGCACGTGATCGTGATGCAGGCTCTGCGCGGTGTGCAGGATCTGGCCGGCTTCAATGCCGAGCCCCGCGAGGCGCTCGATCATGTAGGCGAAGTTGTGCAGATCGGGCTTGTAGCTGCCGATGTCTTGGGCGGTATAGATGGCGTCCAGCTCGACCCCGAGCTTGCGGTTGGAGGCGGCGATGCCGGCGCGGTCGACATTGGACAGGATCGCCAGCCTGTAGCGCGTCTTGAGACGCCTGAGCGCTCCGGCGGTATCGGGGAAGGCGGGCCAGTGCTGGACGGAAGCACCGAAGGCCTCGTCGAGGGCGGCGTCGGTATCGAGATCGAACCGGGCGGCGATCGCGCGGTGCACGCCCGCAAGTATTCCCGGATAAAGCGTTTCCGGATGCGCGAGCTGCTCGGCGGACTCGGCCTCCGCGAAGGCCGCAAGCCCCTCGGCGCGATCGACTTCGCGACCGGGGTTCGCCATCAGGAGCGGCTGGAGCGCGTCCCAGATGCCGGTCTCCCAGTCGATCAGGGTGCCGTAGCAATCGAAGGTGAGGACCGAGAATTCGGCGAGGTCCCTATTGCTCATTGCGGCGCTTTCGAAGCGCGGCGACGGCTTCGTCGGCGGTCATCACGTCGCCGAATTGCTGGATGACGTTTTCCAGCGCTGCGCGGTGCTCGTCGTCCGACAGCGCGGCGTTGCAGTCCTCCACCATCACCACCCGGTAGTCGAGCTGCATCGCGTCCCGCGCGGTCGATTCGCAGCAGATATTGGTCTTGGTGCCGCCGATCAGCACGTTGCGGATCCGGTGGCTGGCGAGTACCGTCTGCAGCATCGAGGCGCCGGGCGTGAGCGCCGAATAACGGTTCTTGCGCACGAACAGGTCGCGCTCGTCGGGCTCGAGCTCGTGCCAGACCTGCTCGCCGTGGCCGCCCGGCTTCATCGCCTCGATGGTGCGTTCCTGTACCTCCTCGGCGACGAAGTTGCGGATGAAGGATTCCCAGTCGCTCTTGCCGTTGGCGAAGGTGGCCGCGCTGGTCACCCAGATCACCAGCCCGCCGAGCGAACGGACCTCCTCGGCTAGGCGGTCGATGTTGTCGCAGATCCCGCGCGAGGCCGGCACCTCGGCCGGCGCGCCGGGCTCGCAGAACATGTTTTGCATGTCGATCACGACGAACGCGGTCGCGCCCGGATCGAGCGAATCGTAAAGGTGGTAGCGCCCGCGCCGGGCCAGAACCCGGTCGACGATTTCCTGCCGGACGGTCACATCGTGCATGAAGCGGCCTCTTGTGCGATGACAGCACCGCATGGTGTTGGAGCCCGTCTCCGGCGTCAACAACGGGGCGGCCAACCGACGATGCACCGCTACGCGATCTACTACGTCCCGCCGCCGGGCACGGCGCTCGCCGCGTTCGGCGCCCGCTGGCTCGGAAGCGATGCGCCCGACCTTGTCGGGCTCGGCGCGGAGGACTGGCGGAGCGCGGTCGCGGCGCCACAGCGGTACGGGTTCCACGCGACGCTGAAGGCACCCTTCCGGCTTGCCGAGGGATACGACGAACGGGCGCTCGTGGACGCGCTAGAATCTTTCTGTCGAACGCGTACACCGATGCCTGTCGGAAAGCTGGCGTTGCGCGTGTTGTCCGATTTCCTGGTGCTCGCACCGATGGACCCGGGCGCGGCGGCCGGGCTAGCGACCGATTGCCTGCGCGCGTTCGACTCCTTCCGCGCACCGCTGACCCAGGAGGAAATCGAGCGCCGGCGTCCGGACCGGCTGACCGTATCGGAGAGGGCGAGCCTCGACCGCTGGGGCTATCCCTATGTCATGGAGCACTACCGGTTCCACCTGACCCTGACCGGTCCGCTCGGCGAACCCGACCGGGCGCGGTTCGGGGCTGCAATCGCGCGGGCGGTCCTGCCCGCCATCTCGGAGCCGGTCGAGATCGCGGACATATGCCTGTGCGGCCAGGAAGGGCCGGATGCGGATTTCCGGGTACTCGGCCGCTTCGCCCTAGGAGGCGCGGCGGGAAACGACGCCCGGTGACGGGAGAGACAGAGCGCCGTTTCGGGTACGATGCACGGATGCCATGCGAGCAGCCGATATGAACACGAGTCCTTCCGCGCGCGGCCGAGCCGCGCACGGCGCCATGCTCGATCTGCTGGAGGGCGACCGCGGCCTTCTCGACAGATGGCTTCGCCTGACCGCCTTCATGAAGGCGGTGCGAATCTCCCAGTACAACGTCACCAACGCCTGCAATCTTCGATGCAAGGGATGCTGGTTCTTCGAATACGGCCTCGACAAGCGCGCCAGGGAGGTGAGGGACCGGGATCGTATCGCGGCATTTCTGGGAGAGGAGCGCCGGCGCGGCGTCAACACCGCTCTGCTGATCGGCGGCGAACCGTCCCTGTTCCCGGACCGGGTAGCGATGTTCGTCGAACGCATGGACCGCGTGAGCGTCGCGACCAACGGCCTGAGAAAGTTCCCGCGCGAGGGGTTCGAGAACGTGGCGCTGCTCGTCGCGCTGTTCGGCGGCGGCCGTCTGGACGACGATCTGCGCGCCATAAGGCCCGGCGGAAAGCGGTTCACGGGCCTTTTCGACCGGTCCTTGCGCAACTACCGCGACGACCCGCGGGCGTTCTATATCTACGCGCTTTCCGAAGACGGAATCGACCGGATCGAGGAGACGGTGAAACGGATCGAGGACAACGGCAATCGCGCGAATTTCAGTTTCTACAGCGCGTACGACAGCGAGGATCCGCTAAAGATCGAGAACGGCAAACGGCTGCTCGACGAAGCCTTGCGGGTGAAACAGCTCTATCCCGCGACCGTGGCGAGTCATCCTTACTATATCGAGACCATGATCACCGGCCGGTCTCACTGGGCTCGATTCGGGTACCCCGTGTGCCCCACGATCAGCGCGGATCATCCCGCTCATCCGGACAGGCTCGCCAACGGAAACCCCATCCTGCCCGGTTTCGCGACCTGGGCGGCCGATCTCGAAACGATAAATTTCTGCTGCACGTCCGGCGATTGCGGCGGATGCCGGGACAGCCAGGCGGTCTTCAGCTGGTTGCTGGTCAGCGCCCACCGGTTCCGGCGGAACGGAACGCTGTTCAAGACCTGGATCGAAATCGCGGAGAGCTTCTGGAGCCAGTATGTGTGGTCGCCCTATGCCGGAATCCCGGCGCACGGGGTCGAACGGCCCTGAAACGCGGCAAATGCCGGTATCCGCCGGGAAACGGGACTCCGAAGCCTAGGCCGTCAGGGCATCGAGATAGGCGGCCATCTTCGCGGGCGTGTCGAGCGCGGGCGTGTCCTCGTCGGGGATCTCGACATCGAATTCCCGCTCGACGGCTATGACCAGCTCGACCGCTTCCAGGGAATCCATCCCCATGTCCTCAAGTGTGGCATCCGGGGTGACCTTTTCCTCATCGACGTCGCACTGTTCGACAATCACCCGGCAAACGCGCGTTTCCGTACCGCTGGCACCCATATGTTCCTATCCTCCGATTCGACCGAGCCGCATCGATGCGTATCGCACCGGCGTCCTATAATAGGCGATCTTTACAAATGCGTCCTCCATTCGGGATAAGAATATCTTGGCTTGTGGAGGGCTCGTCTCCGACGGCTCGGGCGAGGACGGCGTAGCGCCCGGCGGCGATTCGGGTGACCGGGAGGAAACGTTGTCGGAACGCTGGATCGTTCCGGAACCGGGGGACGCGTTCCGGGTCGGAGGGCCGGACGGCGCGTCCATCGTCGTGCGGCGGCACGGCAATCCGGACGGGCCGCGGATCCTGCTGAGCCACGGCAACGGCTTCTCGGCGGATGCCTACTACCCGTTCTGGTCGCGGTTCGTCGACAGGTTTGATGTTTTCGTCCACGATGTCCGCAACCATGGCTGGAACCCAGTCGGCAGCCGGCACGCACACAACGTGCCCGCCTTCGTCGACGACGGGCAGCGGATTCTGGGCGAGATTGCCCGGCGGTTCGGCGGCCGGCCCGTCATCGGCGTGTTCCACTCTCTTTCGAGCCTGGTCGCGCTGCGTCAGGCGTCGGCGGGCGGGGGCGGGTTCGCCGCGCTGGTCCTGTTCGACCCGCCGGTCGCCCCGCCCGGCGGCTTGCCCGAGGACATGGAAGGGATCGGAGCCAGGTTGAGGGCGACCGCCCTCAAGCGCCGGGACCGGTTCGCCACTCCGGAAGTCCTGGCGGACATGTTCTCGCGAAGCCCCGTATTCGCGCGGGTGCCGCGGGAATCGATCGAGCTGCTGGCCAGAACGACGCTCCGCCGTTCGGCCGGCGGGCCGGGATATGAGCTGTGCTGCCCGCGCGAGTACGAAGCGCAGATCAACGAGTTCGTCTTCATCTGGTCGATGACCGTCGATTTCGGCAGCGTTCCCTGCCCGGTAAAGGCGATCGGCGCCGACCCGACCGAAACGCACGCCTACATGCCGAGCTTGGACTTCGGGGAGATCCTGCGCCTCGATTACGACTTCCTGCCGGAGACTTCCCACCTTCTGCAATTGGAGGAGCCGGAAACCTGCGCGGCACTCGCGCTCGAATTCCTCGTCGAGCACGGGCTCGCCTAGAAGGACATTCGACGCCCCGGCGCGCACTCCGAAGCCCCGCTGGGAAGCGCCTTCACCGCACCCTCAGCCCAGGCGGAAGTTCAGGATGTGATCGGGCGGCTCCAGACCCTCCATGTTCCGGGGGTCGGGCACCGGATTCTCGACTTCCATGCGGACCGGGACGACACCGGCCCAGATCGGCAGCGCGTAATCCTCCTCCTCGTCGCCCGGCGGGCCCATGCGGATCTTGGACGAGGCCTCGTCGATCGGCATGGTCATCACCGTCGTCGCCTTCAGCTCCCGCTCGGTCGCCGGGCGGAGCATGTCCCAGCGTCCGGGAAACGAGCCGTCGACGAAGCTCTTCAGCCGCGCTTCCTTCTCCCCGGGGTCGGCGACCCGGCGCGCGGTCCCCAGCATCATCGCCGAGCGGTAATTGATCGAGTGGTGGAAACCGGACCGCGCCATCACGAACCCGTCGAGGATCGCGACCGTCACGCAGACCTCGGCGGTATCGACCGCGCGCAGCATCCGGCTGGCCGACGAGCCGTGCCAGAAGACGTGATCGCCCTCGCGCCATTGCAGGGTGGGCGTCACATAAGGCTGCCCCTCGAAGACATAGCCCACCGAGCAGAGCGGCATGGCATCGAGGATGGGATAGATGGTCGCCGCGTCGTACCCGCCCCGGTCATGGCGGCGGCGCAGACGAACCCGGTCGGTAGGGGCGGATGCGGTCATGGCAAAACCCGAAATGTCATGGATCCAGCGCGGGATATAGAAGCCCGCCGGGGTTACTCAAGCAACCGGTCCGCTACGGGCGTCGGACGCCGCTTCCCCGCCTTAATTCCTTACTGCGCGGCGTCGGCCTCTTGTGGAAAATCCGCGCTGGAGCCCCTCGTACTCCCTCACCTGACCGCTTCCGGTTATGCCGGCAACGAACGGAGCAGGCGTGCTTTTGACGAAACGCGCGATCCGGCGACGGCCCGCGACAAGTAGAGCGGCTATGTCCAGACCGGTCGCGTTCTTCGTTCGGACAACGACCACCCGCGCCGAATGGTCCCTGATGGAGGCGAGTTCGGCCGCCCTGTAGCGCACGTTCTTGTCCTTCGTGACGGCCACCCAGCCCTTGCGTCCTACAAGGACAATCCAATCCTCGTCCGGCGCATCGGGCGGGAGGTGGTCGTCATGTATTTCGACCCTCATCCCCTCGGAGCGAAGACGATCGGCGACGATGTGTCTTCCGAGATTGCGGTCGAGGAAAAGGGTCGGCTCCTCAGGCGGCGGTCGGGAGCTCACACCGGATCGCTTCCTCGATTTCCGCAGCCTTGCGTTCGTAGTCCCGCGCCAGATCCCTCACCGACTCGCCGGCCTTGTAGCGTTCGGCGATCACCTGTGTGGCCAAGCCGGTACCGGCGATGACGGGTCGTCCCGCGGAGAGGGCCGGGTCGATGACCACCATCGCCGGTGCGTCGTCCAGCGCGGCGCGGGTAAACGGATAGAGCTTGACGGGTATGCCCCGATGATCACGGTCGATACGGCGCAGAGCCGCGCTGATGACGTCCCGCATGGCCGTCTGGCCTGCCTGGCTGATATTGATGAGCTGGCCGTACTGTTCGGTAAAGAGGTCCAGCCCGTCGGTTTCCAGATCGCGGCTGATCAGTGGATGCCGCTTGTCCGGCTCTTGCTTCGCGTGTCTGCCGAGATACCGGATCGCTTCCCGGATACTCCGCATCTTGACTTCGTGTCTTCGCCGAATCGCGGCCAGCACGTGAAGTTCGGCCAAGTTGAGGAACGAGAGGAGCGTCGGTGACTTCGCCGGTACCGCTATCAGCGGCTTGTAGCCGTCACGGCCCAACGACCAGTACCGGATGGTAGCCGCCGGCACAGAAAGGTAGTGGGCCGTTTCCGAGATCGTGTAGGCGGGTAGTTCACGCGGATCACGGGTGCGGGCTCGGCGTTTCTTCATGACGACCCCTCTTCCGGGCCGGAGATACATTTTTGAGTTAAATCCTGCCTAACACGATTGGGGTTCGAGGTCCACGCAAGGGATTTGGGAAGGCTCGACGCGGGACGCTATCCCTCGCCGCCCTCCACAACCCGGGCGTTCGTCATCCCAGATGCCGGACGTCGATGCCGCCCCAGCGGTCGTGGAGATACTCGGCGACGAGGCGCCGGTGGCAATGGTGCGGCTTGTCCTCGCTGCACAACAGGCACCCCCCGTCGATCGTCTCTTTCGGGATGCTGTTCTCGACGCGTCGTTCGCGCATCAGGTCGAGGAACTGCCGCTCGTAGTCGTCCCAGCCCATGCGCTTCTTGCGGTAGTCCGCCAGCATCTCCTTCGTCGGCGCGAGATCGGGCAGGTGCACGTAGTCGATACCGCACACCCGGCGGAGGAAGAACCTCAGGTCGTCCCGCTTGGCGAAGCCGGCCAACTGGGAAACGTTGTTGAGCCGCACGTCGACCACGCGTTTGACGCCGGACGACGAGAGGAGGCCGAAGAACCGCTCCGCGTTCTTCTTCGTGAACCCGATAGTGAACAGCTTCACGGGGTCTCTCCGCCGGCGTCGGATTCGGCGTCCCAGTAGGCGACACGCCCTTCCTGACGAAGCAGCGCCTCCGCCACGATTTCCTCCCGGGAGCGGAAGAGATCGTCGTAGGAAAGTCCCACCAGGTCTATCAGCCGGTCCATCGCCTCTTCATGCGACTCCAGCCGGCCGTCGGCGTGGATGTGCGCGACCGGTAGCCCCTCCTCTTCGAGAACGGGCGAGACGAGGATCGTCCGGTGGCATTCCAGCGGTTCCCGCTCGGCGCACATCAGGGCTACCCGGTGATCGGCCGCGCCCTTCTTCAGTCGCTCGATCCCGTCCCGGAACTCCGGCCGCCGGACCAGTCGGGAATACCGGATGCGGCCGTTCTCGTAGCACGACGGATCGCCCGACCGACCGCCGAGCTCGCGCCCGAGAAAGACGTATTTGATGTCTGTATCGCCAAGGCTTCGGAAAAGCGCGTCCTTGCCGAAGTGCGGGCAATACCGGCTGTAGGGAGCCGACCGCACATCCGCCACCGCCGAAATGCTGTGCTGCCGCAGGAGATCCAGAAAGACGGCCAGCGGGTGAGCGGAGTGGCCGATGGTGAACAGCTTCACCCCGCCTGCCCCGCCAGCCGCTCCATCGTCCGGACGAACGCCCGTCCGATGGCCTCTTCCTCCGGGTGGCGGCCGTTTCGGACGACCCAGCTTCCGCCGACCATGACGTCGCGCACCGGGTTCACGTTGCCGGCGAACACGTAAGTGTCGAGGATCGCGTCGTCCGTCCTGCCCGCGAGGAGCGGGCGGGAGGCGTCGAGGGTGACGATGTCGGCCACTCGCCCCGCCTCTATCGCGCCGCACTCCCGGGCCATGGCTTCGGCCCCGCCTTCGAGCGCCGCCGCATGGAGCCTTGCGCCGGTGGAGCCCCGCGGCCGGGCGGCGACGGTCCGCCGGCGGGCGGCGAGGCGCTGGCCGTATTCCAGCCAGCGCAGCTCCTCGACCGGGCTCACCGACACGTGGCTGTCGGAACCGATGCCGAGCCGCCCGCCCGCCTCCAGGTACGCTCCGAGCGGGAACAGCCCGTCGCCGAGATTGGCCTCGGTGGTCGGGCAGAGCCCGGCAACCGCCCCGGTGGCGGCGAGCGCACGGGTCTCTTCGCCGGTCATGTGCGTCGCGTGGACGAGGCACCAGCGAGGGCCGACCTCGTGCGTCTCCAGCAACCGTTCGACCGGGCGCCTGCTCGACCAGGCGACGCAGTCCTCCACCTCCCTGGTCTGTTCGGCGATATGGATGTGGATCGGCGCATCGCCGTCCATTTCATCGAGCCCCGCGAGCGCCTCCTTCAGGCTCTCCGGCCCGGCCGCGCGCAGGCTGTGCGGGGCGAGGCCGACGCGGAAGTCCGGGTTCGCGCCATGCCGTTGCCGCATCGTCTCGACGATCCGGAGCAACCGTTCCGCGTCGTTCGCGAAGCGGCGCTGGGCGCCGCCGATGGACGCGCCGCCGAACCCGCCCGCGTTGTAGAGCACCGGCAGGAGGGTGAGCGCGATGCCGGTGCGCCCGGCCGCAACGGTCACCCGTTCCGCCATCTCGGCGAGGTCGCCGTAGGGGCTGCCGTCGGGCGCGTGATGCAGATAGTGGAACTCGGCGACGGCGGTGTAGCCCGCCTTCAGCATTTCGCAATAGAGCTGGGCCGCGATCGCCTCGGCGTCGTCGGGGCCGAGCCGGTCGACGAAGCCGTACATCACCTCCCGCCAGGTCCAGAAACTGTCCTCGCCGGGTCCGGCGCGTTCGGTCAGCCCGGCCATCGCGCGCTGGAAGGCGTGGCTGTGGAGGTTCGGCATGCCGGGGAGTGCGATGCCGCCGATGCGCTCTCCGCCGTCGCCCGCCTCGACCGCGGCGATCCGCCCGTCCGCGCCGATCTCGACGGTTCCGGGGGCGAGCCAGCCGTCCGGGGTCGATACGCGGTCGAACGCGTAGGCGGTCATCGGCGCGCCCGGGTCCAATCGACCATGGCGGCCAGCATCCCGCGCAGCACCGGCTTCACCGCGTCGGCGAGATCGGGCCGGTAATCGAACGGATGAATCTCGTCCATGTAGGTGCGCTGCGACAGTTCGAGCTGGATCGCGTGGACCCCGTCCGCCGGGGAGCCGTAGCTCCGGGTGATGTAGCCGCCGGTGAACCGTCCGTTGTCGACCGCGGTGTAACCCTCCGCGGAATTCAGTGCCCGGAAGGCGGATGCGGCAAGCCCGGCATCGGCGCTCGCCCCACGCGCGGTCCCGAAGTTGAAATCGGGCAGAGCCCCGTCGAAAAAGCGCGGCACGACGCTTCGGATCGAGTGCGCGTCGAACAGGATCGCAACGCCGTGGCGTTCCCTGAGCCCCGCGATCTCGGCGGCAAGACACTCGTGATAGGGCCACCAGAAGCGGGCGATCCTGTCCTCGATTTCGGCCTCGCCGGGCTCCGCGCCGTCCCGGTAGATGGGCTCCCGGTCGAAGGTGAGCAGCGGCACGATCTCGGTGTTGTCCGCCCCGGGGTAGAGGGCCCGTCCTTCCGGGTCGCGGTTGAGGTCGACGACATAGCGCGAATGGCGCGCGGCCAGCACGCCGGCGCCGAGCTCCCGGGCGAAGTCGTAGAGCCGCCCGACATGCCAATCGGTGTCCGCTATGCGAAGCGCCTCGCCGGTCATCCGTTCCGCGATATCGACGGGGATCGAACGCCCGTCATGCGGGATGCTGACGAGAAGCGGCGTCGTCCCCGGCGTGAAGTCGTAGATTTCGCCTTGGGTCATCTTTCCCACGGGGGTCCCTGGGCCGTTCCGCGCGGGAGCCTAGAGCATAACGCGAGGCCGTGGAACGCGCGCCGCGTGCTAAGCTCGGCGCGCAGACCGGGGAGGGCATCATGACGCGCGAGCGGTCGAACGGCGGCAAGTGGGACCGGCTATGGACGGGCGCCGATCTGGCGACGATGGTGCCGGGCGGCGAGCCCTACGGCGCGATCCGGAACGGTGCCGTCGCGGTCGCGGACGGGCGGATCGCGTGGGTCGGCGAGGCCACGAACCTCCCGGGCGACCCACACGCGCTCGCCGGCACGGTGCACGACGCGGGCGGGCGCTGGATCACGCCCGGGCTGATCGACTGCCACACCCACCTCGTCTTCGGCGGCAGCCGCGCGGGCGAGTTCGAGATGCGGCTCAACGGCGCGAGCTACGAGGAGGTCGCGCGGGCCGGCGGCGGGATCGTCTCCACCATGCGGGCCACCCGCGAGGCCGACGACGACACGCTTTACGAAGCGGCCGTGCCGCGCCTCCGCCACCTGATCGGCGAAGGGGTCACCACGGTGGAGGTCAAGTCGGGCTACGGTCTCGACACCGACACGGAAATCAAGCAGCTCCGCGTCGCCAGGAAGCTCGGCGAAGAAATGCCGGTCGACATCCAGACGACATTTCTCGGCGCCCACGCGCTCCCTCCCGAGTTCAAGGGCCGGCAAGGCGCCTATATCGACCTCGTGGTCGACGAAATGATGCCGGCGGTCGCGGAATCCGGCTATGCCGACGCGGTGGACGCGTTCTGCGAAGGCATCGGCTTCACGCCGGAGGAAACCGACCGCGTCTTCTCGTCCGCGCGGTCGTACGGGCTGCCGGTCAAGCTCCACGCGGACCAGCTCTCCGATCTCGGCGGGGCGGCGCTCGCCGCGCGCTACGACGCGCTCTCCGCCGACCATTTGGAATACACCTCCGAGGACGGCATCCGGGCGCTGGCCGAGGCGGGCACTGTTGCCGTGCTGCTTCCGGGCGCCTTCTACACCCTTCGCGAGACGAAGCTCCCGCCGGTCGAGGCGATGCGGGCGGCCGGCGTCGGCATCGCCATCGCGACCGACTTCAACCCGGGCTCCTCGCCCACCCTGTCGCTGGTGCTGATGCTCAACATGGCCTGCACCCTATTCCGGCTGACGCCGGAGGAGGCGCTGTCGTCGGTGACCCGCGTGGCGGCGCAGGCGCTCGGGCTCGGCGAGGACCGCGGCACGCTCGAGGTGGGCAAGCGGGCCGATCTGGCGCTCTGGGACATCGGCCAGCCGGCCGAACTCAGCTACTGGTTCGGGGTCAACCCCTGCGCCGGCAGGGTACGGGCGGGCGAGCCCGACAGCGATTGACGATCAGGCCGCGTCCCTCGCGGCCAGCGGACGGCGCTCGACGGGTCGGTCGTCGATCGGCAGGTTGAAGGCGGCGGCGACCAGGCCGAGCGCCACCGAAGCCCACCAGACGACCAGGAAGTTTCCGGTCATGTCGAACAGCCAGCCGCCGGCCCAGATGCCGATGAACCCGCCGAGCTGGTGCGATACGAAGGCGCAGCCGAACAGCGTCGCCATGTAGCGCATGCCGAAGATCTGCGCGACCACGCCCCCCGTCAGCGGCACCACCCCGAGCCACAGGATGCCCATCACCGCGGAGAACACGACGATGCTGAAATCGGTGACGGGCAGCAAGATGAACGCCGTCATCGCCACGGCGCGCGAGATATAGATCCAGGCGAGCAGGTTCTTCTTGCGCCAGCGCCCCCCGGCGGCGCCGAAGATCACGCAGCCCGCGATGTTGAACAGGCCGATCAGCGCGATCGACCACGCCCCCATCTCGCGCGAGACGTCGTAGGTCTCAAGCATCGGCGGGAAATGGGTCACGATGAACAGGGTCTGGAAGCCGCAGACGAAATAGCCCGCCGTGAGCAGCAGATATCCGGGATGCCTGAACGCCTCGCCGAGCGCCTCGCCCAATGACTGCTGGCCGCTCGCGGCGGCGAGATGCTCGCGCTTCGAGACCATTGTCCAGGCGAGCGGGACGATCAGCGCGGTCACCGCCGCCAGAATGAGCAGAGCGGTCATCCAGTCGGTCGCGTCCAGCACGGACTGGATCACCGGAACCAGCACCACCTGGCCCGACGAGCCCCCGGCGCTCGCGATGCCGGCATAGAGGCCGCGCTTCTTCTCGTCCTCCACGACCTTGCTGATCGCGGTCAGGATGATCGGCGCGGTCAGCCCGCCCATTGCGATTCCGGTCAGCACGCCGACGCCGAGAAACGCTTCGATCCGGGTCGTCGCGTTGGCGGTTACGATGAAGCCGAGGGCGAAGGCGATCCCGCAGCCCGCGATCACCCGCCCGGTGCCGTAGCGGTCGGCGATGGCGCCCATGACCGGCGTCGCGAAGCCCCAGATCAACGCCTGCGCCGCCATCGCGAAGCTCAGGCTCTCGAGCCCCCAGCCGAGCCCCGCGCTCGCCGGCGCGATCCACAACCCGTAGGTCATGCGGATGCCGAAGGCGATCAGCATGACCGTCGTGCCGCAGAGCAGAATGACGAAAGGCGTGCGCCAGTTACCGGATGACATACAGGTTACGGCCGGTCGATCTCGGCCGCCTCTTGGGGAAGGAAGCAGTGGGTGCAGGCGGGGCAGTACAGCGGAATGTCGCCGCGGTCAATCAGCGGCGCGGCCGCGTTGAACCATCCCCCGCAGGACGGGCAGCGGACGAACACGGCGCTTCCCTCCTTTTCGGCCACTGTCAGACCTTCGGCCAGCCGGCCGGATCGGCCGCGTCGACGACCGCCCTGGCGACCTCCAGCGCATCCTCGTTCACCCGGTTGACCCCCGGCACCGGCCTGGGCGCGCCGGGACGCCGCGGCGGCGGCAGGGTCGCATCGAGCGCGACCTTGGTCGTGGAGGCGGCCCCCGGCGGGGTGGAGGGATCGAGATTGGCTTCCGACAGCCGGTCGATCCGGATCGTGTCCCGGTCCCACTGAAGCCTTGTGGCGAGCGCCCACATCGCCTGCGAGTCGTCGAAAATGTCGATGTCCTCGTCGAACGCCATGACCGCCTTGAGCCGGCGGTAGGAGAGCGCGGCGGTCAGCGCGTCGCGCACCTCGCCCGGGCGCGGGTTCTCGAACTGCAGGTAGGCGTGGAAGCGCCGCCCGGACGTCGGCACGTGCACCCGCCGGAGCGCCGGCGACGCATTGCGGCACATGGCGAAGATCGCCCCCTCCATCGCCATGTTGTCGGGCACCAGGTGATCCGCGAGCCCGGCGCCGCAATCGTGATAGATCGCGTCGGCGCGGCGGGTGATCGCGGTCGCCTCGACCACCGGGTTGGAAACCTGCGGCCCCTGATAGCCGGTGAACTCGGCGAACGGGCCCTCGGCCTCCAGCCTGTGCGGCGGGATGAAGCCCTCGATGACGATCTCGGCGTCCGCCGGCACCATGATCGCCTCGCCGTGGGTGATGCTGGGGACAAGCCGCACCGGGGCCCCGAGCGCCGCCCCCGCCGCCGCCCAGTGGCTCCGGGGGTAGGCGAACTTGGCCTGAGTGCCGATCACGAGCGCCGGGTGGTGACCGATCCAGATGGCCACCGGGCAGGGCTCGCCCCGCTCCCAGTATTTCGCGACGTTGAGCCAGTTGTGCGACGTCAGATAGGGATAGATCCCCATCAGCCGCGCTTCGCGCACCCAGCAGCGCTGGATCGCCATGTTGTCGATCCCGGTCTCGGGATCGGCGGTCACCACGTGGCCCGCGGTGATGTAGTGCCCGGCGTCGCCGCCATGCTGCTTGAGCGCGGGCAGCGCGGCGAGATCGGCCCGGTCGCCCTCCGCCACGACCGTCTGTACGGGGGCGTCGGCGCGGCCGACGACGACCGGGGCGATTGCGCCGGCGGCGAGGTCGGCCAGATGGCGGGCGCTGTCGCGGTGATCCGCCAGGCCGAGCGCGGCGGCGCAGATTTCCCGGCTTCCCGTCAGGTTGCACAGCACCGGCATGTCGCTCTTCGCGCCGTCGGCGCGGACGGGTTCGTCGACGAGGACGACGGGCTGGCGCTTCCCGGCCTCCAGCGCATGCAGGACGGCGGTGATCTCTTCGACCACGGAGAGCGGGCTCCCGGGCCGGAACACCCGCGCCGGGTTGGCCGCGAGGAACGTCCGGAGGTCGGGCGCGGGCTCCCTCATGCGGTCCAGTCTAGGCCCACTCGTCCGCTCTCGCACGCGGTGCCCGCATGTGCCTGCGCGGATCGTCGTCGGCCGGCATGTCGGAGAGCTCCCAGCCGTAGTCGAGCAGGGGGACCGACTTGACGGCGTGCTCGCGGATAATCCCGACCAGGTTGCGGGATTGCGCATCGGCGTCTTCGACCGCCCGGGTCAGCAGGAAAGACTTCCATCTGACCCATTCGGCGACTGGGGAGCCGGCGTCCTGCCTGAAGCCGCGCGGCATCGTCTTGAGTGCAGAGATCGTGCGCATGAAGGCGGTATCCTTGCCGTCGACGTAGGGCTCGACGATCGAGAGCCATTCCTCCGGATCCTCGACCATGCGCCGGCGCCACGCCGTCAGCGTCGGCGGGTCGACGCGCCAGAACCCGGCGGAGACGAAACAGTTCCCCGGCTGGATATGAATGTAGACGACGCCGGGCTCGCCGCGCGTGCCGGTCCGCGACAAGACCGCTCCCGCGTGGGCTTTGTAGGGCTGCTTGTTCTTCGAGAACCGGATGTCGCGGTGGATACGGAATATCGCCTTCGTCGGATCGCCGCGCACCGGCAGCCCCTTGCCGGCGCCGCCCGGGCGAAATTCGGCGACCAGGCATTCCAGCGGAAACCGGACTTCCGTCTCGTAGGTCTCCCGGTTCTCGTTGAACCATCCCCGCTCGTTGTTGCGGGCAAGCCCCCGGAGAAAGCGGAATGCGGCGTCCGAAAAGCCTTCGAAATCGGGGCGCACGTCATCGGGAAAGACCAGCTTGGCGGTCATGTCGCGTACGTGCCGGGCAAACCGTTCCTCCCTCTCCTAGTCGACCGTGATCCCGATCGGCCCCTCGGCGCGGCGGTGCACGAACTGGTCGACGAACGCGTCGCCGCTGTCTTCGATCGACCCGGTCGGCCCCTGCCACACGATTCTTCCCGCATACATCATCGCGAAGCGGTCGGTGGTGCGCCGCGCGCCCGCCATGTTGCTGGTGACCAGCAGCACCGTCGCGCCGAGGCGGGCGGCGGTTTCGCGGATCAGGTCGGCGATCACGTTCGACATGATGGGGTCCAGACCGGCCGTCGGCTCGTCGAGCAGCAGGATCTCCGGGTCGTGCGCGATCGCCCGGGCGAGCGCCGCGCGCTTCTGCATGCCGCCCGACAGGTCGGCCGGGTAGAGCACCGCCGCCTCGGGCGCGAGCCCGACGGAGGCGATCTTCTCGACCGCGGCTTCGTACCCCGACCGGCGGTCGAGGAGACCGTCGCCCATCGGCCGGAACACCACGTTCTCCCAGACCGGCATGCTGTCGAACAGGGCCGAGCGCTGGAACAGCATGCCTATGCGCCGCGTCGCCACTTCCCGCGCGCGGCGGGCGGCCCCGACGATCTCCTGCCCGTCGATCCTGACGCTGCCGGCGTCGGGCTCGATCAGCCCGATCACGGTCTTGAGCAATACCGTCTTGCCGCTCCCCGACGGCCCGCTCAACGCCACCGACTCTCCCTTGCGGACAGCGAGATCGACATCCTTGAGGGCATCGAGCCCGTCGAACCGCTTGGTGACCCCTGTCAGCGCGATCGCAGGCGGAGAGGGTCCGGCGGTCATCGCGGATACTGCCCTGCGCGCGGCGGGTGCGCGCGGCGGATGCGGCTCCGGCGCCAAATCCTGTCGCGATGCGTCGTCAAACCGATCTCCACCCACTTACCGAGCGTGCCGAATGTACCCCAAAGCGCGGTCCATGCGACGCGCTTCAGCGTCGCGGCTTCGGGCGGGGCAGCGGGATGCGTCCCCGTTTCGCCAATGCGGTCCACCCGCGCTCCCGGAAGAAGGACGCGGCCGCGGGATGCATCGGCACGCCGCGCGTCTTCAGCGCCTCGTATGGGCTGGGCGAATAATCCCGCCAGGCGCGATGGCTTTTCGCGAGAACTTCGCGCTCGTCGATGAGGACCCTCAGCATGGCGCGGACGACATGGTTCCCGACGTCCCTGTGGGCGATAAGCATCGTCCCGAGCTCGACCGTTTCGACCTCCCGTCCCCCACCCTCGGAACGGAGAGCGGTCGAATAGGCCGCCGCTCCCGTTCCCGTCAGAGCGTCGAGCGCGGCGTGCGGCAGATCCACGAAGCGCACATGCTCGGCGAGCGCCGCCCCGAGAGCCGTCGCGCGTGCCCTTCCGACGGCCTCGAAATAGAGGTCGGCGCGCTCGCCCCGGATCATCGGGGGAATTTGCGCGGCGGCGACCTGAAGGATGTCGCCGCCGCGTTCCCGCACCGCCCGGCGGCTGGAACCCATCGACGCCAGGATCTTGTCGGCGACGATGGGTACCAGGCTCGAGAAGGGCTCCATGACGATCCTCGGCGCGCCGCGAGCGGACCGAAGCGCCCGGTCGAGAGTGAAGAACCCGGTGTTCCGAACGTAGTCCACGCGCAGCATTGCGGCGATCCAGACCGGCCGCAGACCGGCCATCACGGCCCGGATCTCGGTGTATTTCTTCTTCCGGTAGGCGGTTTCGTCGCCCATATAGGCCCATGCCGCCGAAGCTCCGTTGGAAAGACCGAATTCGGCGCGCCGCGCGTTGACGACGACGGGATTCCAGTAGCCGTTGCCGCGTGGAACCGTCACGGCCTTTCCGCCGGGAACGGTGGCCTCGTAGCGGCGCGCCAGCGCCGCGCCGAAGGCGTGCCATGGCGTGCCCGGCTGCCCGGCGGCGATCCGGATCTCTCCCGCAGCCATGGCGGGCGCGGACGACAAGGCGGCGGCGAGCGCGGCCGCGCCGGCAACGCCCGTCACGCGACGAATGAGCATCGGCCTCCCTTCCCGGCGGCGTCACGATAGCACCCGCGGGCCGTGCCGGGCACTTGCCCGCGATGCTCCGAGGTTGTATCCCGGTCGCGCCCTGGGCTCCAGACGAGGCCGATCATGCAGACCCGGATACCCGCGGTGCTGATGCGCGGCGGTACGTCGAAGGGGCTCTATTTCCTCGCCTCCGACCTCCCGGCGGACCCGTCGCTCCGCGACCGCGTCCTGCTGGCGGCGATGGGCTCGGCCGACCTTCGCCAGATCGACGGCGTGGGCGGCGCCGATCCGCTGACCAGCAAGGTCGCGATCGTCGGCCCCTCCTCGAAACCGGGCGTCGATATCGATTACCTCTTCGCCCAGGTGGTGGTCGGCGAGGCGCGGGTCGATACCGCCCCCAATTGCGGCAACATGCTGGCGGGCGTCGGCCCTTTCGCGCTCGAACAGGGGCTGGTCGGGCCCTCGGGCGACAGGTCCACCGTGCGCATCCGGATGGTGAACTCCGACAGTCTTTGCGACCAGACGGTGGAGACGCCGGGCGGCACGGTCGCCTACGAAGGCGATGCCCGGATCGACGGCGCGCCGGGAACGGCGGCGCCCATCCTGATCGATTTCCTCGATGTCGCGGGGTCGGCGTGCGGCAGCCTCCTGCCGACCGGCGCGCTTCGCCAGACCGTCGACGGCGTCGACGTTACCTGCATCGACAACGGCATGCCGGTTGCGATCATGGCCGCCCCGGCCTTCGGCCTGACCGGAACCGAGATGCCGGCGGCGCTGGAGGCCGACGCGGCGCTGAAGGAACGGATCGAGGCGATCCGGCTCGAGGTCGGACCGGCGATGAACCTCGGCGATGTCGGGAATAAGGTGGTGCCCAAGATGTGCCTGGTCTCGCCGCCGGCCGCGGGCGGGGCGCTCAATACGCGCTGTTTCATCCCTCACCGCTGTCACGCGGCGATAGGCGTGCTGGCGGCGGTCACGGTGGCGACCGCCGCGGTGATCGAAGGCTCGGTCGCCCACGACGTCGCTCGGCTTCCGCCGGGACCGAGGCGGCGGATCTCGGTAGAGCATCCGTCGGGCGAGTTCACCGTCGAGCTCGAAGCGGAGGGCGACGCGAACGCCCTGACGGTCAGGCGCGCCGCGCTGCTGCGCACGGCGCGGCGGCTGTTCGAGGGCAATGTCCTTATCCCGGGCGAGGTCTGGGACGGGAAATCCGGGCTGTCGCAGCGCGTGGCCGCGGCATGAAGACCTGCCGGCCGCCCCACCCCAACCCGCGCCCGCCGTCCTTCTCGCTGCCGGCGGGGTCCTGCGACTCGCATTGCCACGTCTTCGGCCCGGGCGCGGTGTTTCCCTACCACCGGAAGCGCTCCTACACACCGCCGGATGCTCCTTACGAGGCGCTGACCGGGCTGCACGAGACGCTGGGTCTCGACCGCGCGGTGATCGTCCAGGCGACCTGCCACGGAGACGACAACCGCGCGATGCTGGATGCCATTGCGCGAGCGGGCGGGCGCTACCGCGGCGTCGCCATGATCGACGGGGCGATCGGCGACGCGGAACTCGAAGCGCTGCACGACGGCGGCGTCCGTGGGGTCAGGCTGAGCTTCGCGCGCCACTTGAGCGGCCCGCCGGATTTTTCGAACGTCGCCCGTATCGCGGCGCGGATCGCGCCGCTGGGCTGGCACCTCGTCCTCTATCTCGAGGCCGAGGACGTGGTGGAGAACGCCGACGCGCTGGAACGGCTCGGCGTTCCCGTAGTGATCGACCACATGGCGCGGGTACGCGTGGCGGACGGGCTCGACCAGGCGCCGTTCCAGCTTCTCCTCGGCTTCCTCCGCGACGCCGATTTCTGGGTCAAGATATCCTGCGCGGAGCGGCTCTCGGTGTCCGGCGCTCCGTTCGCCGACGTCGTGCCCTTCGCCGCGGCGCTGATAGACGCCGCGCCGGACCGGGTGCTGTGGGGCACCGACTGGCCGCACCCCAACATGGTCGGGCAAATGCCCGATGACGGCGACCTGACCGACATGCTGCTCGCCTACGCGCCCGAGGAAGAACTCCGCCGCAAGATCCTGGTCGACAACCCGGCGCGGCTCTACGGCTTCGACGAATAGCGGCGGTCTACGCTTCGTCGGGCGTGAAGGCGGCGAGCTCCGCCCCCTCGTCGACCCGGTCGCCGACCGCGTAGTGCACCGCATCGACGGTCCCGGCCGAGGGCGCGCGGATGGTGTGCTCGACCTTCATCGCCTCGATCACCAGCAGAGGCTGGTCCTTCGCGACCCTGTCGCCGCTCGCGACGCTCACCGCGACGACCACGCCCGGCATCGGAGCCAGCGGGACGGATGCGGCGACTTCTCGGACGCCGGATTCGGCCTCGGCTACCGGATCGAAGAGCGGCAGACGCCAGGTTCGGTCGGGCATGAAGACCAGGGCCGCGCCGTCATCGCAGACCGCGACCGCCGACACCGCCCGGCCGTCGATTTCGGCGCCGACCCGGGGCGGTTCGGGCGACAGCTTGCGGACGGTTCGGCTCCGCCCGTCGGGCAACCGGAATTCGTCGCCCTCGATCTCCAGCGTCAGGATGTCGTCGCCGTGCCGGAACGCGACCTGGCGCCGGGCGGGCGCGTTCAGGCGCCAGCCCCGCAGCGTCTCCCAGGGCGAGACGGCATCGCCCGCCGCGTCGTCCCGATCCCGTATTGCCGCGAGCGCGGCAAGGGCCAGCACCGCGTCGGGAACCGCGTCCTCCCGCGCGGTCAACGACCGGACGTTGCGGTCGAGATGCCCGGTATCGAGCGTCCCTCGAGCGAAAGCGTCCTCGGCGAGAACGGCGATGAGGAAATCGCGGTTGGTGACGGGACCCGCCACGGCCGTCTCGCCGAGCGCTCCTGCGAGCCGCGCGCGCGCGGCCGCGCGCGACGGCGCGTGCACGATCACCTTCGCGAGCAACGAATCGTAATGCGGCGTGACGATGTCGCCGGTCTCGAAGCCGGTGTCGACCCGCGCGCCTTCGCCTGGCAGACGCATGAGCCGGATCGGGCCGGTCGAAGGCAGGAACGCTTCGGCCGGGTCCTCCGCGCAGAGCCGCGCCTCGATCGCGTGCCCGTCGACGGAAATCGCATCCTGGGCCGCCGGCAACGGCTCGCCCGCCGCCACGCGAAGCTGCCATTCGACCAGATCGTACCCGGTGACCGTCTCGGTCACCGGATGCTCGACCTGAAGGCGGGTGTTCATTTCGATGAAGAAGAATTCGCCGGTCTCGTCGAGCAGGAACTCGACCGTGCCAGCGCCGACATAGCCGACCGCTTCAGCGGCGGCGACCGCGCTTCGTCCGAGCGCATCGCGGACGGCATCCGACAGCCCGGGCGCCGGCGCCTCCTCGATGACCTTCTGGTGGCGGCGCTGGGCGGAACAGTCGCGCTCGTGGAGATGGACCGTGTTGCCCCGGGTGTCGGCGAACACCTGGACCTCGATGTGGCGGGCCGACGCAAGATAGCGTTCCAGCAGCAGCCGGTCGTCGCCGAAGGAGGATGCGGCCTCTCGCCTCGCCGATTCGAGCGCCGGTCCGAGCGCCGCCGAGTCCGGGACGATGCGCATGCCGCGCCCGCCGCCGCCCGCCGCCGGCTTGACGAGAAGCGGGTAGCCGATCCGTTCGGCCTCCGCCGCGAGCACGGCGTCGTCCTGCTCCTCGCCGTGATAGCCGTCGAGGATGGGAACCCCGGCCCGAGCCATCAGCGCCTTGGCGGCACTCTTCGAGCCGAGAGCCCCGATCGACGCCGGCGGCGCGCCGACGAAAGTCAGCCCCGCGTCGCCCACCGCCTCGGCGAAGTCGGCGTTCTCGGACAGGAAGCCGTAGCCCGGGTGGATCGCCTCCGCCCCGCTCTCCGTGGCCGCCGCGAGCACCGCCTTGCCGTCGAGATAGCTCTCCCGCGCGGGCGGCGGCCCGATGCGGATCGCCGTGTCGCAGGCGCGGACGTGGAGCGACCCGGCATCGGCGTCGGAATAAACCGCGACCGTCGCGATTCCAAGTCGGCGGCAGGTGCGGGCGATCCGACAGGCGATCTCGCCGCGATTGGCGATGAGTACGGACCGGAACACCCGCCGCTACATCCTGAAGACGCCGAACGTCGTCCGTTCGATGGGCGCGTTGAGCGCGGCGGAAATGCTCAGGCCCAGCACCGCGCGGGTCTCGGAGGGCTCGATCACGCCGTCGTCCCACAGCCGCGCGCTGGCGTAGAACGGGTTGCCCTGACGCTCGTACTGCTCCCGGATCGGCGCCTTGAACGCCTCCTCGTCCTCTTCCGGCCAGGTCTCGCCCTGCGCCTCCAGCGCATCGCGGCGGACCTGTCCCAGCACGTTGGCGGCCTGCTCGCCGCCCATCACCGAAATCCGCGCGTTGGGCCACATGTAGAGGAAGCGCGGCCCGTAGGCGCGTCCGCACATGCCGTAATTGCCGGCGCCGAAGCTGCCGCCGACGATGACGGTGAACTTGGGCACCCTTGCGCAGGCGACCGCGGTGACCAGCTTGGCGCCGTCCTTGGCGATCCCGCCGGCCTCGTATTTGCGCCCGATCATGAAGCCGGTGATGTTCTGCAGGAACACCAGCGGGATACCGCGCTGGCAGCAGAGCTCGACGAAATGCGCCCCCTTGAGCGCCGATTCCGAGAACAGGATCCCGTTATTGGCGAGGATCCCCACGGGATAGCCGAAGATATGGGCGAAGCCGGTGACCAGCGTGGTTCCGTAGAGCGCTTTGAACTCGTCGAATTCGCTGCCGTCGACGATTCGCGCGATGACCTCGCGCACTTCGTAGGGCTTGCGGTAATCCGCCGGCACGATGCCCGCGATATCCGTCGGATCGTGCTTCGGCTCGACCGGCTCGCGGCAGACGAGGTCCACCCGCTTTCTCCGGTTGAGCGCCGCGACCGCGCGCCGGACGATGGCGATGGCGTGCGCGTCGTTCTCGGCATAGTGATCGGCGACGCCGGATTCGCGCGCGTGCACGTCCGCGCCGCCGAGCTCCTCGGCGCTCACAACTTCGCCCGTGGCCGCCTTCACCAGTGGCGGGCCGCCGAGGAAAATCGTGCCCTGGCCGCGGACGATCACCGCCTCGTCCGACATCGCGGGCACATAGGCGCCGCCCGCGGTGCAGGAGCCCATGACGGCGGCGATCTGCGGGATGCCTGCCGCCGACATGGTGGCCTGGTTGTAGAAGATGCGCCCGAAATGATCGCGGTCGGGGAACACCTCGTCCTGGCGCGGCAGGTTGGCGCCGCCGGAATCGACCAGGTAGATGCAGGGCAGATTGTTCTCGCGCGCGATGTCCTGCGCGCGAAGGTGTTTCTTGACGGTGAGCGGGAAATAGGTGCCGCCCTTGACCGTCGCGTCGTTGGCCACGATCGCGCATTCGGTCCCCTGCACAGGACCGATCCCCGTGATCAGCCCCGCCGCCGGGACATCCTCGTCGTAGACCCGGTGGGCGGCGAGCTGGGAGAGTTCGAGGAACGGCGCGCCGGGGTCGATCAGGCGGTCGATGCGTTCCCGCGGGAGCATCTTGCCGCGGGCGACATGGCGCTCCCGCGCCCGTTCCCCTCCGCCCTCGGCGATGGAGGAGACGACGCGGCGGAGCTCCGCCACCGAGTCTTCCATCGCGGAACGGTTGGTTTCGAAGGCTTCCGAGCGCCGGTCGACCGCGCTTCCGATCGCCGGCATCACGCGGTCTCGCGAAACAGCTCGCGGCCGATCAGCATGCGGCGGATCTCGCTGGTCCCGGCGCCGATCTCGTAGAGCTTGGCGTCGCGCAGCAGCCGGCCGGTGGGGTACTCGTTCACGTAGCCGTTACCGCCCAGGATCTGGATCGCGTCGAGAGCGAGAGCGGTGGCGCGCTCGGCGGAATACAGGATGGCGCCGGCGGCGTCCTTGCGGGAGGTCTCGCCGCGGTCGCAGGCCTTGGCGACGGTGTAGACGTAGGCGCGGCTGGCGTTCGCGACGGTGTACATGTCGGCGAGCTTGCCCTGGATCAGCTGGAATTCGCCGATCGGCTGGCCGAACTGCCAGCGCTCGTGGACATAGGGAACCACGACATCGAGGCAGGCCTGCATGATGCCGAGCGGGCCGCCGGCGAGCACCGCGCGCTCGTAGTCGAGCCCGCTCATCAGCACGCGCGCGCCCTCGCCCACCGCGCCGAGGACGTTCTCCCCGGGCACCTCGCAATCCTCGAAAACGAGCTCGCTGGTGTTGGAGCCGCGCATGCCGAGCTTGTCGAGCTTCTGCGCGGTCGAGAAGCCGGCGAACCCCTTCTCGATCAGGAACGCGGTGATGCCGCGCGGCCCGGCGTCGGGGTCGGTCTTGGCGTAGACCACCAGCGTGTCGGCGTCGGGACCGTTGGTGATCCACATCTTGGTGCCGTTGAGGACGAAGCGGTCGCCCTTGCGCTCGGCGCGGAGCCGCATGCTCACCACGTCGGAGCCCGCCCCGGGTTCGCTCATCGCGAGCGCGCCGACATGCTCGCCCGAAATCAGCTTCGGCAGATAGCGCCGCTTCTGCGCGTCGGTGCCGTTGCGGCGGATCTGGTTGACGCAGAGATTCGAGTGCGCGCCGTAGGAGAGCCCGACCGAGGCGGAGCCTCGGCTTACCTCCTCCATCGCGACGACATGCTCCAGATAGCCCATTCCGGAACCGCCATATTCCTCTTCGACGGTGATTCCGAGGAGGCCGAGATCGCCCATCTTGCGCCAGAGATCGACGGGGAAATCGTTGGTTTCGTCGATCTCCCCGGCACGCGGCGCGATCTCCGCCGAGGAGAAGTCGGCGACGCTCTCGCGCAGCAGCTCGGCGGTCTCGCCGAGGTCGAAATCGAGGCTGGGATAGGCGTTCCGGAGCATCGGCCCCTCCCGCGAGGTTAGCCCGTCACCTGGAAGGGGCGCACCCTACAGAACCGGCGCGGCGCACGCATTACCGGATTTCATCGGCGGAGCCCGCGGACGATGTCGAGATAGTCGGGCGATTCCGGGTCGATCAGCCCGTGCCGGACGAAAAAATCGATGCAGACGAGGTTGCAGTTGAACTTGAACTCGCGCGTCTCCGCCACCGTCTCCATCGCCCGCTCGACCGGCCAGAGGTAGAATTCGGAGATCTCGCCGTCCTGGTTCTCGGGCGTGAACGAGGCGGGCAATTGGAGGTCGTAGCAGTACATCACGTCGGGTTTCAGCCCCTCTTCGATCTCATGGCAATAGGAGATCGCGCCCACCGGCCGCGCGGCGGCGGCCAACTCCTCCGGCACCCCGGCCTCCTCGCCCGCTTCCTTGATCACGTTCTCCATCAGGCCGATACCGACGGGCTGCCCGCCGGCGACGAAGTTGTCGAGCATGCCGGGATAGGTCGCCTTGTCCGCCGCGCGGCGGCCAACCCACATCCGGATCCGCCCGCCGTCGCGGAGGAAACCGTTGACGTGGACGCCGTAGGCACGCACGCCGAAGAACGGGATCGCGGACCGGTCCATCCACATGAGATGCGGCCCGAACAGGGGCCCGCCCACGGGATAGGCCTCGTCGCGCCATCGTCCGACGGTCCCGTCCTCGGAGAGGGCGCGCAGAACGGACTCGACCGCTTCTGTCCGGACCTCGAAGCCGTCCAGCGCGGGCGCCGTCCGCACGCCCTCTTCGTCGACCGCGAAGACGTCGGGAAAATCCGCCAGACGGCGGGCGAAGGCGGGCTTGACCCAGCCGGGCTGCGCTTCCCCGATCCGGAACGGCAGGAACCCGCCAAGATCGTGCGCGTTGCACTCGGCGATGCGGTCGAGATAGCTCATGGCCGCGTTATAGCATTCCCGGGCGGCCCCGTTTCCGCTGGCCGGGACGCGCCGGGGCCCGTATATCTCACCCATGTCGACCGCCGGTTCGATCCTGCTGGGCGTCGCGCTCGCCGCGGTGCTCGGCGCCCTCGCCATGGGTCTGTTCAGCATGGCGCGCGGCGGCGAATTCAACCGCAAATACGGCAACAGGTTCATGCAGGCCCGGGTGATCCTCCAGTTCGGCGCGATCGCCCTGCTCGCCATCGCGGTCCTGTTCGGGCGGGAATGAACCCATGGCGGCGCTCGTTGACAGTTGGAGACGCCGGACATAGTTTCGGCGCCTTGTCTGGAAACCGGTAAAGGGTCGGCCCCGGACGCCGCCCCCGCACTCCTCCATGACCCTTTCAGGATTCGGGAAAGCCCTTCCATGAAGGTACTTGTCGGTGTCAAACGGGTCGTCGACTACAACGTCAAGGTTCGCGTCAAGGCCGACCGGACGGGTGTGGAAACGGCCAACGTCAAGATGTCGATGAACCCGTTCGACGAGATCGCCGTGGAAGAGGCGATCCGCATGAAAGAGGCGGGAACGGCGGACGAGATCGTCGCCGTATCGATGGGCTCCCGGCAGTGCCAGGAGACCATAAGGACCGCGCTCGCCATGGGCGCCGACCGCGGTATCCATGTGCTGACCGACGAAGAGCTCCAGCCGCTGGCCGTGGCCAAGCTCTTCAAGGCGCTGGTCGAGCGCGAGAACCCGGGCCTCGTGATCCTGGGCAAACAGGCGATCGACGACGACAGCAACCAGACCGGCCAGATGCTGGCCGCCCTCCTCGGTTGGCCGCAGGGGACCTTCGCCTCCGAAATCGTGCTGAGCGGCGACGGCGCCGAGGTCACGCGGGAGGTCGATGGCGGGCTGGAGACCGTGGGGCTTGCGATCCCGGCCGTGGTCACGACCGACCTCCGCCTGAACGAGCCGCGCTACGCCTCGCTTCCCAACATCATGAAGGCCAAGAAGAAGCCCATCGACCAGCTCGCGGTCGACGAGCTCGGCGTCGATGTCGCCCCCCGTCTGGAGACGCTCAAGGTGGAGGATCCGCCCGCCCGGGCGGGCGGGCGCAAGGTCGCGAGCGTCGAGGAGCTGGTGGACAAGCTCAAGAACGAAGCGGGAGTGATCTGATGGCGGCCCTTGTCATCGCCGATCACGACGGCACGGCGCTCGATCCGGCGACGCTGAACGCGGTCTCCGCGGCGGTCCGGTTCGAGGGCGATATCGACTTGCTCGTGGCGGGCGGCGGAACCGGAACGGTCGCCGAGGCGGCCGCAAAGATCGCCGGCATCACCCGGGTCCGTCACGCCGACGACCCGGCCTACGACCATTTGCTCGCCGAGGCGGTGGCGCCGCTGGTGGTGGAGCTGGCCGCGGACTATTCCGAAATTCTCTTCCCCGCCAACACGACGGGAAAGAACCTCGCCCCGCGCGTGGCGGCGTTGCTCGACGTCGCGCAGATCTCGGACATCACGGAGGTGATCGCGCCGGACACGTTCGTGCGCCCGATATACGCCGGCAACGCCATGGCGACCGTCCGATCCAGCGATGCCATCAAGGTGATCACCGTGCGCGGCACCGCCTTCCCCGCCGCCACGCAGGACGGGAGTGCCCCGATCGAGCCGGTCGCGGCGGGCGAAGGCCAGACGCTCTCGCATTTCGTCCGCCAGGAACTGTCGAAATCGGAACGCCCGGAGCTCACCAGCGCGCGGGTCGTGGTCTCGGGCGGGCGCGGCATGCAGTCGTCGGAGAATTTCCATCTCGTCGAGGAGATCGCCGACCGGCTCGGCGCCGCGGTGGGCGCGTCGCGCGCCGCGGTCGATGCGGGCTACCGGCCGAACGACTTCCAGGTCGGCCAGACCGGCAAGGTGGTCGCGCCCGAGCTCTACGTCGCGGTGGGTATTTCCGGCGCGATCCAGCATCTGGCGGGCATGAAGGACAGCAAGGTCATCGTCGCCATCAACAAGGACGAGGAGGCGCCGATGGTCCAGATCGCCGATTACGGACTCGTCGACGACCTGTTCAAGGCGCTGCCGGCGCTCGCGGAAGCGCTGGACAAGGCGGGGGTTAAACCGCGATGAGCGCGACGGTTTTGAACCCGGTTTCGGTCGACGCCGTCGCGATCCGCAAGGTGGGCGTCATCGGCGCCGGGCAGATGGGGACCGGCATCGCCAATGTCTGCGCCGCGCACGGCTTCGATGTCGTGCTGGGAGATATCTCGCACGATCAGATCGACAAGGCGCTGGATTCGATCTCGGCCAACTACGACCGCCAGATCCGGCGCAACCGCATGAGCGAAGAGCAGAAGGCGGAGGCGCTGGCCCGCATCGCGACGGGGACCGACTACCGCATCCTGTCGGACTGCGACCTGGTCATCGAGGCGGCGACCGAGAACGAGGACGTCAAGCGGGAGATCTACAAGCGCATCGTCACCGAGATCAGGGACGATGCGATCATCGCGTCCAACACCTCGTCGATCTCGATCACCCGGCTCGGCGCGGCGACCGACCGGCCGGCGCGGTTCATGGGGATGCACTTCATGAACCCGGTCCCGGCGATGCAGTTGGTCGAGCTGATCCCGGGCATCGCGACCGCGAAGGAAACCTTCGACGCGATCGAGGCGTTGACCTTCGCGCTCGGCAAGACGCCGGTGAACTCGGAAGATTTCCCCGCCTTCATCGTCAACCGCATCCTGCTGCCGATGCTCAACGAGGCGGTCTACACGCTGCATGAGGGGGTCGGTTCGGTTGAGGCGATCGACAATGCCATGCGGCTCGGCGCCAACCACCCCATGGGTCCGTTGCAGCTCGCCGACTTCATCGGTCTCGATACCTGCCTGTCGGTCATGCAGGTGCTCTACGAGGGGCTCGCCGACACCAAGTACCGGCCCTGCCCGCTGCTGGTGAAATACGTCGAGGCCGGCTGGCTCGGGCGCAAATCGGGGCGCGGCTTCTACGACTATTCCGGCGACACCCCGACGCCCACCCGTTGAGTCGTTTTCCGGTCGGCATCGCGGCGCAAGGGGTCTACAATCCGGCGAAAGCGACCACGAGCGCGACGCGGAGGCCGCGATGACCGATTACTGGCTCAACAAGCTGATGTTCGACCTGCAGGGTCCGGGCGGCAAGGAGCGCTGGCGCGACGACCGCGAGGCGGTACTGGACGCCTATCCGTTCTCGCCGGAGATGCGCCAGGCCCTGATCGACGACGATCTGGCGAAGATCCAGCCGCACGCCAACCCGTATCTGCTGCGGTTCTACCTGTTGATCTGCGGCTATGACGACGCCGGGTCGATCGAGGCGCTGGGGGCGCTCCACCCCGGCAAGGAGGAGCGGGAGGCGGCAAATGGCTGAATTCGTCGGCAGCTTCGCGGCCTCGCACGGGCCCAACATCGCGCGCAACTGGGAGGACCTCAAGAGCGAGACGCGGGACTGGGTGGTGACCCGCTTCGGCGATCTCGGCAACCGTCTCAAGGCAGCCAGACCCGACGTCCTGGTCATCCATTCGACCGATCACTGGGTCAATTTCTTCCTCGACGCGATGCCCGCCTTCTGCGTCGGGATCGGCGCCGAGCACGAGGGGCCGCCGGAGCCCTTCATGAAGCCGGTATACCCGCACGAGACCCTGCCGGGGCACGAGAGCCTCGGCCGCCACATTCTGGAGGAAGCGTTCGCGGCCGACTTCGACCCGGCCTATTCGATGCGGCTCAAGCTCGACCACGGGATGTGCGTGCCGATCTGGCAGTTCGGCTTGGATCCGGCGCTGCCGATCGTGCCGATCTTCATCAACCTGGTTGAAAAGCCCTTCCCCTCGCCGAAGCGCTGCCTCGCCTGGGGCCGGATGGTGCGCCGGGCCATCGAGAGCTATCCGGAAGACATCCGGGTCGCGGTGCTCGGCACCGGCGGGCTCAGCCATTCGATCGGCGAGACCACGATGGGATGGATCGACGAGCCCTTCGACCAGGCCTGTATCGAATTGTTCCGCAACGCGCCAGACGACCGCCTTGCGAGCGAGCTCGACGCGATGCTGGAGAATACCGGCAACGGAGGAGCGGAACTGCGCGCCTGGGTGATCTCCCATGCCGCCGCGGGCAGCAAGGGTTTCGACATGGTGGATTACATCCCGATGCCGGAGGCGCTGATCGGTTGCGGCCTCGCGGAGTGGCGCGCCTAACTCGCGATGTAGTGCCGGATCAGGGCCAGGGCTTCGTCGGAATCCCACTCCGCGTGGCCGGTGAGGCGGCCGAGCTCGCGCCCGTCGCGACCGTAGAGCACCGAAGTCGGAAGCGCGCGGACCTTGGCGGCGCGGGCGGCCATCGCCTTGGGATCGTGGAACGCCGGCAGCCCGTCGAGATCGTGCTTCTCCAGGAACGGCGTCATCCGGGCCCAGCCGCCACGGTCCTGCGAGAGCGCCAGCACGGCGAACTCTTCCCCGACGATCCGGGCGTTGAGCCGCTTCAGCGACGGCAGCTCGCGAACGCAGGGGCCGCACCATGTGGCCCAGAAATTGACCAAAACGACTTTGCCGCGAAACCTTTCCAGCGTATAGCTCTTGCCGTCCCGGCCGGTGAACTCCGAGGTGGGTGCCGGCGGGTTTGTCTCGGCGACGGAAAAACTCTCCATCCAGCCGGTGCGGGGCGGCGGAGCGGCCGCCGCATCCCCGGGGAGGAAGGACCAACCGGCCGCGGCAACGAATAGGGCGATGCCCGCGAGGGCGGCGCCGAACGCGCGAAGACTGATGTGTCTCGAATGTCCATGAACGAAACAGTATCTCATCGGAAAACCGGTCCCGGGGGCTCCTCCGCGCTCTGGGGCGGCCGCTTCTCGTCCGAACCCAGCGAGCTCATGGAGCGGATCAACGCCTCCATCGATTTCGACAAGCGGCTCTACGCGCATGATATAGGGGCCTCGAAGGCGCATTGCGAGATGCTGGTCGCGTGCGGGATCGTGGACGAGGCCGACGGCGAGGCGATCCTCGCGGGCCTCGACCGGGTGCTGGCGGAAATCGAGGCCGGCACGTTCGAATTTTCGCGCCGGCGCGAGGACATACACATGAACGTGGAAGCGCGGCTGACGGAGCTGATCGGCCCGGCGGCCGGCCGGCTCCACACCGCGCGGTCCCGCAACGACCAGGTGGCGACGGACTTGCGGCTCTGGTTGCGCGATACGATCGACGAGGCGGACGCCGCGCTGCGGGGGTTGCAGGCGACCCTGATCGACCGGGCGGAAGAGCACGCCGCCAGCGTGATGCCGGGCTTCACCCATCTCCAAGCGGCGCAGCCGATCACGCTGGGGCATCACCTGCTTGCCTATGTCGAAATGCTCGGGCGCGACCGTGGCCGGCTGGCGGACGCGCGCAGGCGGCTCAACGAATGCCCGCTCGGCGCCGCCGCGCTGGCCGGCACGCCCTACCCGATCGACCGCGACAGGACGGCCGAGGCGCTCGGCTTCGACCGGCCGGCGGCCAATGCGCTCGACGCCGTCTCGGATCGCGATTTCGTGCTCGAATTCCTGGCCGGCGCGGCGATCGCCGCGTCCCATTTGTCCCGACTGGGCGAGGAGCTGGTGCTCTGGTGCTCGGCCCAGTTCGGTTTCGTGCGCCTCGGAGACGCTTTCACGACCGGGTCGTCGATCATGCCCCAGAAACGGAACCCCGATGCCGCGGAGCTGGTGCGGGCCAAGACCGGACGTATCGTGGGCGCGCTGACGACGCTCGCGATCGTCATGAAAGGGTTGCCGCTTGCCTATTCCAAGGACATGCAGGAGGACAAGGAGCCGCTGTTCGACGCGGTCGATACGCTCGCCCTCGCGATTTCCGCGGTGACTGGAATGATGCGGGATGCCACGTTCGACACCGGCGCGATGCGCGAAGCGGCGGAGAAGGGGTTCGTGACGGCGACCGACCTCGCCGACTGGCTGGTGCGGGAACGCGACATGCCGTTCCGCGAGGCGCACCGGGTCACCGGCGCGCTGGTGAAATGCGCCGAAGACGCCGGCTGCGACCTTGCGGATCTTCCGCTGGAGACGTTGAAATCCGTCGAGCCGGGGCTGACCGAGGAGGTCTATGACGCGATTCGGATCGACCGGGCGGTCGCGGCGCGCAACAGCGCCGGCGGCACCGCGCCGGAGCGTGTGCTCGAATGCGTGCGAAGCGCGCGGGAGCGGTTCCTGTGAGCCGGCGGCGCGCACTCCGGCTGCTGGCCGGCGCGTTGGCGGCCTGCCTCGCGGCCGCTTGCGGCAGGAAAGGCGATCCGGAACTGCCGGAAGGGCAGAAGGACTCCTATCCGCGGAAATATCCTTCCGGCCCGACGCCCTCATGAGCGTATTCGCCTATCGGCACGGGCGGCTTCATGCCGAGGGGGTCGCGCTGGAAACGATCGCGGAGACCTGCGGCACGCCGGTCTACGTTTATTCCCGGTCGGCGATCGAAGACGCCTACCGCGAGTTCGCCGGCGCCCTGGACGGTCTGAACGCGACAATCTGCTACGGCGTCAAGGCCAACGCGAACCTCGCGGTCATTCGCACCCTCGCCCGCCTCGGCGCCGGCGCGGACGTCGTCTCCGGCGGGGAACTCTCTCGCGCGGTGGCCGCCGGGATCCGGCCCGCCGACATCGTGTTCTCCGGCGTCGGCAAGACCCGGGACGAGATGGCGCAGGCGCTCGCCGCGGGAATCGGCCAGCTGAACGTGGAGTCGGAGGCGGAGTTGGCCGTACTCGGCGAGGTCGCGCAAGGGCTCGGCGTGAACGCGCCCACGGCGCTTCGCGTGAACCCCGACATCGCCGTCGACACGACCGACAAGATCGCCACGGGCCGGTACGAGCACAAGTTCGGCATTCCGATCGAGGACGCCGCCCGGGTTTACGAACGCGGGTCGCGGACGCCCGGCATCCGCATGGTCGGGCTCGCGATCCACATCGGCTCGCAAATCCTCGACCTCGCGCCCTTCCGAAGCGCCTTCGCCGCGCTGGCGGACTGCGTGCGCGGCTTGCGGCGCGCGGGGCTGGCCGTCGAGCGGTTGGACCTCGGCGGCGGACTCGGCATCGCCTATATCGACGAGACCGTGCCCGGCCTGGGAAGTTTCGCCGATGTCGTCCGGGATACCGTGGGCTCGCTGGGATGCGGACTCGTGGTGGAGCCCGGGCGGCGGCTCGTCGGCAATGCGGGGATCCTGCTCAGCAGGGTTCTCTATTCGAAGGAAACGCCGGAAAAGCGGTTCGTGATCGTCGATGCCGCGATGAACGACCTGCTGAGGCCGACGCTCTACAGGGCGAGGCACGCGGTCGTCCCGGCAACCCGGCCGGCCGGGGGAGAGGAGATCCGCCGCGTCGACGTGGTGGGGCCGATTTGCGAGACCGGCGATTACCTCGCGCTCGGCGTGGACCTGCCGATGCTCGGGGAGGGCGACCTGGTCGCGATAATGAGCGCCGGCGCGTACGGTGCGGTGATGGCGTCATATTATAATGGCCGCGGGCTGGTTGGAGAGGTTATGGTTCACGGCGATGCGCACGCGGTGATCCGGCCGTTTCAGGATCCCGCCGCGCTCCAGGCGCTCGACCGCCTGCCGGACTGGCTTGAGTAGGGAAACCGGGGCGGGGAGCGCGGGAAGGGACGAGGTTCGATGGCCCGTCTTCCGGGACGAGACCGAAGCGGGGAAAGACAACCGGTCCGTTACGGCGGCAGACTCATGCTCGCCCGCGCGTTCATGGTCTGGGAACAGTTCTGGCGTGGCCTCTGGCCGGTGCTTTCGGTCGCCGCCCTGTTCCTCGCGCTCGCGCTCTTCGGCGTCCTCCCGCTGCTGCCGGGCTGGCTGCATGCCGCCGTGCTCGCTGCGTTCCTGGGGGTGGGGGCATTCCTGCTGTGGAGCGGCGTGCGCCGCATCTCCGTTCCGGACGCCGACGCCGGCCGGCGCCGGCTGGAGCGCGTCAACGCCCTGCCCCATCGTCCGCTGCAAACGCTTCAGGACGACCTCGCCGAGGGTCTGGGCGATGCCGACGCCGAAGCGCTCTGGCAAGAGCACAGACGCCGCGTAGCGGAATCGGCCCAAGACATCCGGGCCGGGCTTCCCAGGCCCGAGGTCGCGGCGCGCGATCCGATGGCCTTGAGATTCGCCGCGGCCCTGCTCGCGGTCGTCGCCGTGTCGGTCGCCTGGCCGGACGCGGGCAAACGGCTGGGCGCGGCCCTGACGCCCACATTCTCGGGCGGCGCCGCGGTCCCGCGGCCGGCCCTCGAAGTGTGGATCACGCCGCCGGCCTATACCGCCGAAGCGCCGATATTCCCCAGCCTTCCCGCCGCCGGAGCGGAACCGGAGGCGAGCGAGGACACCCCCCTGACCGCCGCCGCGCCGCCGATCCGGGTGCCGGCGGGCAGCGTGCTGACCGCGCGGCTCGCCAACGCGCCTGGCAAGGCGGAGCTGGTGCTCGGCGTCTCGCGCATGCCGTTCGAACGCATCGATACCGGCAACGCCTCGGTCGAAGCGCCGATCGAGGCGTCGGGCCGCCTCGCCGTGGAAATCGACGGGGAGGTTCTCGCGGACTGGCGGATCGAGGCGATTCCGGACCGGCCGCCGACCGTCGCGTTCGCCAAGCCGCCCCGCGCGACCGAGCGAAAGGCGCTCATGCTGGTCTACAAGTCGGAGGACGATTACGGGCTCGACCGCGTCCGAGCGGAGATCCGGCGGACCTACGAGCGCGGAACGGTGATGGGCAAGGAGGTCGAGACGATCGACCTCGCCTTGCCGCGTCCGGGTGCGAAAACCGCGGAGGCGGCCAGCTACCACGACCTGACGCCGCATCGCTGGGCGGGCCTGCCGGTGGCCATCCGCCTCGTCGCGCGCGATGGCGCCGGCCAGACGGCGGCCAGCGACGACGCGCGGATGACGCTGCCGGAGCGCGCGTTCCGCCATCCCGTGGCCAGGCAGGTCATCGAGCAGCGCAAGCGTCTGACCACCGAGCCGGAACGGAGGCCGGATATCGCGATGGCGCTGCAGGCCATCGCGCTCCGTCCGGCCGCTTACCAGGACAGTATCGTCACGTTCCTCGCGCTCACCGCCGCCCATCGACGACTCGCTCACGAGCCGGGAGACGGCGCGCTCGACAGCGTCAGGGACCTCCTGTGGGACACCGCGCTCGGGATCGAGGACGGCGAAGTCTCGATCGCGGAACGCGAGCTGAGGCGCGCTCAGCAGAACCTGATGGAGGCGCTCGCCCGCAACGCTACGGACGAAGAGCTCGAGCGGCTGATGAACGAATTGCAGCGGGCGCTGGACCGGTTCCTGAGCGAGCTCGCGCAGCAGATGCGGAACCGGCCCGACCTTCAGCAGGCGCTGCCGTTCGACCCGAGCCAGCGCCTGCTCGAGAGCACCGACCTTCAGCGTGTCATGGATCAGATCCGCGACCTCATGCGTTCGGGCGCGCGCGACGCGGCGCGACAGATGCTGGCCGCGCTGCAGAACCTGCTGGAGAACCTTCGCGCGGGCCGGGCGCCGCAGATGAGCCCGCAGGCGCAGGCCGGCAACGAGGCGCTGAGGCAGCTCCGCGAGCTGATCGAGCGGCAACAGGGTTTGATGAACCGGAGCTTCCGCCAGTCCCAGCCGAGGAGCGGCCGCCCGGACTCCGGGGCCTCGCGGCAGGGGGCCGCGACTCAGCGCGAAATCCGCGAGGCGCTTCGCCGGTTGCGGGAGGCCCTCCGCAGAATGGGCATGCAGCCCGGCCAGGGCCCGCCGGGCGCGCCCGGCCGCGCATTCGACGAGGCGGAAAGAAACATGGGAGATTCCGCCAACGCGCTTGACCGCAACGCGCCGGGCGAATCGGTGGGACCCCAGGGCCGCGCGATCGATGCGCTGCAGCGCGCCGGGCGGGGCATCGTTCAGCAGATGATGCAGCAAGGCGACCGGGGAACCGGGATCGGCCTGAACCAGGAGTTCCGGCCGCTGCAGCTGCGCCGCGATCCGCTCGGCCGCTTCATGCCCAACGAGATGGGGATCGACACGAGGGACGTCGACATCCCGGACGAGAGCGCCGTCGAGCGGGCGCAGAGGATTCTCGAGGAACTGCGCCACCGCGCCGGCCAACGCCACCGGCCGCAGCCCGAGCTCGACTATATCGAGCGGCTGCTGCGACGCTTCTGACCCGGAAGCGCCGCGTATTTCCCTCGGCTCAACGCTGGACGACCGCGATATGGGGCAGCCCGCGATAGTGGTGCGCGTAGTCCAGCCCGTAACCGACGACGAAGCGGTCGCCGATTTCGAAGCCGCAATAGTCGGCCTCGATCGGCACGCTGCGCTTGCCCGCCTTGTCGAGCAGCAGGCAGGTCTTGACGTTCGACGCTCCCCGCGCGCGCATGAGGTCGCAGGCATAGGCGAGCGTCCGGCCGGACTCGAGGATGTCGTCGACGATCAGCACCTCCCGTCCGGCGACATCCTCAGAAATATCGCGCACCAGGGCGACGGACCCCGAACTCTCGGTCCCGGTGCCGTAGCTCGACAGGGTCATGAAATCGACCTGGGGTTCGACGCCCACGCGTTCCAAGGCGCGGATCAGGTCGGCCGCGAACACGAAGCTGCCCTTGAGTATGACGACGATAAGGAGATTCCTGCTGGCGGATTCGGCGATCTCGCCGGCGAGACCGGCGACGCGCCCCGCGATGTCTTCTTCGGCGATCAGCGTTTCGATGACGGGCCTGGTATCCGACATTTTATCCGGGTTCGTGAAAAACGATGGAAATGCGAACCGCGTCCTCGGACGGGTCCATCAGCTCGGTCTTGAACTCCGCCTCCCGACGGGGCGCAAGACTGGTCGCCGGAACCGGGATTGTCCAGTGCCGCAGCACGCGCTGGGTCTCGTCGAACAGGATGCCGCGGAGACCGGGCACCCTGCGGCCGCGCGCCGTCAGGTTCTCGATACGGCCGGTGATCGAAAGGACGCGTTGGCCGTCCCTCTCGGTGTTGACTGTTTCCTCGATCGTCAATCGCAGGCCGAACCCGAGAGGCAACGGGTTCGCGTCGATTGCCTGGTACAACGGCTCGGCATCCGGCCACGCGGTCACGATATCGACGCGGTAATGCCACGCCGCGCCGGCGGCGATAACGAGCGCGACCGCCGCTATCGCGAGCCGGGCGAGGTGCACGGGCCAGCGGCTCCGCTTGCGCCGCAGAACGGGGAGCTGGGCCGGTCTCGCCGGCTCGTCGCTCGGGACCTCGTCCGGGCTCTCCGGCGGAGGGGCTGGACCGCCTTCGTCCGCCCGGCGCGTCGGCGCATCCGCGAATTCGGGCGACGCGGCCGGCCCGGCGGCCGGGACATCGCCGGCATCGGAGGCGGGCTCCGCCGGCGGGGGCGCATACCAGACATGGCCGCAGCGGCCGCAACGCACCGTCCGACCGCGCATTCCTATGGCGCTGTCAGGAATCAGGAACCTGGCGGAACAGCTCGGGCAGGCAAGGATCATGTAAATGCGGCCTGCTGGTGCATCGCGATTTATAGGGCCGCGTTGGGCCGGCAGGCAAGGCAAGCGGCGAGTTTGCGCGTGGCGGCCGCTCGTGCGAATTTCCATCGTCGCGACGACGGAGGCCTTTCTTGACTGCGGAGACGGGGATCGTCCAGCTTGAGGATGTCGGTCTGCAATACGGTTCCGGCCCGGAAGTCCTGCACGACGTGTCCCTGTCGCTGGAGACGGGTTCGTTCCATTTCCTGACCGGTGCAAGCGGGGCGGGCAAGACTTCGCTGTTGCGACTCCTGTATCTGGCGCTGCGTCCGACCCGGGGCACGGTGCGGCTCTTCGACCGGGACGTCTCCCGGCTCGGCCGCAAGCAGCGGCCGCCGCTTCGGCGGCGGATCGGTGTCGTGTCCCAGGAATTCGGCCTGATTTCCCATCTGACGGCGGCGGAGAACGTCGCGCTGCCGCTTCGCATCGCGAAAGCGGGCGCCGGCGAAATCCGCGAGAACGTGACCGACCTGCTGCGGTGGGTCGGGCTGGGGCGGGAGCTCGACGAGCTGCCGGCGGCTCTCTCGGACGGCCAGAAACAGAGGGTTGCCGTGGCGCGCGCGGTTATCGCCAGTCCGGACCTCCTGATCGCGGACGAGCCCACGGGAAACGTCGACGAGAACGTCGCCATGCGGCTGATACATCTGATGGAGGAACTCAACAAGGTGGGGACCACCGTGGTCGTCGCCACCCATGACGAGTCCCTGGTCGGCCGGTTCGGTCACCCCGCCTATGTCCTCGACGGCGGCGAGCTGGTCCGCGCCGGTCCTCTCGAAGGCATGCGCGGCGAGCGGGTGGAAGCATGAACGGTGGGCAGGTCCGTGCGGCCGGGGTCCTGCCCCTGGGAAGGAGCGCGGGGGGCCGCTATGGCCCGTGGATCGTCGCGGCGGCGCTCTTTGTCGCGACTCTCGCAACAGCGGCGACGATGGCGATCCGAAACGCGGAACAGGGCTGGCGGACCGCGCTTGCCGGCAAGATCACGGTCCAAGTTCCCGCCCCGACCGGGTTGAGCGACGAGCCCGCCGCCGAGATCGTCGCGCTGCTCCGCGCGACACCGGCTATCGCCGAGGCCGAAGCGATCGACGCGGCCGTGGCGCGGGCGCTGCTGGAACCCTGGCTCGGCGCGGGCGCGGAAATCGAAACCCTGCCGCTGCCGACGCTGATCGACGTCCGGCTCCGGCCGGATGCCCGGGTGGACATCGTCGCGCTGGAAGTAGCCCTGGACGCGACGGTCCCGGGCACGCGGATCGACGACCACGGAATCCGGCTGGCCCATGTCTTGCGGTTCGCCCTGGCACTACAGATCTTCGGTGCGGCGGTCGCGGCGATATTCGGGCTGATCGCGATCGTTACCGCGATCTTCGCCACGCGGGCCGGTCTCTCCGCGCACCGGGAAGAGATCGGAATCCTGCAGCTGATCGGTGCCTGGGACGGCTACATCGCGCGACAGTTCGCCGCCCATGCCCGCAATCTGTCGATCAAGGGCGGTATCCCCGGTTGCGCGCTCGCGGCCGGCGCCCTGATCCTGTTGGACCGGTATGCGCCCGACGGGAATGCGTTTATGGTGCCGGGGATGACGCTGTCGCCGATCCAATGGGTCGTTCTCGCCTGCCTGCCGCCGGTCGTCACGGCCATCGCCATGGCCGCCGCGCGCATGACGGCCGTTCGCGCGCTTTCGCGGGTGATGTGAAGCCCGGGTCATGTACTTGCGGCCGATCCGGTTGGGTGGCAGGAGGCGCCGCGCCGCGCGCCGGCTGATCGGGGTTCTCGTAATCGCCGTGCTGGTCCTCGGCGTCTGGCTCGCCGGGCTGTTGTGGTACGCCGAGCGGATCCCGTCCGACCCGCCCGATACCGGGGAACGGACCGACGCCATCGTGGTGCTTACCGGCGGCGCCGGCCGCTTGTCCGAGGGGCTGAGGCTGCTTGCCGAGGGGAGCGGCGAGAAGTTGTTCGTGTCGGGCGTCTATCGCGGGATAGACGTGGACGCGCTGCTGCAACTGGCGCGCCGCAAACCGGACGACGTGGAGTGCTGCATAACCGTCGGCTACGCCGCGGACAACACGGCGGGAAACGCGCGGGAGACCGCGCAATGGATGCGCTCGGCGGACAACCGCTCCCTGCGCCTGGTGACCGCGAACTACCATATGCCGCGGAGCCTGCTCGAATTCCGCCGCGCGCTTCCCGACATCAAGATCGTTCCCCATCCCGTGTTTCCGGAGGCGTTCGAGCGGGAATGCTGGTGGTGCGGTCGCAATTCGGCGCTGCTCGTGGTGAGCGAATTTCACAAATATCTGGCGGCGTTCGTCGGACTTTCCTCTCCCCGCTCGGCGCGCGGATGATCGGGTTGCGTTCGCTGGCGTTCCAGACGGCATTCTACGTCTGGACCCTGGGGCTGGGCCTCCTGACCCTGCCGGTGCTGCTGCTGCCCCGTCCCGCCGTGCTGGGCGTCGCCAGGCTGTGGATCGACGGCACGTTCTGGCTGCTGTCGACAACGGTCGGCCTGACATACGAAGTTCGCGGCTCGGCGCATCGCGCGAAGGGGCCCGCGATCTACGCCATCAAGCATCAGTCGGCCTGGGACACGCTGGTCCTGATGCGCCTGTTCCGCGAACCCGCCATCGTCATGAAGGGCGAGCTGGCCTGGATGCCCTTCGTGGGATGGTACCTGGTGCGGCTTGGCATGATTTCCGTCGACCGCCGCGCCGGCGCCGCGGCGCTGAGGAGGATGGTGCGAACGGCGGGAGTATATCTCGCGACCGGGCGGGATATCGTCGTTTTCCCGGAGGGGACGCGAACCGCACCGGGGCAACGGCTCCCCTACCGTCCCGGAATCGCCGCGCTCTACGCCGCGCTCGACGTTCCGGTCGTGCCGGTCGCGCTCAATTCGGGGCTCTACTGGGCGCGGCGGGAATTCGTCAAGCGCCCCGGGCGGATCGTCGTCTCGATGCTTCCGGCGATCGCGCCCGGCCTGGAGCGAAAGCCGTTCATGGACCGTTTGCGCGACCGGATCGAGACGGAGACCGCGCGCCTGAACGAAGAAGTCGAGGGCGGCGACCGGAAAGGAGCGTGCTGATGCCGGCGGTCGAGCTCAACGCCATCCGGTCCGGCCAGGGCCCAGCGATCGTCGTCGCCCATGGCCTGTTCGGCTCGGCGCGCAACTGGACATCCGTCGCCCGGCGCCTTGCCGAACGACACACCGTGCACGCGCTCGACATGCGCAACCACGGCGCCTCGCCCTGGACGAACGAGATGAGCTACCCCGCGATGGCGGAGGACCTGCTGCGCTATATCCGGACGCAGGGTCTGTCTCGGCCGACCGCGATCGGCCACAGCATGGGCGGCAAGGCGGCGATGGCGGCCGCGCTGATCGCGCCGGAACGGGTCGGTCGCCTCATCGCGGTCGATATCGCGCCGGTCCGCTACGGCCACGGCTTCGCGTCGCTGGTGGATGCGCTGCTCGGCCTCGACCTCGATGGCATCGACCGGCGGGCCGCCGCGGACGAGAGGCTTGCCGAAGCGGTGCCGGACGCGGCGCTGCGCGGTTTCCTGCTACAGAACCTGGCGCCGAGCGACGGGCGGTATGTCTGGCGTCTCAACCTCGCGGCAATCGCGGCGGCCCAGGAAACCCTGTGGGATTTCCCGCACCTGCCGTCCCCGGCGGCGTTCGACGGTCCGACCCTGCTGATCGGCGGCGGCGCATCGGACTATATCCGCCCCGAGCACATGCCGACCGTCGAACGATACTTCCCGAACGCGCAGCTTGTCCGAATTCCCGGTGCCGGACACTGGGTGCACGCCGAACGTCCCGACGCGTTCCTCGCCGCGGTCGAGGACTTTCTGGACCGCACCGGGCACAACTGAGAGCGATGCCTCTCCACCCGAACGGTATCCGGCTCGGACGGCGATTGCGCCGGTGAGCGCGTTGATAGTGCCGAAGTCAGGAATACATATTTCTGTATGAAGACGACGCTGAACTTCGATGATCGCCTGATTCGCGAAGCCAAGGCGCGCGCCGCGCGGGACGGCGAAACGCTGACCCGCCTGATCGAGCGCGCCTTGCGGGATTATCTCCGGCCCGCGCGCGGTCCCGTACGTGATTTCCGCGCCCAGTTGCTGACCAAGCGGGGCCGTGCGATCGCTGGCGTGGACCTCGACGATCGCGGCCTGCTTTACGAGAGAATGGACGGGCGCGATTGATCGCGGTCGACACCAACATTCTCGTCCACGCGCATCGCCACGATTCGCCGAAACACGGTGCGGCTCACGCGTGTGTCGTGGCGCTGGCCGAGTCGCCTTCCCGCTGGGCGATTCCGGTGTTCTGCATCGGCGAGTTCGTTCGGGTAATCACGCACCCGCGGCTGTTCCATTCCCCGCACACGGCCGAGGAAGCGTGCGAGGCGCTGTCCAGGCTTCTCGCCTCGCCGAGCGTGACGGTGCTCGGTCCCGGGACGGAGTATCTCAGTCGATCACGGAGGATCGCGATTTCAAGCGCTTCAAGGGGCCCAAGGCGGAGGGAATAAAAAAAAGAGAGATGACCGGCCGCCGATACCGCGTCATACGAGGGTGCCGATAACGGCACGCCGCAGGGGCCGCCGAGACTACGACCGGAACGGACGCACCCTATTCCGCCGCCTGGCGCGCCAGGTAGGGGTTGTCGAGACCGAACAACTCGGCGGCGTTCTCGCCCATGATCCTGCGTTTCTGCCGCTCGTTGAGGAACGGCAGATCCCAGATCACCGACGGCGAATCGAAGTCCCAGTGGGGCCAGTCGGAGCACCAGAGAAGCTGGGTTTCCGCGTCGACCGCCTCGAAGGACGCTTCCATCAGCTTGGGATGCTGACTTTCGAGCGGCTGGCTGGAGAAGTACATCTCCTTGATGTACTCGCTCGGTTTGCGTGTCAGCAGCGGCGCCTCCGACGACCGCATCATGTATTCGGAATCCAGCCGCTGCATCAGGTAGGGCACCCATGCAAGCCCGCTCTCGATCCATAGCACCTTGAGGTTGGGGAAACGCACCGGCAGTCCGTTGACCACCCAGTTGGTCATATGGATCAGGTTGCAATGGACGAAGCTCAGCGCGTGCATCGAGAGGAACCGGTTGAGCTGCGCCATCGACCCGTCCTCCCAGTTGAACCCGGCATGGAAGGCGAGCGGCAGGCTCCGTTCCTCGAGCGCGGCGTAGAGCGGCATGTAGGAATTATGGTGAACCGCCTTGTAACGCGTCGACGTGACGGTGAAGCCCATCGATCCCGGCTTGTCGCCGAACTCCTCTACGAAACGCGGGCACACTTCCGGCGTGTTGAAGGGAAGGTACAAAAGCCCCTTCATGCGGGGCTCCTCGGGCAGCACCTCTTCCGTCAGCCAGCGGTTGAAGGCCCAGGCCAGCTCGACCTCGACCTCGGGCTGGGGATGGGTTCCGAGCAGGAGCATCGGAGTGGGGAAAACGACCATGTAGTCGATGCTCATCGAATCCATCGCCCGGCGGGTCAGCGTCACCTGCCGGTGGACATCGGAATCCTCGATCGCTTCCGCCTGGCTCTGCTGATGCGGGATGCGGCCGAACACGTCCTGATAGAGCAGCCCGGGAGTCGCGTTGAGAAGACCCGGCGGAGAGCCGACCCGGTCGCGGAACGATGCCGCCATATGGCGGTATACGTCGCTGTCGATGCGATCGACGATTTCGCCCCAAAACGCGGTCTCGGTGATGTGCGCGTCGACGTCGACGATCAGCATCTCGTCAAAGCGATGCTTCTTCGCCTCGCGCGCGGCATGGGCGAGAACGTCCCTGGTGTCGGTCCTGACAGTGATCTCGTCGAGGGCGCGTGTGGTCTGGTCGGTCATGCGTGGCGGCCTCCGGAATGGGACTCTTCAGCGAAGCGGCCGACCACTATAAGGCCCGTCGGACGGTTGCGCCAAGCGCGCTTACTCGGCCGGCGCAACATCCCCCTGGAGCGCCTCGGCCTTCTTTGCCGCCCGGCGCTCGAGCACGCCGACGGTGATCGACATCATCGGCGGCACCACCGCCATGGTGAGGACGGCGGAGAGCGACAGCCCGCCGAGCACGACCGATCCGAGACCGCGATAGAGCTCGGAACCCGCGCCCGGGAATACCACCAGGGGCAGCATTCCGAAGATCGACGTCAGGGTCGACATGAAGATGGGCCGGATGCGGTACTCGGTCGCCACCTCGATCGCCTTGCCTACCTCCATGCCGTCATGGCGGATGTGATAGAGCGTCTGATGGACCAGCAGAATCGCATTGTTGACGACAATGCCGACCAATATGACGAATCCCAGCATGGTCAGCATGTCGAGCGGCTGGGTGACGTAGGTATTGAGGAGCGACAACCCGGCGAGCCCGCCGGCCGCGGCGATCGGCACCGACAAGAGCACGATGAGCGGGTAGACAAAGCTCTCGAACAAAACCGCCATCACCAGGTAGACGATAATGACGGCAAGCGCGAGATCGAGCACGATCTCGTTCCAGGTCGTGGTCAACTTGTCGGCCGAACCCGACATTCGTATGCGCACGCCGTCGGGCAGGCCGCTTTTGCGGAGCGGCTCGATCACCTCGTCGCGGATCTTGTCCATCGCGGCCTGAAGCGGCATGTCGCGCGCGGGCGATACCGACATCGTAACGGTCCGCACCCGGTCGATGCGCCGGATCTGGGTCGGACCGTTGGTCACCGCGACATCCGACAGGCTGCGCACCGGCAGGATGCGGCCGTCCGTCGTGACCACGGGCAGCACCCCGATCGACTGGGTCGATTCCTCGGTCCGCGCCGGACCCTTGAGCGTGAGGTCGATGCGTTTGCCGTCGACGTTGATCTCGGCGATGCGCACACCGTCGTTGAAGGCGTCGACGGCCTGGCCGAGGTCGCGCGCCGACAGGCCGTTGTCGGCAAGCTTGACCCGGTCCGGCACCACCCGGACTTCGGGCTCGCCCAGCGTGAGCGCCGGTCTCGGCCGGATGCGGTGGCCGTCGCGCGGCGACAGCGCTCCCATGGTACGGAAGAACACCTGCCGCCCGGTCGCGAAAATCGTTTCGAGGTCGGGGCCCGAAATGTCGATTCCGATCGAACGGCCGGTGCCGATCGATCGGCCGAACAGCGAGGGCTGAAACACGAAACCGAGGGTTCCCGGTTCCTCGCGGGCGGGTGCCTGCATTATCGGGATCAGGTCGGCCGCCTTCTGGTCGTCGACATGGCGGGCGGCGATGAAGGCGCGTCCGCGCAACGCGACGAAGAAGAACCGGTCGATCACCTTCTGCGCTTCGTCGGTTCCGGGCGGGTGGGCATCGCCGGACGCGGCGAGCGCCGCGTCGGACCAGTTCTTGCGCGTCCTTTTCTCCACGCCGCGCGCGATCGTTTCGGTCGTATCGAGATTGTAGCCCGCGGGCGGCAGCACGAAGCCGATGATGAAGTTCCGGTTGCCGACGGGCAGATAGTCGAGCTTGGGCAGGTAGGCGACGGCGAAAACGCCCGCCGCAGCGGTGATCACGCCGACCACGAGGAGGGCCAGGAGCTTCGAACGCACGACGAGGCGCGCGAAGTGACGCCAGAAGAGGGCGAAGCCGCGCCCGAAGGTGTCGATGACCGGGAGACGGACCCGGGACTTCAGCGTCGGGATCCGTCCCGTCAGCATCCGGTTCGAGAGCGCGGGGATCAGCGTCACCGCGACCAGCAGCGACAGCAGCACGGACACCGAGATCGCCACGGCGATGTCGCGGAACAGCTGGCCGACCTCGAGATCCATGATCAGGATCGGGATGAACACCATCACCGTGGTAAGCGCGGAGACCAGCACCGCGGGCCAGATCTGGGCGGTGCCGCGATAGGCGGCCTCGGCGCGGCTCATGCCGCCCTGGCGCAGGCGGTAGATGTTCTCGAGCACGACGATCGCGGCGTCGACGACCATGCCGACGGCGAAGGCGATGCCGGCGAGGCTGATCACGTTCAGCGACCGTCCGAGCAGCGCCATGGCGACGAAAGAACCGACCACGGAGACCGGAATGGCGAATCCGATGACGACCGTCGGACGCCACGATCTCAGGAACACGAGAAGAATGACGATCGCCAGAACACCGCCGAAATAGATGTTCTGCATGACCAATGCGATCGAGGAGTTGATGTAGTCGGTCTCGTTGTAGACCTGCTTTACCTTCAGCCCCTTCTCCTTGATGGGGCCGTCCCGAAGCTCGGCCATCGTCGCCTGGGCCAGCTTCATGGTCTCGATCACGTTGGCGCCCTGCTCCCGGGTCAGGTTGAGCGCGAGCGCCGGAACGCCGTTCGACGACATCCGCGCGCGCGCCTCCTTGTAGGCGAGCGTGACGGTGGCGACGTCGCCCACCGTCACCCGGCCGAGCCCGGCGCCCTGCGCGTTCGACCTGAGGACGACCGCCTCGACCTCGCCCGTCTCGGCGAAATCGCCTTCCGTGCGCACCGTGTAGCGTCGCTTGCCTTCGTCGATGTCGCCGCCGGTGATCGACGCGTTGGCGGCGCGCAGCCGGGCGACGACCTGACCCACGGTGAGCCGGTATCTCGCGAGCCGCTCCGGATCGATGACGATCTGCATCTCGCGCTCGGTCTCGCCGAAGATGTTGACGCCGCCGACGCCGGGCACGCGTTCCAGACGCTCCTGCACCACGTCGCGCAGGAAGTCGCCGTATTCGAGCATCGGGGTGTCGTTGCCCTCGTCCCGGCTGAAAAGGAACCAGGCGATGGCGTTGTCCTCGGTTCCCGACGTCCCGAGCGTCGGTTCCTCCGCCTCCTCGGGATAGTTGGTCACCCGGTCCAGACGGTTGGAGACCAGCAGCAGCATGCGGTCGAAATTGACGCCGGGCGCGAATTCGAGCGTGATCTTGCCTCTTCCGTGGCTCGCTTCCGAGAGCACCCGCTGGACACCCTCGAGCCGTTTGAGCTCGTCCTCCTGCGGAATGACGATTTCGCGCTCGACCTCCGCCGGCGCCGCGCCGCGCCAGTTCGTGGTGACGATGAGCACCGGCTGGCGGACGTCGGGCGCCATCTGGATCGGGATGCGCTGCAGCGCGACATAGCCGAACAGGATGATCATCAGCACCATGGCGACGACCGCCATCGGGCGCTCGATGGAGAGGCGGATGAGATTCATGCCGAACCGCCCCTCATCCGATCAGCTCCCCGCGCCGCCCCGAATGCGCACGGGCCCGCCGCGGCCGAGCGTCTCGTTGCCGCGGATGACGACCTTCTGGCCGGGCTTCACCCCGTCGAACACGACAAAGCGCGACCCCATGCCATCGCCGAGCCGGACCTTCACCCGCCGGGCGAGGTTGTCCTTGACGACGAAGACGAACGCATCGGCGCCGCCGCGCACCACGGCGTCCTTGTGCACGGTCGCCACCTGTCGGCCGCTGCCGATGGGGATCAGCACGGTGACGCTCTGGTCGGCGGCCAGCCGCATTCGGGTCTTGCCGAAATTGGGGGTAAAGCGCACCGGGCGGGTGCGGGTGCGGACGTTCTCGGTCGGGACGACGGCGCGGACCGTCGCCCGATGGCGCGAACCGTCGTCCAGCGTCAGCGCGACGAGCGCGCCGGTCGAGAGCTCGCCCAGCCGGTCGGAGGGCACTTCCGCCTCGACCTCGAGATCGGTGTCGTTGAGAACGCTGACCACGCGCGCGCCGACATTGAGATAGGTGCCGATGTCGATGTGCTTTTCGGTCACCACGCCGGGAAACGGCGCCTTGATGTCGGTGTCCGCCAGATCGATCTCCGCCTGGCGAAGCTGCGCCCTGGCTTCCTGCAACTGTCCGCGCCGGTCGTCCAGCGCGCCGCGGCGGGCCTGGACATCGCGCTGCAGATCCTCGTAGCGGGCCCGCGAGAAGGCCGCCGACTTGCTCAGCCGGCCGAGCCGCTTGAGCTCGCCCTGTTTCTTTCGGTACTCGGCTTCAGCCGCCGCCACCAGCCCGCGAAACCGCGCGACGGAAGCGGCGAACCGGTCCCGCGCGGTCTTCATCCGTCCGTCCGCGAGCACGGCGATGACCTGCCCGCGCTCGACCCGGTCGCCGACATCGACCCGCATCTCGACCACCGCGCCGCGCACCTGGCTCGCCACCACGCCCGACTGGCGGGCGACGAGCCGTCCGATGACGGGGGTCGTCTTGGCGAGCGGCTCGGCGATCACGTCGTCGAGCGTCACCGTCGAGGGAGGTCGTCCGCCGCCGCGGGGCGGGCTGCGCTGCCCGGTCGGAGGGGAGGCGGCGGGAGTCGCGGGCTTCGCGGCGGCGGCGATCGACGCACAGCCGGCACCGGTGAAGAAGGCGCGGATCTCGTTGCCGTCGAGCGAGCCGCTCTTGTCGCAGTCCATCTCGTCGAAATTGGCGGCGAGCGGACCGCCCGCCTCGTCCCGGTCGATCACCCCGTTCCCGTTGGCGTCCGCCGCCTTGGCGCGCCCCGACAGCGGCGGCGGGGGCGGTTTGTCCGCCGCCGGCGCGGCAGCGAGCGACGCACAGCCGGCACCGGTGAAGAAGGCACGGATCTCGTTGCCGTCGAGCGAATTGCTCTTGTTGCAGTCCATCTCGTCGAAATTGGCGGCGAGCGGACCGCCGGCCTCGTCCCGATCGATCACCCCGTTCCCGTTGGCGTCGGCTGCCTTGGCGCGCCCCGACAGCGGCGGCGGGTTGTCCTGCGCGGCCGCGGGACCGCCGAGCGCGGCGCAGAGCAGCGCCGCGCCGGCCGCCGCGAGGACGATGCCCCGCGGCCCGGCGGCAAGCCGGCCGTTACCGATGTCAATCGCGCGCATCACCGACACCGTCCGCAATTTTTCCGTGCGCCGCAACGAATTAGGACCCCTTCGCCGGAAAACAATAGACCGAACGGAGCCATGGTCACAGAGTCCACGTCCCGGGCGGCGGTTTCCCGTCGCCCCGCGAAATCAGACGCGTTCGAGGATATGCACGCCCCGGACCCGGTCGATCAGATAGATCAGGCCGCGCCCGTCGACGGTTACGTCGTTGGCGCAGACCCGGTCCTCGCCGTCGGGCGGATCGGGCAGGAAATGGGCCACCTCGACCGGCTTTCGCGGGTCGGCGATGTCGACGACACGCAGCCCCTGGGCGAACCAGGCGAAGGGTATCTCGGTGCCGGTCACGACCTCGGAGGGCTGGTGGCAGCCGGTCATCGGCACCTGCGGCGCGCCGTCGGGATCGACGCCGTCGACCTGGAACGTCGATATCGGGATCGGCCGCTCCTCGTCGGTGATGTCGAATACCCAGGCGATCGCGGGCGCGCTCGGGCGGAGCTTGGCGACATCCTCGTCGGCGACCACCATCAGGCGCTTGCCCTGCACCGGGAAGGGGATCGGCAGCGCCGTGTGCTGCGGGTGGGGGTAGGCGGGGCTGATGCCGTATTCGGAGATCGTTCGGGGACTGGTCATGTCCTCGATCCCGAGGATGAACACCCCGTGGTGCCAGTAGCTGGTGTAGAGCCGGTCGCCCATGCGCAGCGGGTGGTGGCAGCGCGGCGCCGGGCCGCCGTCCCAGACATACTCCTCGCCTCCCGCCTCCCACTGACCGGGGATCCACCAGCGCCCGACCTCCTCCGGCTTCTCCGGGTCCTTGAGGTCGAGGATCATCATGATGTTGCCGACATAGCCCTCGACCGTCGGCGAGATGTAGGCGTAGCGCCCGTCGAAATCGAAGCGGTGGACGCCCTTGCCCCAGGTCTCCCAGTTGACGATATGGCGTGGATTTGCTGGATCCTCGACATCGTAAATGCCGAGTCCGCCCTCGAAACCCTCGGTCTGCGGCCCGCCCAGCCGCTCGTGGTTGACCAGCATCAGCCCGTCCTGGGCGCGCACCTTGTGCGAATGGCTGCCGGGCGGCATGCCGATTTCGGCAAGCTGGCGGGGACCGGCGGGATCGGAAACGTCGAAAATAGACGTTCCGTACGGTGCCGCCATGTGCCCGACATAGGCGCTCGTGCCGTCGACGCGGATCTGGCCGCCGCCGGCGCAGTCGATATACCCGACCTCCCGGAGTCCGTTGATGCTCGCCATGATTATTCCCCCTTCAGGCGACCGATTGCGTCGCACGTCCCTCGTAGAGGTCGCGTCCCGCGACGATCGCGGCAATTTTTCCGTCGGCCATCGAACGGCGCAGGTTCCACAACCCGCAATCGGGGTGGACGTAGCGAATCCTGTCCGGGCCGATGACGTTGGCGGCGCGCTCGATCCGCCGCGCCACGGTTTCGGCGGTCTCGATCTCGGTCGCCTTGACGTCGACCGCGCCGAGCCCCATGGCGATCTCCGGCCGCAGCGCGCGGAAATGGACCAGCTCCTCCGCCGGGCGGTGGGCGTTCTCGCACACCACGTGGTCGGCATGGAGCGCGTTGAGATAGGCGATCAGCGGCTCCCAGTGCGCGTTCTTCTGCGACACCTGGCCGCCGTAATTGCCGAAGCAGAGATGGACGGCAGGCACGGACGGCACCGCGTCGAGGACGATGTTCATCACCCGCGCCGCCCACTCCCATTCCTCCGGAGCGCCGGGAAGGTTGGCCTCATCGATCTGGACGATGTCCGCGTCGAGCCGCGCGACCTGTTCGGCCAGCACATGGGCGATCGCCTCGGCGAGCGCGACCCGGTCTCCGTAATGCCGGTCGATGAGCGTCTTGGCGAGCATGTGCGGGCCGGTCAGCGCGAATTTGAGCGGCTTCGTGGCCAGTTCCTTCGCCCGCCGGCAGGGCGCGGCGAGGTCGAGCGTGCCGCTCCCTATCGGCCCCTCGGCGACCGCGGCCGGGCGGGTCCTGAACCCCATGGTCGCCTGGGACTCGAACGCGACGATCTCCTCGAACGCCATCCGCGCGCGTACGCCCGCCATCGGATGCACGAAATACTCGATCATGCCGTTGGTCTGCGGGTGGTTCGGGTCGAAGCGGACGAACTCGCCCTCGCAGACCACGTCGATCCCGGCCTTCTCCTGAAGGTGGATGACCGTCCGCGTCGCGTCGTCGATGGCCTCGGCGGTCGGGTGGGCGTGCAGCCACTCGGGCCACGGGTAGGAGCCCACCAGCGTCGTCTCGATCCGTGGGTCTGCCATCGCCTCCGCCCGTGTTCCCGCAGGGGTGCGGACCTTGCCAGACAACGCGGGCTCGGCCAAGGTCCGGGGCATGAACAACGCGGACCTGATCGTCGCCACCCTGAAGGAAGCCGGCATCGGCCACGGTTTCGGCATCCCGAGCGGAAACGTGCTGCCGCTGATCGAGGCGATGCGCAAGGGCGGCATCGAATTCGTCCTCACCGCGCATGAGGGCTCGGCCGGGTTCGCGGCCGACGTGATGGGCCGCATGACCGGTCGGCCGGGCCTCGGCATCGCGACGCTCGGGCCGGGCGCGACCAATCTCGCCACCGGCGTGGGCGATGCCTTCCTCGACCGTTCGCCGATGATCGCGATCACCTGCAACCTCAACCGCGACCAGCTCGGCCGGCGGATTCAGATGCTCATCGACCATCACACGCTGTTCCGGCCGATCACCAAGGCGAGCTTCGCGCTGCGCCCCGGACGGATCGGCGAGACCGTGGCGGCCGCGATCCGGATCGCGCTGACCGAGCCGCAGGGTCCGGTGCATCTCGATCTTCCGGAGGACGTTACCCTGGCCCCCGCGGAAGAGTGCTCGCCGGTACCGGGCGACATCCCCGCTCCCGACTCCCCGTCGCCGGAGTCGGTGGCGGAGGCGACGGCAAGAATCGCCGGGGCGAAACGTCCCGTGGCGGTCATCGGCGCCACCGCGATGCGGCTGCGCGAGCCGGACCTGCTGCGCGCCGTCGTCGAGCGTCACAACCTCCCCTTCGCCACGACGACGATGGCCAAGGGGATGGTCGACGAGGATCACCCGCTCTCCATCGGCTGCATCGAACGCGCCCGGCGGCAGGTCCAGCGGCGTTTCCTCGCCGGCGCCGACCTCGTCGTCGGGCTCGGCTACGACCCGATCGAGGTGGAGTACGAGGCCTGGATCGGAACCGTGCCGCTGGTCCATCTCGACATCGAGGCGGTGGATACCGACGGCTCGGTCGATATCGCCCGCCAGGCGGTGGGCGATCTCGACGCGATCCTGGAGGGTCTCGCCGGGACGGAACCGGCCGCGAACGACTGGACGGCCGCCGAGGTCGCGGCCCATCGGGAAGCCTTCCAGGCCTCGCTACGCCCCGACGCGCCGGGGTTCGCGCCGCACCGGGCCATCGACGTCGTCCGCCGCGTGCTGCCGAGGGACGGGATCCTCGCCTTCGACGTCGGCGCCCACACCCACCAGATCGCGAGCCAGTGGACCGCGCACGAAGGGCGGACCTTCCTGATCACCAACGGGTGGTCGTCGATGGGCTTCGGCCTCCCCGCCGCGATCGCGGCCAAGATCGCGGCGCCGGACCGTCCCGCGGTCTGCCTGATCGGCGACGGCTGTTTCCAGATGACCTGCGGCGAGCTGGCGACGGCGAAGCGGATGGGGCTGGCCCTTCCCGTGGTTGTCCTGAACGACGGCTGGCTGGGCCTGATCAAGGTCAAGCAGATGCGCCGCCAATACGCCCATGTCGGGACCGCGCTCGGCACGGCCTCGGGACCGGACGAAGGCTCGACGCCGGAGCATTATTTCGGGGTGCCGGCCGTCGGCGTACGCACTCCCGAGCGGCTTGGCGAAGCTTTGGAGGCCGCGCTCGCGGCGGACGAGCCGTGCGTCATCGAGGCCTTCGTCGACCCGACGCACTACGACGATACGGTGTTCGATTAGAGCGATCCCCGGCCCTCTGTCCGCCGGGGGAGAGGGCGTCGCTTCTCCCCTCCCGCCTGCGGGAGAGGTCGGGGAAGGGCGGCGGTTCGGTCGGACAATGCCGTCGCACGTCCGGCTCGGTGCTCCCGTCCATGCCTCGATGCCGCAAGGCGTGGATGCCCGGAACGAGTCCAGCCACGACGATGGGAGGGTTGGTGACGGGGACGCCACGGGGTGCCGCGAGTTGACATCGCGGCGGCGGTGACGCACCTCTGCGAACGGAGGTGCCCATGGCTGGCTACGACTACGATCTCTTCGTCATCGGCGCGGGCTCCGGCGGGGTTCGGGCGGCGCGCATGTCGGCGTCTTACGGCGCCCGGGTGGCGGTCGCCGAGGAACGATTCATGGGCGGCACCTGCGTCAATGTCGGCTGCATCCCGAAGAAGCTCTTCGCCTACGGGGCGCATTACCGGGAGGACGCCGGGGACGCCGCGGCTTTCGGGCTGACCTTCTCGGAGCCCGTCTTGGACTGGCCCACGCTGATCGCCAACAAGAACAAGGAGATCGAGCGGCTCAACGGCATCTACCGGCGCATTCTCGGCAACAACGACGTCCGCATCTACGAGAGCCGCGCGCGGTTCGTCGACGCGCACACGCTCGACGTGGGCGACGAGCGGGTTACGGCGGAGACCGTCCTGGTCGCGACCGGCGGCCGGCCCCAGCGCCCCTCCATCCCGGGCGGCGAACATGCCATCACCTCCGAGGAGGCGTTCTATCTCGAAGATCGCCCCGACCGGGTGCTGATCGTGGGCGGCGGCTATATCGCGGTCGAGTTCGCGGGGATCTTCAACGGCTACGGATCCGAGGTGATCCAGGCCTATCGCGGGCCGCTCTTCATGCGCGGCTTCGACATCGACATCCGCACCCACCTCGCCGAGGAAATGGAAAAGAAGGGGGTGGACATTCGCTGGCGGACCACCGTCGAGCGGATCGAGCGGAACGATGACGGGCTGGCCGCCGCGCTTTCTTCGGGCGAGACGGTCGCGGTCGACCGGGTATTGTACGCGATCGGCCGGGTGCCCAACGTGGCCGACATGGGGCTTGAGGCGGTGGGCGTCGAAATGCGCGGGAACGGCGCCATCGCGATCGACGACCGCTTCCGCACCAGCGTTTCCAACATCTACGCGCTGGGCGACGTGACCGACCGGCTGCAGCTCACCCCGGTCGCCATCGCCGAGGCCATGGTGCTCGCCGCCAACCTCTATGACGGCAAGGACCTCCGGATGGACTACGCCGACATCGCGACGGCCGTGTTCTCCAACCCCAATGTCGGGACGGTCGGGCTGACCGAGGAGCAGGCGCGAGAACGCCACGGCGCGGTCGACATCTACCGCGAGACGTTCCGCCCCCTCAAGCACACGCTGACGCTCGCCGAAGACCGCACGATGATGAAACTCGTCGTCGACCGCGCCTCGGACCGGGTGGTCGGCTGCCACATGGTGGGGCCCGACGCGGCGGAGATCACCCAGGGACTCGGCATCGCGCTGAAATGCGGGGCGACCAAGGCGCAGTTCGACGCCACCGTCGGTATCCACCCCACGGCCGCCGAGGAGTTCGTCACCATGCGGACCCCCGTCCCCGAGTCGGAGGCGCAGGCGGCGGAGTAGGGCGGCGCGCCCCTCTGACGCCCGCGAAGCCCCCTCCTCACCCCGGCCCTCTCCTCCCCGTCTTCTCCCCTCCCGCGTGCGGGAGGGGCCGGGGCAGGGTGGGCCATGCTCACCGTCAGGTCGAAAAAATGCGGTAGAGTCTCGCCCCATGACCACCGTGAACATATCGCTGCCAGATGCTCTTCAGTCCTTTGTGGACGAACAGGTCGGTGCGCGGGGTTACGGCAACTCAAGCGAGTATGTCCTTGAGCTGATCCGCAAGGATCGCGACCGCCAGCGCCTGCGGGATCTGCTTCTGCGAGGGGCGGCATCGCCGCCGGAGGTCGCGGCCGACGCCGATTACTTCGACCGGCTCCGTGGCCGGGTCCTCGAGTCCGGCGAACGATCTAGTGCTGGCAATTTCGGCGGTACTGGCGTATAGGGGCGCCCTTCCGAACCCTCGACAAGACGAAGACTGGGAGTACCACGCGATGAGCGGGGAGTGGACCCCGGACGGCTGGCGGTCGAAACCGATCCGTCAGGTCCCCGAATATCCCGACGCCGCGGCGCTCGCCGAGGCGGAAGACCGGCTGCGCGGCTACCCGCCGCTGGTATTCGCCGGCGAGGCGCGCCGCCTCCGGGCCCAGCTCGCCGACGTGGCGGCGGGCAAGGCGTTTCTGCTGCAGGGCGGGGACTGCGCGGAGAGCTTCGCCGAGTTCCACCCCGACAACATCCGCGACACCTTTCGCGTCATCCTGCAGATGGCGATCGTGCTGATCTTCGGCGGCGGCCGCCCGGTGGTGAAGGTGGGGCGTCTCGCCGGCCAGTTCGCCAAGCCGCGCTCGGCCGATTTCGAGACCGTCGAGGGGGTCGACCTGCCGAGCTACCGCGGCGACATGATCAACGACATGCCGTTCGACTCGGGCGCGCGGGTGCCCGATCCCGGACGCATGGTGCGCGCCTACAACCAGGCGGCGGCGACGCTGAACCTGCTGCGCGCGTTTGCCCAGGGCGGCTACGCCGACCTCCACCAGGTCCACCGGTGGAACCTCGATTTCGTCTCGGCCGGACCGGAGGCGGCGCGCTATGCCGACCTTGCCGACCGGATCGACGAAGCGCTCCGCTTCATGGAGGCCTGCGGGATAACGTCGGAGACCGTTCCCCACATCCGCGAGACCGACCTCTACACCTCCCACGAGGCGCTGCTGCTCGGTTACGAGGAGGCGATGACCCGGGTCGATTCCACCACCGGCGACTGGTACGACACGTCGGCCCATCTGCTGTGGATCGGCGACCGGACGCGTCAGCTCGACGGCGCGCACGTGGAGTTCCTGCGCGGCGTGGCGAACCCGGTCGGGCTCAAGGTGGGGCCGAGCTCGGAGCCAGACGACCTCCTGCGCCTGATCGACCGGCTCAACCCGGACGACGTTCCCGGGCGGCTGACGCTTTATGCGCGGATGGGCGCCGACAAGGCGAGCGAGCTGCTGCCGCCGCTGGTCCGCGCGGTGAACAAGGGCGGGCGTAACGTGGTCTGGGCCTGCGATCCCATGCACGGCAACACCATCAAGGCGCAGAACGGCTACAAGACCCGCCGCTTCGAGGCGATCCTCTCCGAGGTGCGCGACTTCTTCGACATTCTCCGCTCGGAAGGGGCGCATCCGGGCGGCATCCATGTCGAGCTCACCGGCCAGAACGTCACCGAATGCATCGGCGGCGCGCGCGAGGTGACCGAGGCCAATCTCGCCGACCGTTACCACACCCATTGCGACCCGCGGCTGAACGCGAGCCAGTCGCTCGAGCTCGCCTTCGAGGTCGCCGAGGCGCTTAAGGCCGAGCGCGACAGGATCAACGGCAACGCCCGGTCCGCCCCCGCGGCCGAGTAGACTGGACGCCGCATTACCGGCAACCGCGACATGACCGACGCGCTCAGCATCGCCCTCGCGCAGCTTAACCCGACCGTCGGGGACGTGATCGGCAACGCGGCGCGGCTGCGGAGCGCCCGCGACGAGGCGGCCCGGCTCGGCGCCGACCTGATGGTCGCTTCGGAGTTGGCGCTCTCGGGCTACCCGCCGGAAGACCTCGTGGTCCGGCCGTCCTTCCAGGAAACCGTTCTCCGCGAGCTCGAAGGCCTGGCGGCGGCGACCGGAGACGGAGGTCCCGGCATCCTGGTGGGCACGCCATGGGTCGACGACGGCACGGTCTACAATGTCGCAGCGCTGCTCGACGGCGGCCGGATCGCCGATGTCAGGCGCAAATACGACCTGCCCAATTACGGCGTGTTCGACGAGAAGCGGGTGTTCGCCCGCGGTCCCCTTCCCGGCCCGGTCAATTTCCGCGGCGTGCGCCTCGGCGTGATGATTTGCGAGGACATGTGGACCGACGAGGTCACCGAATGCCTCGAAGAGTCCGGCGCCGAGATCCTGGTGGTCATCAACGGCTCGCCTTTCGAGGTCGACAAGGTGGACCAGCGCCTCAACCTCGCGGTCGCGCGCGTGACCGAGTCCCGTCTGCCCATCGTCTACGTCAACCAGGTCGGCGGGCAGGACGAGCTGGTGTTCGACGGCAGCTCCTTCGTCCTCGGCGCCGACGCCGCGCTCAAGGGCCAGGCGCCGAGCTGGCGCGAGGACATCTTGCCCACCGCCTGGCGGCGGGAGAACGGCGCCTGGCTGTGCGAGACCGCGAAGCGTCACCCGCCGCCCGAGGGTCTGGCCGCGATCTACGAGGCGATGACGCTGGGTTTGCGCGACTACGTGACCAAGAACGGGTTTCCCGGCGTCATCATCGGCCTGTCGGGCGGCATAGACTCGGCGCTCACCGCCGCGGTGGCGGCTGACGCCCTCGGCCCCGAACGCGTGCGCTGCGTGATGATGCCTTCGCCCTACACCTCGCCGGAGAGCCTGGAGGATGCCGCCGGCGCCGCGCGGCTGCTCGGCGTCGCGCTCGACGAGGTTTCCATCGAGCCCGCCATGGACGCGTTCGACACCATGCTGCGCCCGCTCTTCGGCAATGCCGAAGCCGACACCACGGAGGAGAACATCCAGGCGCGCTCGCGCGGCATGGCCCTGATGGCGCTCTCCAACAAGACCGGGAGCATGGTGCTGTCGACCGGCAACAAGTCCGAAATGTCGGTCGGCTACGCCACGCTCTATGGCGACATGTGCGGCGGCTATTCGGTGCTCAAGGACGTCTACAAGACGACCGTGTTCGCGCTCGCCCGCTGGCGCAACGAGAACCGCTTGCCGGGCATGCTCGGGCCGGAGGGTCGGGCGATCCCCGAACGGATCATTACCAAGCCGCCGTCCGCCGAACTCAAGCCAGACCAGCGGGACGACGACACGCTGCCGCCCTACGACACGTTGGATCGCATCCTCGACGGGCTGGTCGAACGCGACATGGGCGTCGACGCGGTGGTCGAGGAGGGGTTCGACCGGGCGCTGGTGCTCAGGGTCTGGCGGATGCTGCTCGGCGCCGAGTACAAGCGCCGCCAAGCGCCGCCCGGAGTCAAGATTACCCGGCGGTCGTTCGGCCGCGACCGCCGCTATCCCATCGTCAACGCCTTCAGGGGCCGGGACTGAGCCGGCGCGCGGCGATGGCGATCTCGCTCTACAACACGCTGAGCCGGAGCAAGGAACGGTTCGAGCCCATCGATCCCGGCAATGTCCGCCTCTATGTCTGCGGACCGACGGTCTACGATTACGCCCATATCGGCAATGCGCGTCCCGTCGTCGTTTTCGACGTGCTCTACCGGCTGCTGCGCCACGTCTACGGCGAGGGCTGCGTGACCTACGTCCGCAACATCACCGACGTAGACGACAAGATCATCGAGGCCGCGCGCGTCTCCGGCGAGCCGATCGAGACGATCACCGGGCGGTATTCGCAGGTCTTCCACGACGACATGGCGGCGCTCGGCGCGTTGCCGCCCGATGTCGAACCGAGGGCGACCGCCCATGTGCCCGAGATGATCGCGATGATCGAACGGCTGATCGGGAAGCAGCACGCCTACGCGGCCGAGGGGCATGTGCTGTTCTCGGTCGCGACGATGGCGGATTACGGCAGGCTGTCGCGCCATGGGCGGGACGAGCTGATCGCGGGCGCGCGCGTCGAGGTCGCGCCCTACAAGCGCGACCCGGCGGATTTCGTGCTGTGGAAGCCGTCCGACGAGGACCAGCCCGGCTGGGAAAGCCCGTGGGGGTACGGCCGGCCCGGCTGGCATCTCGAATGCTCGGCGATGTCGAAAAAACATCTCGGCGAGACCTTCGACATCCACGGCGGCGGACAGGACCTGATCTTCCCGCACCACGAGAACGAGATCGCGCAGTCGACCTGCGCCCATGACGCACCGTTCGTCAATCTCTGGATGCATAACGGCTACGTCACCGTCGACGGCGAGAAGATGTCGAAATCGCTCGGCAACTTTCACGCCGTCCACGACCTGCTCGACCGCGCGCCGGGAGAGGCGATCCGGCTCTCGCTGCTCACCGCGCAGTACCGCCAGCCGCTCGACTTCTCGCTCGACGGGCTCGACCGGGCGAAGACCGCGCTCGACCGCCTCTATACCGCGCTCGCCGGCGCCCGCGACGTGGCGGCGAGCGACGACTCCGCTGCGGCGGACCCCGTGGTCGAGGCGCTCTCCGACGATCTCAACACGCCCAAGGCGCTGGCCGAGATGCACGCGCTCGCGGGGGTTCTCAACCGCGGAAGCTCTACGGATGAGCGCGAGCGCGCCAAGGCGGGCCTTCTCTTCGCCGGCCGGCTGATGGGACTCATGGCGCACGAGCCGGAGAGCTGGTTCAAGGGCGCTGGCGGCGGCGACGAGACCGTCGAGGTCCTGATCGCGGAGCGGGCGCGGGCGCGCTCGGAGAGGGACTTCGCCGAGGCGGACCGGATTCGGGACGAGCTGATGAGCAACCACAACGTGGTCGTCGAGGACCGGCCCGACGGCACCAGCGAATGGCGGCGGGCATGAGCGGCGGCGAGCGCATCTACCTTTTCGACTCCACGCTGCGCGACGGCGCGCAGACGCAGGGCGTCGATTTCGGCGTCGCCGACAAGGCCGCGGTGGCGCGCGCTCTCGACCGGCTCGGCATCGACTATGTCGAGGGCGGCTGGCCGGGTGCCAACCCGACCGACGACGCGTTCTTCGCCGAACCGCCGGCGCTCGCCAGGGCGAAGTTCACCGCCTTCGGCATGACGCGGCGGCCGGGCCGCAGCGCCGAGAACGATCCGGGGCTGGCGGCGCTGGTGAACGCGACGGCGCAGGCCGCCTGCATCGTCGGCAAGACCTGGGATTTCCACGTCGAGCAGGCGCTCGGCGTAAGCCTCGACGAGAACGTCGCGATGATCGCCGATTCCATCGCCCATCTCGCGGCGACCAAGGACGAGGCGATGTTCGACGCCGAGCATTTCTTCGACGGCTACAAGGCCAATCCGGATTTCGCGCTCGCCTGCGTCAAGGCGGCGCACGAGGCGGGGGCGCGATGGGTCGTGCTGTGCGACACCAACGGCGGTACGCTCCCCCACGAGGTCGAGCGCATCGTGGGCGAAGTGGCGCGCCGCATTCCGGGGAACGCGCTCGGCATCCACTGCCACAACGACACCGAAAACGCCGTCGCCAACAGCCTCGCCGCGGTGCGCGCCGGCGCGCGCCAGGTCCAAGGAACGCTGAACGGCCTGGGCGAGCGCTGCGGCAACGCCAACCTGATCTCGCTGATCCCCAGCCTGATGCTCAAGATGGGCTACGAGACCGGGATCGACGAGGCGGGGCTGGCCGAGCTCACGCCGGTCTCCCGGCTCCTCGACGAGCGGCTCAACCGGGCGCCGGTGCGGAACGCCGCCTATGTCGGCGCGTCCGCCTTCGCCCACAAGGGCGGGCTGCACGTCTCGGCGATCGAGAAGGACCCCCGAACCTACGAGCACATCGATCCCGCGCTGGTCGGCAACGAGCGCCAGATCGTGGTTTCCGACCAGGCCGGGCGATCCAACATCCTCGCCCGGTTCCGCAAGATCGGGCTTGACATCGATCCGAAGAACCCGAGGCTGCCGCGCCTGCTGGAAGAGGTGAAGCGGCGCGAGTTCGAGGGCTACGCCTATGACGGGGCCGGCGCCAGTTTCGAGCTCCTTGCGCGTCGCACGCTGGGTTCGGTGCCCGAGTTCTTCCGGCTGCACAGTTTCCGGGTGTTCGACGAGCGGCGCTGGAACGCGCGCGGCGAGCTCATCACCCTGTCCGAAGCGACGGTCAAGGTCGACATGGGGAACGACCGGCACATGGCGGTGGCCGAGGGGAACGGGCCGGTCAACGCGCTCGACGGCGCGCTGCGCAAGGTGCTGATCCCGTTCTATCCCGGCCTGGGCGCGCTCCGGCTGGTGGACTACAAGGTCCGCATCCTGACCCCCGGCGACGGCACCGCCGCGGTCACGCGGGTGATGATCGAGAGCGCGGACGACGAGGGCGACAACTGGTCCTCCGTCGGCGTGTCGACCAACGTGATCGACGCTTCCTACAACGCGCTCAACGATTCGATCACCTACAAGCTGATGCGCGACGGCGCGGCCGCTGCGGACTGATGGCGGGAACCGACCGCAGCCGGCGCGCGGTCTCGTCCGCCGACAGCCAGGCGCCCGCGGTGGTGCTGGTCGAACCGCAGCTCGGCGAGAATATCGGCGCGGCCGCGCGCGCGATGCTCAATTTCGGACTGACCGACATGCGCCTCGTCGCCCCGCGCGGCGACTGGCCCAACCGGAAGGCGATCGCCACCGCGTCCGGAGCCGCAGCCGTGCTCGACGACGCAAGGGCGTTTTCCACCACCGAGGAGGCGATCGGAGATATCCGCCACGTGCTCGCCACGACCGCGCGGGTGCGCGACATGGTGAAGCCTGTGCTCACCCCGCGCGCGGCGGCCCGACGGCTGCGCGATTTCCATCGCGCGGGAGAGCGGTCGGCGCTCCTGTTCGGGCGCGAGAAGAGCGGGCTCCACAACGACGACGCGGCGCGCGCCGAGGCGCTGGTGATCGTGCCGGCCAACCCGGCCTATTCCTCGATCAACCTCGCCCAGGCGGTGCTGCTGATCGGCTACGAGTGGTTCCAGGCCGATCCGGCGCTGGAAGGCGGCGAGGACCGGCTGACGCGGAAGGGCGCGCAGGCCGCGACCCAGCAGGAAATCCAGGACCTGTTCGCCCATCTCGAGGCGGAGCTCGACGATTGCGGCTTCCTCTACCCGCCCGACAAGCGGCCGCGCATGGTGCGCAACATCCGCAACATCTTCACCCGCGCGGAGCTCACCGACCAGGAGGTGCGGACTCTCAGGGGCATCATCGTCGGGCTGACCGGCCGGCCGGCTGGAGGCGGGGTGGAAGATGAATGAACTCGCGCCCGGGATGCGCGTTCGTCATCCCGGGAAGCCGGACTGGGGTCTCGGCCAGGTCCAGTCGGTCGACGGCGCCCGCGTGACGGTCAATTTCGAGCACGCGGGCAAACTGCTCATCAACACCGAGATCGTGGCCCTCGAGTCGGTGGTCGAGCCGCCCTGAGCGATGCCCGTTCCGCCACGCAATATTTTGACGGCGGACGGTACGAGCCGTTAGGTTCGGGGCAGGACGAATTTCAGGTTTTCGGGAGCCCGGCGAAGTCATGGCGGAAAGCGCGCGGTTGGTTCGCGCATACGGGCATCCCGGTTCGGCGCGGACCCGGGCGAAGCCCCGGACCAAGGGACGCCAGGTCGATCCGGCCGCGGCCGAACGCGTGCGCGCGCTGCTCGGCGACCTGCCGAGGCGGCACGATCTCCTGATCGAGCATCTGCACCTGATCCAGGATGCGCAAGGCTGCCTCGCGCCCGACGACATGGCCGCGCTCGCGGAAGAGATGAAGCTCTCGCTCACCGAGGTCTACGAGGTCGCGACGTTCTACGCCCATTTCGACGTGCTCGGCGACGAGGAACCGCGCCCGCCGCCGGTCACCGTGCGGGTCTGCGACTCGCTCACCTGCGAGATGATGGGCGCGGATGCGCTGATCGAGGCGCTGGAGAAGAGCGTCGGCGAGGGCGTCCGGATCGTCCGCGCACCCTGCATCGGCGCCTGCGACCGCGCCCCGGCGGCGGAGGTCGGCCACAACCAGATGTCGAACGCATCCCCGGAGCGCGTCGTCGCCGCCGTCGCGGACGGTAGAACCGAACCCGAGGTCCCTGCCTATACCGGGTTCGACGACTATGTCGGCGGCGGCGGCTATGCGTTGCTGAGGAAGTGCCGCGACGGCGCCCGGTCGGTGGAGAGCGTGATCGAGGCTCTAGACAATTCCAGCCTGCGCGGGCTCGGCGGCGCCGGTTTTCCGACCGGGAGGAAATGGACCTTCGTTCGCGCCGAGCAAGGCCCGCGCTATCTCGCGGTCAACGCCGACGAGGGTGAGCCCGGCACCTTCAAGGACCGCTACTTCCTCGAAACCGACCCGCACCGCTTCCTCGAAGGCATGCTGATCGCCGACTGGGCGGTCGAGGCGGAAGAGACCTACATCTACCTGCGCGACGAATACCCGGCCGCGCGCGAGATCCTGATACGGGAGATCGATCGCCTCGAGCGCGAAGGCCTTGCCGAACCGGGCTCGATCGTCCTGCGCCGCGGCGCGGGGGCTTATATCTGCGGCGAGGAGTCCGCGATGCTGGAGAGCATCGAGGGCAAGCGCGGCCTGCCCCGGCACAAGCCGCCTTTCCCCGCCCAGGTCGGGCTGTTCGGCAAACCGACGCTGATCAACAATGTCGAGACGCTCTACTGGGTGCGCGACATCCTCGCCAACGGCCCGGAATGGTTCGCCGGCAAGGGCCGCAACGCGCGCAAGGGTCTCCGAACCTTCTCCGTCTCCGGCCGGGTCAGGGAGCCCGGCGTCAAGATCGCCGAGGCCGGGATCACCGCGCGGGAGCTGATCGACGAATATTGCGGCGGGATGGCGGACGGCCACGTCTTCAAGGGCTACCTCCCCGGCGGCGCCTCGGGCGGCATCCTGCCGGCGAGCATGGCGGATATCCCGCTCGATTTCGGCACCCTCGAGGAGCATGGATGCCTGATCGGGTCGGCGGCGGTGATCGTGCTGTCGGACCGCGACTCGGCGGCGGACGCGGCGCTCAACCTGATGCGCTTCTTCGAGGACGAGAGCTGCGGCCAGTGCACGCCCTGCCGCGCCGGCTGCGAGAAGTCGGTCGGGCTGATGCGCCGCCCGAAGTGGGACGAGGCGCTTCTGCGGGAGCTGAGCCGGACGATGATCGACGCCTCGATCTGCGGCCTCGGCCAGGCGGCGCCGAACGGGCTATTGTCGGCGCTCAGGCATTTCCCCCAAGACATACCGGACGGTTAGACGATGCCAAAGGATCAGGACGCCGGGATCGCCTTCACGCTCAACGGCGAGCGGGTCGTCGCTCAGCCGGGCGAAACCATCTGGCAGGTCGCGCATCGCCTCGGCGTCGAGATCCCGCATCTCTGCTACTCGCCCGAGCCCGGCTATCGCGCCGACGGAAATTGTCGCGCCTGCATGGTCGAGATCGAGGGCGAGCGCGTGCTCGCGGCGTCTTGCATCCGGATGCCGAGCGAGGGCATGACGGTTGACACCGCCTCGGAACGCGCGGCCTCGGCGCGGCGCATGGTGTTCGAGCTCCTGATCGCCGACCAGCCGGGGCGCGAAGAGGCTCACGACGCGGACTCCAAGCTGTGGCAGTGGGCCGACCGGATCGGGATCGCGGACAGCCGCTTCGATCGCAAGGCGGCGCCCGACGCCGACCCGAGCCACCCCGCGATGGCGGTCAACCTGGACGCCTGCATCAACTGCACGCTCTGCGTCCGCGCTTGCCGCGAGGTCCAGGTCAACGACGTGATCGGCATGGCCCATCGCGGCAGCGACGCGAAGATCGTCTTCGATTTCGACGATCCGATGGGCGACAGCACCTGCGTCGCCTGCGGCGAGTGCGTCCAGGCATGCCCCACCGGGGCGCTGATGCCGGCGGCGATGATGAACGAGGACGGTCCCGGCGCCGTCACGCCGGACCGGACCGTCGACAGCCTCTGCCCCTATTGCGGCGTCGGCTGCCAGCTCACCTACCACATCAAGGACGACCGGCTGGTCAAGGTCGAGGGAAGGGACGGCCCCGCCAATCACGGCAGGTTGTGCGTCAAGGGCCGGTTCGGGTTCGACTACGTGCACCATCCGCAGCGCATCGTCACGCCGATGATCCGGAGGGACGGCGTCGGCAAGGACGATCTCGAGAGCCTCGACCCGGCGAACCCGCTGGCGCTGTTCCGAGAGGCGAGCTGGGAGGAGGCGCTCGACGTCGCCGCCGCCGGGCTGGCGCGGATTCGGGACGCCCGCGGCGGCAACGCGCTGGCCGGGTTCGGCTCGGCCAAGGGCTCGAACGAGGAGGCCTACCTGTTCCAGAAGCTGGTGCGAGCCGGGTTCGGGACCAACAATGTCGATCACTGCACCAGGCTCTGTCACGCCTCGTCGGTCGCGGCACTGATGGAGACGATCAACTCGGGCGCCGTCACCGCGCCGTTCTTCGAATGCGCCAATTCGGACACGATAATCGTCATCGGCGCCAACCCGACCGTGAACCATCCGGTCGCGGCGACGTTCTTCAAGAACGCGGCCAAGGCCGGCAAGACACTGATCGTCATGGACCCCCGCGGCCAGGCACTCAGCCGGCACGCGACGCACATGTTGCAGTTCAAGCCCGGCACCGACGTCGCGCTTCTCAACGCGATCATGAACGTAATCGTCGCCGAGGGGCTGCACGACCCGGGCTATATCGAGCGCCACACCGAAGGCTTCGAGGCGCTCAAGGCCCATATCGAAGCCTTCACGCCCGAGGAGATGGCGCCGATCTGCGGCATCGACGCCGATACCATCCGCACGGTTGCGCGCAAATACGCGACCGCGCCCGCCTCGATCGTCTTCTGGGGCATGGGCATCTCGCAGCACATTCACGGCACCGACAATGCCCGCTGCCTGATCGCGCTCGCGCTGATGACGGGCCAGGTGGGACGGCCGGGGACCGGGCTGCACCCGCTGCGCGGCCAGAACAACGTCCAGGGCGCCTCCGATGTGGGGCTGATCCCGATGTTCTACCCCGACTACCGCTCGGTCGCCGGCGCCGACATTCGCGAGGTCTTCGAGACCGCCTGGAAGACCTCTCTCGACCCGAATCGCGGGCTGACCGTGGTCGAGATCATGAACGCGATCCATGCGGGCGAAATCCGTGGCATGTACATCATGGGCGAGAACCCGGCGATGTCCGATCCCGACGTCGGGCACGCCCGCGAGGCGCTGGCGATGCTGGATCATCTCGTCGTGCAGGAATTGTTCCTGACCGAAACCGCCTATTTCGCCGACGTGCTGCTGCCGGCGTCCGCCTTTCCGGAGAAGGACGGGTCCTATACCAATACCAACCGCCAGGTTCAGATCGGCCGCGCGGCGCTGCCCTTGCCGGGAGAAGCGCGCCAGGATCTGTGGATCGTGCAGGAGATCGCGCGCCGCCTCGGGCTCGACTGGTCCTATGACGGCCCCGCCGACGTGTTCGCGGAAATGCACGAACTCATGCCCTCGCTCAACGGGATCTCGTGGGAGCGTCTGCAACGCGAGGACTCGGTCACCTATCCCGTGGCGTCGTTCGACGTGCCGGGCGACGACGTGATCTTCGGCGACGGCTTCCCGACCGCCAGCGGGCGCGGCAAGTTCGTCCCCGCGTCGGTCTCGCCGCCGGACGAGGTGCCCGATGCGGACTACCCGATGATCCTGACCACGGGCCGCCTGCTGGAGCACTGGCATACCGGCGCGATGACGCGGCGCGCCGGTGTGCTCGACGCTATCGAGCCCGAAGCGATCGCCCATCTCGCGCCGTCCGACCTCGACCGGCTGGGGCTCGCCCCCGGCGGCAGGATCCGGGTCGAGACAAGGCGCGGGGCGATCGAGCTGATCGGCCGCGTCGACAGGGACGTGCCGAACGGCGTGGTGTTCATCCCGTTCTGCTTCACCGAGGCCGCCGCCAATCTGCTGACCAACGACGCGCTCGACCCGTTCGGCAAGATTCCGGAGTTCAAGTTCTGCGCCGCCCGGGTCGAGGCGGTGCCGTCGAACGAGCCCGTGCAGGCCTGGAGCTGAACGCTCGCCCCCGCGCCGGCCGGTCCGCGTTGGTATGGAAGGGGTAACTGCCATGTATCTGCGCGATTGCTGGTACGTCGCCGCCTGGGACCGCGAGGTGGGACGCGAACCGCTGGCCCGAACTTTCCTCGGCCAGCCGGTCGTGCTCTACCGCCGCGAAGACGGAACCCCGGTCGCGCTGGAGGACCGCTGCTGCCACCGCAACCTGCCGCTCTCGATGGGGAGCGTGCGGGGCGACAATCTCCAGTGCGGCTATCACGGTCTGACCTTCGATCCGACCGGAACGTGCATTCTCGTGCCCGGACAGAGCACCGTCCCGCCGGCCGCCCGGGTGCGGAGCTACCCGGTCCGCGAACGTCACCGCTGGATCTGGATATGGATGGGCGATCCCGCCCGCGCCGACGAGGCGTCGATCCCCGACCTGTTCTGGAACGACGGCCCGGACTGGCGGACGACCGGCGACTATCACCCGGTCGCCGCCGAATACCGGCTGTTGACCGACATCCAGCTCGATGCGACGCATGTGACCTACGTGCATCCCGACACGCTCGGCAGCGACGCCGTCCAGGCCACCCCGCCAAGGGTCGAGCGCAAGGACGGGCGGATCGCCATTTCGCGCTGGTTGCTCGGTGTCGAGGCGCCGCCGATCTGGAAGGTCGCCGGCGGGTTCGCCGGGCCGGTCGACCGCTGGATCCTCGCGACGTTCGTGCCGCCGACCGGGTGCATTTTCGACATCGGCGCGGCCGAGGCCGGTACCGGCGCGCCCGAGGGCGACCGCGGCTGCGGCATCACCAACCGGACGTCGCATTTCTCGACGCCGGAGCACGAGTCGTCCTGCCACTATTTCTGGCTGTTCGCGCGCAACTATCGGCTGGACGACGACGATCTCGACACGCGCCTCCATCCAGGAGTCCACCAGACCTTCCGGGAGGATGTCGACGCGGTGGAGGCCCAGCAGCGCGGGATCGACAGGAGCCCCGGCGCGGTTCAGATCGACGTCAACGCCGATAAGCCCACGATCGAGACCCGCCGGCTGTTGGCGACGCTGGTCGACGATGAGGCTGCGGCCTATTCGGCCTCTGCCGCCGAATAGACCTCTTCGCCGGCGAGGAAGGTGCGGAGCGGGCGAGTCTCTCTGATCTCGTCCTCGGGACAGGTCAGCGGGTCGCGGTCCAGCACCAGGAAATCCGCATCCATGCCCGGCGCGATCGCGCCGCGCCGGTCCTCGTCCCAGGTAAGCATGGGGCCGGTCCGGGTCATCAGCCGCAGCGCCTCCTCGCGCGCGAGGAAGCTTTCGCCCAGCCGGGTATCGAGGTCGGCGGCATAACGGGTGAGCGCCGACCACATCGCCCAGAACATCGATACCGGCACGTTGTCCGACGACAGCGCGACCGGAATGCCGGCATCCAGGACGCGTCGGATCGGCGTTCCCTCGGCGCCCAGTTCGGCGAGCCCGAGACGGGTGGTCGCGTGATACATGAAATTGGGCGTGATCGTGACGATGAGGCCGAGCGCCGCTATCCGCCGGAGCTGGTCGTCGGTCGCCCGGGTCAGGTGCATGATCGTCCAGCGCTTGTCCGCTATGCGCACCTTGGCATTCACCGCCTCGTAGGCCTGCAGCAGCGACTCGATATCGTAGGCGATGCAGGCAAGGCGGATGCCGAGCCCGGCGGCCAGCGTGGCGATCTCGACCAGGCGGTCGAAGGCGACGGACTGGTAGAAGTGCCCCGCCCATTGCTCGTACGGATAGCCGGCCGCGATGATGCGGGCGACGTCCGGATCGCCGAAGTCGAGGCAGATGCCGTCGACCGCGAGGTTCCCTTCGCGTGTCCCCGGCGCCGCGATCCGGTCCGCCCATCGACGCAGGTAATCGCCAACCCCGCGATCGTCCATCCTGGCGCTCGGAACGCTGAGCGTGGTCGCGAGGCGGACCGTGAGATCGCCCGCCTCGTCCGCCCGGCGATAGCTCTCGACGATCGCGGGCGTGAGGCCATGCCCCTCGTAGCCCGCCGTCGTGCCCGCCGCGTTGTAGAGACGGGGGGAAGTCCGCGCCGCCTCAAGCCGGTCCTCGAAGGTGAAGCGCGGCAGACAGCCGAACAGCGTGTATTCGAGAATCGGCGCGCGGTTGGTCTCGCGCATCACCCCGGTGGGCTCGCCCGCGGCATCGCGTTCGATCGCGGTTCCGTGCGGCGCTTTCGTATCCCGGTCGATGCGGGCGAGCGCGAGGGCGGCCGAGTTGGCGACCGAAGGGAATGGCGGCACGCCCCACCATCCCCAGATGCTCCGGATCAGCACCGGGTGATCGGGCGCTGCCGCGTCCAGGTCGCGCCGGTCGGGGAAGCGGCCTTCGGCGAGCTGGCCCGGCTCGTTGACGTAGCGCGGCATGCCATGCTCGGGCGCGAGCTCCATCGGCATGAGAACGATCCATTCGCCGGAAGGCGTCCGCGCCGCCGCTTCGCGCACGACCTCGACGATCTCCGTTACCGAGGCGAGTCCTCCGATCGGGACCCCGCCGCGGGCTTTCAACCCCTCGCGGTCCAAGTGCGGGTGGGCGTCGAAGATGCCGGGCGTCACCGTGTGGCCCCCGGCGTCGACGATCCGAGTCTCGCGCCCGCGCCCCCGCAGAACCTCCGCCGAGGCGCCGACCGCCTCGATCCGCCCGTCCCGGACCGCGAATGCCTCCGCCTCCGGCCGCGCCGGATCGAGGGTGAGCACGCGTCCATTGCGAAGGATGAGGTCGGGTTCGGCCATGTCGGTTCCCGCAGTAGAGACACCGCAGGATCGGCGGATGCACCGGCATGGGCAAGAGCGGGGCAGGGGCGATCCTTCGATACGCGGCTTCGCCGCTACTCAGGATGAAAGAGAGGTTATGGGCGGCCGAAAATCCCCCTCATCCCGAGTAGGCGCGCCAGCGCCGTATCGAGGGACGCGCCCTCCCGCGGTAAGAGCGACGATGTGCCAACGGGGTTGTGCGCGCCCGCCCCCCGAGGCCAGAATCGCTTATACGTCAGATAACGGCGAGGCGATCCATGTTCTTGCGCAACGCTTGGTATGTCGCGGCGCTGGCGCGCGATCTCGGCGAGGAGCTGGCAGCGCGGACGATCTGCAAGGAACCGGTCGTGCTGTTCCGAACCTCGAACGGAACGCCGGTGGCGCTCGCCGACCGGTGCTGCCACCGCTATCTGCCGCTCTCGCTCGGCGTCCGTCTCGGCGACCGCGTCCGCTGCGGCTATCACGGGCTGGAATTCGATGCGTCCGGCGCCTGCGTCGCGGTCCCCGGCCAGTCGACGATCCCGCCGGGCGCGGCGGTGCGGGCCTATCCCGCGGTCGAGCGGCACAACTTCATCTGGATATGGATGGGCGAACCCACGCTCGCCGATCCGGCGACGATTCCCGACTACCGCTGGAACGCCGACCCCGGCTGGGCGCCGCCCGGGGGAGAGGCTATCGGCGGCGCGGCGGAGGTCGGCTGCCACTACATGCTGTCGATCGACAATTTGCTCGACCTCACGCACGAGATTTACATCCACCGGTCGACGCTGGCGGCGGACTCGATTACCGAGAACCCGATGAAGACGGTCCGTACCGACTCCTCCGTCTCCATCGAACGCTGGATGATCGACGAAGACCCGGGCGTGCTGTGGAGCAAGGCGATCTGGGGCGATGACCCGCCGGCACGCAAGCGCGCCGACCGCTGGCAGATCGTCCACTACTTCCCGCCGTCGCACACGTTGCTGGATGTCGGCGCCGCGCCCGCCGGCACCGGCGCTCCCGAAGGCGACCGCGCCCGGGCCGCCGAGGCGCGGATCGCGATCACGCTGACGCCCATCGACGAGACGCGCTCGGTCTATTACTGGATGTTCCCCAACAACTTCACCGGCGACCGGGAGATGGCGGAGTGGCTGCAGACCGCGATCTCGGGCGCCTATGTCGAGGATTTCACCGCGCTGGAGGCGCAGCAGAAATCGATGAACGGCCGCGACGACGCGTGGAAGATCGACGTGAACGCCGATGCCGGCCAGCTCGCCGCGCGGAAATTGCACGACCGGCTGATCGCCGAGGAACAGGCGCGCGCGAAGGCGGCGGCCTGAGCGATGGGCAAGCACACCGTCACCGTCAACGGCGCGGTCCGCGAGGTCGAGGCGGACCCCGACATGCCGCTGATCTACGTGCTGCGCAACCGGCTCGGGCTGATGGGCGCCAAGCTGGGTTGCGGGCTCGAGCAGTGCGGCGCCTGCGCGGTGATCGCCGACGGCGAGAAGGTGCTGAGCTGCGTCCGCGCCGTATCGGAGTTCGAGGGCAGCGAGATCGTCACGGTGGAGGGTCTCGCCGACAACGGGGAGCTCAACCGCGTACAGCGCGCGTTTCTCGACGAAGGCGCCGCGCAATGCGGCTATTGCACGAGCGGCCTGATCGTCGCGCTGACCGACTATCTGGCGAGGACGCCCGGTGCCGACCGGCGGGGCGCGATCGCCGCGCTCGACGGCCATCTCTGCCGCTGCGGCGCGCATCCCGACGTGCTGAGAGCGATCGACCGGCTCATCGCGGAGCGTGCCGATGGCGTCTAATCCGAGCCTGGAACACAACCCCGCGCTCGACGACTGGCTTGCCATCGGACCCGGCGGGACCGTCGTCGTCCGAAGCGGCAAGGTCGATATCGGGCAGCGCATCTCGACCGCCGTGGCGATGCTGGTCGCCGATGAGCTCGACGTCGCGCTCGCCCGCGTACAAACCGTGCGGACAGAGACCGGGCTTTCCCCCGACGAAGGGATCACGTCCGGCAGCTATTCGATGACGCAGACCGGCGACGCGGTCCGCCGCGCGGCGGCGACCGCCCGGCGGCACTTGCTGGATCGCGCCGCACGGGCTCTCGATGTCGACCCCGCGACGCTGGAGGTCGACGACGGAACGATCCATTCGCGCGCGACCAACCGTCAGACCAGCTACTGGGAGCTCGCCGAGGGGGAGCCCTTCGGGATCGACATCGATCCGGACGCGCCACTCAAGCCGCGCGAAGCGCTGCGCCTTGTCGGAACCGCCGCGGCGGCGCGGGGAATGGAGGATATCGTCCGGGGGCGGCCCCATTTTCTTCAGGACATGAGCCGCCCTGACATGTTGCATGCGCGAGTGGTGCGCCCGCCCCACTACCATGCACGCTTGACGAGCATCGGTCAGACGGTTCTCGACCGGCTCGCGTCCGAGGGTGTCCGGGTGGTGCGCGACGGGAGCTTCCTTGCCGTGGCCGCGCCCGACGAATACCGGGCGGTGAAGGCGGCGGAACGCCTCTCGGCGGCGGCCGAATGGGATGAGGGCGTGGAGCTCGCCACCGGCGACATCCACGAGAGCCTGCGCGCCAACGAGCGGGTGAGCCTTCCGGTCGTCGACGGCGCGCCGGTCCGGGCCCCGGTGCCTCCCCTCGGCGATCCCCCGCCGGAGGCGGCGGCCACGCTGGAAGCGCGCTACGAGCGGCCCTACCAGATGCACGCCTCGCTCGGAACCTCGGCGGCGATGGCGGAGTTCGCCGACGGCCGGCTCACAGTCGTCTCGCACAGCCAGGGGATTTACTTCCTCCGCGCCGCTCTCGCCGAGACCTTCGACATGGCGCCGGAGGATATCCGCATCGTCCATTCCCCGGGGGCGGGGTGCTACGGCCACAACGGCGCCGACGACGCGGCTCTC
>JAJEHI010000194.1 GCA_022823775.1 Defluviicoccus sp. | reverse complement strand
CCTTGGTCTCCCGCGACCACGCTCCCTTGACGTAGAACTTGTCGAACACTTCCCAGGAGCCCGCGATCGCGAACAGCCGCCCGTCCGCATCGTCCTCCAACGGGGCCTCTGCCGTGTTTCGGGTTTTCGACAGGTCCGCCGAGATTTCAAGGTAGCTGTAGCTGAATTCGGCGGCGTTCGCGCCGGCCGACAGCCCCGCGAGCGACGCGAGGACAATCAGTCTTGCGCAGTGCTTCACGGTGCGTCTCCCCATGGCCCCGGTCGACGACCGCGTCCCCGCGTTCGGGTCCATCGGCTTGGGCGTCTCCGAAGGCGCGCATCGTAACCGGCAATTCCCGCACGTGTCACCGCGAGGAGGCATTCGGTCATCGGCTCCGGGCGCCCGCGCGAATCGGGCGAGTTTTTTTCGGGGGACATACGGGGACAGGAACGTCCTTGAGACGCCTTGAGGGGCCTGGAGGATGATTTCGCAGGAAACCCCCTGAATACAGCGGGTTGCGGGGCTTCCCGGCGGCCCTATCCTTGTCTCCATGAGCGCGCCGAATCCCCTTTCCGGCGACCGCCCGGACGCCAGTTTCGACCCGCTCACCGGGCTCCGGGAGCCGGGTTGATGATCGACGTCGACCGGCTGCGGCGGGCGCTGGTGCTGGGTGCGCTGGGTGCGGCCGCGATGGCGCTGCTGCTGCCCCCGCTGGCGTTGCTGCGCTACACCGACGGCCACGACTGGTACGCGGCCCGCAGGGTGAGCGTGGCGCAAGCGCTGATAGCCGCAGGCTTCGACGAGCATGCGACGACGAAGTACCGCCTGGCGGACGGTCGGACCGTGACGTGGCTCCGCGACGGCGTGGCGACGTACCCGGAGGCGCTGCGATCGCGGAGCCTCATCCTCGCCATCATCGGAGACAACGCCCTGCTCGGCGCCGGCGCGGGCTTCGTGGTGCTGTTCGCGCTGTCGGGTCTGCTGAACCTGGCGCGGCGGGAGCCCACCGCGATATCGGGGACGCTGGCGCGCGGCCATTCGGCCGGGGAGCGTCGGCCCGGCTTTGTCGAGGACGTTCCTCCGTACGAGCCGCACGTTCCCGCGGGCGCGACACCGGCGGCGGCCGTCCCGGCCCCGAAAGCCGTCGTCCCGGCTATCGTGCCGACGGGCGGGTCCGGCAAAGGCGTGGCCGGGCCTTCGCCCGGACCGGCGGCGGGAATGAAACCCGGACCGCCGGCGAAGGCGGAACCCGAACGCGCGCCGCGACGGTCGGCGGGCGCATCGCGCGCCCGGCCCGCCCGCCGGCGCGGGCGCTGGTTCTGATGGTCGCCTCGATCGGCGCGGTGGCCTCGCCCGCGCAGGGGGTGAGCTACTACGAAAAGGACTCCTACTACGCGAAGGACTCCGACGAGCATCGTGCGGCGAGCGCCTGGGCAGGCAAGGGCGCGGCGGCGCTCGGGCTCGAAGGCCCGGTGGACCCGGACACCTTCCGCGCGGTGCTGGAGGGCGAGGTCCCGGACGGCTCGGGCAAGCGTCTCGGCAAGCGCGGCAGGGATGGCGAGATCCATCACCGCCCCGGCCGCGACCTCACCTTCAGCGCCCCCAAATCCGTATCCCTCGCCGCGCTGGTCGGCGGCGACGGGAGGATCGTCGATGCCCATGACCGCGCGGTGGCGGGCGCGCTCGACTGGTTCGAGCGGAACGCCGCCGAGACCCGGATGCAGGACCCCGGCGGTAGGCGCATGGTCCGGGCCGGCAATCAGAAGACGGTGATCGCCACGTTCCGGCATGACACGTCCCGGAACCTCGACCCCGCGCTGCACACCCACTCGGTCATCGCCAACATGGTGCAGGGCGAGGACGGGCGCTGGCGCACCATGGCCAACGAGCGGCTCTACGCCTCGAAGATGGCGCTGGGGGCGCTCTACCGCAACGCGCTCGCCGGCGAGTTGGGAAAGCTCGGCTACTCCATAGAGAAGACCCACGCCGACGGGCGCTTCGAGATCGCGGGCGTCTCGCGCGAAGTCGTGGAGGCATTTTCCACGCGCCGTGCCGAGATCGAGGCGGCGATGGAGGGCCGGGGGCTGGGCACGACGGGGGAGAACCCGCATCTCGCCCGGCGCGCGGCGCTGATGACGCGCGCGGCCAAGCGCGAGGTCGACCGCGCGGAGCTGCGGGAGACCTGGGCGAGGCAGGCAGCCGCCCTCGGCTTCGACGCGAAGGGGCTGGTGGCCGCGGCTATGGAACGCCACGGGGCGGAGAAGGCACGCGATGCGGAAGCCGTCAAGGACGGTCCTGCCGCGCCGCCGCGCCAACCCGACCTGTTCGAGCACGCCGCGCAGGTCCACCCCGCGCGCGCGGCGGTGGACTGGGCGCTGGCCCATCTGTCCGAGCGCGACGCGGTGTTCTCCGCCACCGACCTGCTCGCGGCCGCGCTGGCCTTCGACCCCGGCTCCGCGTCCACAGGCGATATCGAGCGGGCCGTCGCCGGCCTCAAGCGCGAGGGCCGGCTGCATGACGCGCCGGCGCTTGCGGGCGGCGGCGGGCTCACCACCGACAAGGCGGTGGCCGAGGAGCGCGAGACGGTCGCGCTGATGCGCACCGGCGAGCGGCGCGGCAAGGCGCCGATGCGGGGCTGGATGGTCGACCGGCATCTTCGCAAGGGGCCGCTCACCGCCGGGCAGAAACAGGCGGTCAAGCTCATCCTGTCGGAGAAGGACCGCACGGTCGGGGTCCAGGGCTATGCGGGGACCGGCAAGACCAAAATGCTCGCGCGCGCGAGGACGCTCGCGGAGAAGAAGGGCTGGCGCATGGTGGGGCTCGCGCCCTCGGCCTCGGCCGCGCGCACGCTGAGCGCCGTATCCGGCATCGGGTCGGAGACCCTGCAACGCTTCCTCGCCCGCAACGCGGGCGTCGCCGAAGGCAGGCTCACCAGGAAGGGCGCGAGGGAGATGCGCGCGGCGTTCGCGAAGACCGTGCTGGTGGTCGACGAGGGCTCGCTCGCCTCCACCGTCCAGGCGCGGGACCTGCTCCGCATCGCCGGCGCGCTGCGCGTCCCGAAGCTGGTGCTGGTCGGCGATGCCAGGCAGCTCGATGCCGTCGATGCCGGCAAACCCTTCGCCCAGCTCCAGGCCGCCGGCATGAAGACGGCGGTGATGGACGAGATCCTGCGCCAGCGCGACCCGGACCTGAAGGCCGCCGTCGAGGCGAGCCTCGCGGGCGAGATCGGCAAGGCATTCGGGAAGCTCGGGTCCAACGTCGCCGAGGTGAAGGCCGACAACATCGCCGGCGCGGTCGCCGCGCGCTGGCTGAAGCTCTCCCGGGACGAGCGCGAACGCACCGGGGTGATGTCGCCGAGCCACGCGCTGCGCGAGGGCATCAACGGACATATCCGCGAGCGCCTGGTGCGCGAGGGCCGTATCGCCGGCCCCGCCCTGGAGACCGGGCGCCTCGTCTCGAAGGGCTATACCAATGCCGAGAAGTCGCTCGCGGCGAACTACGCGCCGGGCGATGTGGTCGCCTTCCACCGCCCCTACAAGCGCCTCGGCGTCGCCAAGGGCGAGGAGCGCCGGGTTGCCGGCGTCGACCGCAAGGACATGAGCGTCCTCCTCGAAGCGCCGGGCGGCGGGACGGTCGCCTGGAAGCCGTCGGAGATCGGCGGGCGGCGGGGCGGAACGGAGGTCTACCGCCGCGAGAGCATCGAGCTTCGCTCGGGCGACCGCATCCGCTGGACCCGCAACGACAAGGCGCTCGGGCTGGTCAACAGCGGGACCGCCGAGGTGCTCGGCATCCGCAACGGGCGGGTGACGTTCCGCCTTGAGGACGGGCGCAGGCTGACGCTGACCCCGGGCGACCCGCAGCTCCGCCATCTCGATCATGCCTGGTGCTCGACGGTGCATGCGTTCCAGGGCCGCACGGTCGACAACGTGATCGCGGCGATGGAGGCGAACCACCCGACGCTGACCACGGCCAAGGCGTTCTATGTCGAGATCAGCCGCGCCCGCGACCGGGCGGAGCTCGTCACCGACGACGCCAGGGCGCTGAAGGAACGGCTCGAAGCGGTGACCGGCGAGCGCATCTCGGCGCTCGAAGGGATCGGCGAGGACGTGCGCCGGGAGCGCGAGGCGGGCCGGGAAGCCGTGGCGGACGGCAAGGAACGCGAGCGCGACCGGGCCGAAGACTCCGCACTCCGGCGGATCGAAGTCGAGCGTGGGCGCGAAGAAAAGGCCGCACGGGAGAAGGCGGCGCCGGCCAAAGACCGGGCCGCCGCGCCCGCTACGCCCGACCGGAACGCCGGCCGCGAGGCACCGCAGCGCAAGGCGCCCGAGCCCGAGCCGCCGGCAAAGACCAAGGTCCGCGACATGGACCTCGGGCTCTGATCTCTACTCGACGGTGGATAATCCCTGAGGTGGCCGACCGCGCCGGCAGAGTCGTTTTGGTTTCGTGTGTCCGTGAGTCTTGCATACAATTATGTACTACATGGAAATTCAGGTGAATAACCTTTCCGCGGATCACTATCTCGCTGCATCACTTGAAATTCAACAGTGCAGCGCTTGGCCTCGGCGGGTAGTGGCACGAGAGGCAGGAAGTATCGTCTGCCCTCGTTGCCCAGCAGGGTAAACGGGCTTGCACTGGCTCCGACCCCCGGATTGAGGATGGCGGTGGGACGGCTTAGTAGGTTTTTTTCTGCGTCACGTACAACGATTACTACCTCAGCCACCAAGGTACCTGTGCCTGTTCCATGGTTGTGCACGACCACCAAACGCTTAGTGCTCTCGGAGTTATTGAACCCGGCTACCGAGAGACCAATGCGCTCGTCTCCTACGAACACTCGTTCCAGTCCACCACTAATAATCATGGCGGCAAGTAGCGAGCAGGCGCCGATGATGAGCCCAGACAGGATTTGACCATAGTGACGTATGAACTGACCGATTCGGTCGCGCAAAGATGATGGTTCATCCATGTTCTCTCTCGCTACTGATTCTGCTGCGCTGAAAGAAGTTTGACTAACCGCCGCAGGTCTTTCCGTTGCTTCCGGATGATCTCGTCCGCCTTGTGCAGCAGCGCACGAACATTGGCTCCATCTGCCGCATCGAGGTCGTCTAACGCATCGTCTCCAAGGCAGATGTCAAAGCGAAAGTACCGCTGTTTTAGGGACTTGGAACCGGGTAGTAGTAACTGGGCATGGTAATCCGCCGAGTCCGACATTCCGTCCATCATCACGGAAATCACCGGCTTGGCCCAGCCGAGTGGTCCCCAGTCTTTGGCCTCTTCATAAGGAATCTTGCGATCATGCATTCCGGTGCCGACGGCACACAAAATGATGTCCTTCATGTCAGTGCCCGAATATTGCGCCTCCGATAGCGCGATCATGGTCGGATTGTTCGCAAACACGCCGTCATCGATAAGTACGCGTCGTTTTTTCTCACCTTCCCATTGGCTCTTGTCCAGAAGGAGGGTCTCGAAGTAGGTGGGAGCGGCGGAGGTTGCGCGCGCAACATGGCGAAGAAGATGGTTGCGGCCGAGCGGTTTGGCACGAGCTTTTCTGGTCTTGAAGAGATATGGCTTGCGTCTTTCGATATCGTATGATGTGACAACTATATCCACCATCGTATCCTTCAGTTCGGTATCGTCCAGGATCTTTTTCAGGATGTTCTCCAGTGGCGCGGCATCGTACTTCTCGTCCGAATACCCGCCAAGGCTGGTGACCCCCTTCCAGAAAGACCTGCTGAAGATGTCGCGTCCGCGCTTTGAGTAGAGCTCGACCAGCTTTTTCGCGGGTACAGGGCCAACTCGTCCGCTCTGGGGCCGCGCGAGGCCCGCCGCGAGGATGCCGCCCGTCGACGTGCCGACGATCAGGTCGAAGAGTTGGTGGATCGGTTGCCCCGACAACTCTTCGATTTCTGCAAGTATCTTAGCTGAGATCAGGCCGCGGATACCGCCACCGTCCAGACTCAGGATGGTCTTGTAGCTCGTGTCCGGCGTCACGGATGCCTCCTGGAATCGCCGTACGGAATTCAAATGTGTCCGTTATCGTATCGCACATATCCCCTTCGATGTCCCGGATTCCGCCCAGGCAGCGTTTGGTTCACAATTCGAGCCCTTGAGTGTATCACTCCAAGGTCGACTGCTGGGGCGCGATCTGCGTTACAGTCGGGCTCTCGGTCCTCGACCTGTCCATGGCTGAAGCGGCCGGGCGCAGTCCCGTGACGCGAAGGCGCTCGGAAGAATGGTGAGGGAGAACGATGGTCGTGTGGAACCAATGTCCCGCCGTCGAGCAAGACCCCGACAAGGTGAGCGGCGCGTGGCTGTTTCGTGGGACCCGCGTGCCGGTCTCCTCGCTGTTCGAGAACCTGCGCGACGGCGCGACAGTAGAGCAGTTCCTCGACTGGTTCCCAGGGGTCGAGCGCTGGCAGGTCGAGAGCGTGCTGGATCATGAAACGCGGAGCCTGAAAGACGTCGCGGCTTCATGAAGGTGCTGTTCGACCAGGGCACGCCCGTACCCTTGCGAAGGCACTTGTCGGAACATCGCGTGGAGACCGCTTACGAGCGGGGATGGTCAGACCTTCGCAACGGCGCGCTACTCGATCACGCCGAGGCGGACGGCTTCGAGCTGCTGGTCACGACGGACCAGAGCCTGCGTCATCAGCAGAATCTCGACGCGCGGCGTCTCTCGGTGCTGGTCCTGATGTCCACGTCCTGGCCGCGCATCGAGGCGCGCGCCGACCGGATTGTGGCCGCCATCGAACGGATCGCGCCGGGCGAGTGCGTCGAGGTCGCTGTCTGAGGGTCGTTTCGCGCGGCGTCGACCGGCGCTTCCCTCTTGCGACGGTCGGGCAAGCAGCGTCGGCGTTGGCGGAAGCCGCGACAGCGGCTGCTCGAATCCATCACGCCGGGCCTTCGTCCATGGTCTCTTTCATCGTCCTGCGGGCCGCGGCGACGATCTCGTCGAGTTCGTTCGCGCGCTCGGTATCGAGCATTTCCTCCCGGTTGATGGTGGCGAGGACGTAGACAGCGCGGTAGGTCGCCTCGATCAGCGCGAGGTGTCCGAGCGTGATCGCGGCCTCGGCTGGGCGGTCGAGACGCTCCTCGACCGCGGCGAGCATCACGGTTCGCACGAGCTGGCTGGCAGGAATCCCCTGGCGCAGGGCCGCATCCTCGACCAGTTGCCACTCCGAATCTGAGAAACGGATCGTGCGCGAGCGGCGCGGATCGCCCGCGCGATGGCCTGACTCGTTTGGTTTTCCGCGAGCTTTCCGAGCGTTCCGGGCCATGTCGCTGCTCCTTTTCGTGCTCGCCGGGGCCGGCGCGGGCCGAAACCCTTCCCGAATCCCGACCCGATCGGCCTGCTTCCGGCCCAATGCTGCGCGTCCTGCGGGGCCGCCGCGAACCTCCACCGCCCCCCGGCCGACGGCATCGCCGAGGACGCTGGCCGGGGTGGAGAGCGTGCCCGGACAGCGCTCATCGGCGGGGCGATCCGGTGGATTCCGGCGCTTGCAATCGGACTACCGAGCGTATTGCATCGCCATGCGCACTGTCACGAATCACGACCGGCCCGGTTGCCGCATACGACAGGGGGCGCCACGGCTACGCGCAGCTACGACAATCCCGCGGTTCTCCAGGGAACACGCTCGATCCGCAATGCTCCGGTCGTCTCCAGTCGTCGTCAGGGGTACGGGAGCGCACTCCAGAGCACCCCGGGGTAGGGTATGGCGAGCCTTGCAGCGGGCTGCGTTCCGGTGTGAAGAACTGCCGGCTCCGCCGTAGAGACAGAGCCGGAATTCGACGCATTCACGATGGGGAAATCTTCGCCGTCGAGCGCGGCGGTTCGGAGCCGCCACGGCGAGTGAGTGGCGGGGCGCGCGGCGGCCGGGCGGGATCGTCGATGGGGTCAACGATCGGCAGGGCGATCGCGGGCGCGATCGCGAGCGCGCCCGCGAGGACGACGGTGCCGTCGCGACACCGTCGACCGGAAACGAAACGAGCCGCGCCGCCGTCCCGATGCCGGGATGACGGCGCGGCCCGTCGAGGCGGTCTAGGCTGCGAGGCAGACCGGGATGCCCATCTGCCGCGCGCGGTCGATCAGGTTCTCGGTGATGCCGGAGCCGGGGAACGCGATGACGCCCTTCGGCAGGAGGTTCAGCAGCTCCTCGTTGCGGCGGAACGGAGCGGCCCTGCCGTGGCGGTCCCAGTCCGGCTTGCAGACGACCTGGTGGACGCCGTTCCGCTCGGCCCAGCGCGCGGCGATGCGCTCGACGCCGGGTCCGCCGCCGTGGACGATGACGATATCGTTGTACTTGGCGCGGGCCTGGTCGAGCCTGGCGATCACCGCGGCGGGGTCGGCGACGTCCTTGCCGCCGGCGATGGCGACGAGGGTTCCCTGCGGCAGGTGCGCCGTGTTCTTGCGGTCCTGTCGGGCGCGCTGGAAGTCGC
>JAJEHI010000047.1 GCA_022823775.1 Defluviicoccus sp. | reverse complement strand
GTGGTTCGCTTCGTCGCGCGCAAGGGCGGCGGGTTCGACCCCGCCGCACCGGCCGGGCGGACCATCGGCGCGGCGCGCGCGACGATCGCCTCGGACTGGCTGGAAGCCAACCTGTCGCGGGTCGCCACGATAAAGCTGTTCGGCGAACAGGACGCGCTGATGCGCGCGCTCGTCGAGGGCCGCTTGGACGCGGTGTTCGGCGACGGTCTCGGCCATTGGCAATGGCTCCGCAGTCCGGCGGGCGCGGGCTTCGCGTTCGCGGGGGACGGATACCGCCTGGACCAGGGCATCGGCATCGCCGTGCGCAAGGCGGACGAAGCACTGCGCCGCCGCTTGAACCGCGCGATCCGGGCGATCCGCGCCGACGGCACCTACCAAAAAATCAACGCCCGGTATTTCCCGTTCGACATTTACTAGGGCGCCCTGCGCCGGCCGGAAGGACGGGAAAGGGCGAGGAAACGGGCGCCATGACAAAACATGATTTTTCAATGCCGGGACCCGGGCAGGCGGCACAGGGCGGCGAGAGACCATTTCGAAGCGCGGAGACAATATCGGGGCCGTCGCGGGCAGCAGTTCAGTGCAGGGGTATCCCACCGAGAGCGGAATGTGCCAGGTCCACTGCCCGCGCCGTCAGCGCGCCATCGCGCACTTGCCTGGCGAGCGCGCGAACGCTGCCGGGATCGCCGACCGATTGCGTCATGCGGCGCGCGCAGCGCGCAGTTCGTCGCGGCGCGTTGCCGTCGCGGCGGCATCGATGGTCAGCGTCTCGTCGTCGATCTCGCCGGTGAAGACGACGCCGTAGACGTCTTTGGCCTTCTGCCGCGTCTCCCAGCCCTCGAGGACGTCGACCAGCACGCGCTCGGGCTCGCGGTCGAGCGGATCGCCATAGCCGCCGCCGGCGCTGTCGCGTCCTCGAATGCGCTGGCCGACATCGATGGTGACATGCGCGACGTTGGGCAGGCGCTCGGGCTGGGCGTCGTCCTGGATCAGCCAGGTCTCTCCCGCCGTGCCAGGAAGGCCGCCGATGACGCCGCGCGGCTGGTGGTGCTGGCCGTCGCACGAGATCACCGCCGTCATCGGCGCGCCGGTCGGGCCGTACTCGATCTGCTGCGCCGGCGCGCCGCGCCGTCGGCCGGCGCCGGCGCTGTCGGTTACCAGGCTGAGCGACTCGACGCGGATCGGGTGCTTCAACTCGTCGACCTCCACCGAATCCCGGTACATCAGCCCGGCGATCACCGGAAGGGCGTAGTTGACCCAGCCGTCGGCCTCGGCGCTCGCGGGACCGCCATTGGTCGACAGCATCAGGCGGTTCACATAGGGCTGGCCGCCGCGACCCAAATCGCGGCCGGAGATGACGGCCATGCCGGCGCCGAGCCCGGCGCCGCCTTCCGACAGGCCATGCCCGTCGCCGAGTTGCGCGAACGCCGACTGGGTTATGTTGACCAGACGTTCGGCGACGTTGGTCGTCGACACCGAACAGGAATGCGGAAAGGTCGGCGCGGCAACTACGCTGTCCTCGGCATACTTGAAATGCAGCCGGCGGAACGCGCCCTCATTGCGCGGCAGATCCTTGTCGAGTGCATTGAAGATCGCGCCGACCACAGCCGATGTCGCCGAGCCGAGCGAGGTATTGAGGCCGGCATCGATCGAGGGCGGGTTGTCGCGCAGGTCGACATGAATCTCGCCGGCATCGGGGTCGATGTCGATCTTGACGGTGAGTTCGAGCCCGTCTGGCAGCATACCCTCGAGCGGATCGGACTTGCCCTTGTTGGTCAGGCTCGCCTTCGGCAGGCGACGGATCGAATCGATCATGCGGCGTTCGGAATAGTCGAGCCATTCGCGCATAAACGCCTTAACCGTATCCTTGCCGTACTTCTCGCAGAACGCTTCGAGCCGGCGTTCGGCGATGCGTGCCGACCCGAGGCCGGCCAGGTAGTCGCCATACCACTGGTCGGGCACGCGGATGCGGGCCCGGCACATGCGCATAATGTCCTCGACATTCTTGAAGTCGCGCTGGATACGCACGCCGGGGAAGACCAGCGCCCCCTCCTCGTATACGTCGCGCGCGCGCACGAAGTAGGAGGACGGGATCGAGTTGCCGATATCCGCCATGTGGCACTTGGAGACGGCGGTGAACAGATGCTCGCCCTCCCAGAATACCGGCACCATGAAGGTGTGGTCCGCCGGGTGCGTGTTGCCGCCATAGGGATCGTTGTCGAGATAGGCATCGCCGCGCCGGATATCGCCTTCATGGTACTTGCGCATATTGGCGGTCTGAATGTGACAGCCGAAAATATGCACCGGCAGCCCCTCGGCCGGCGCCAGCAACTCGTCCTCGCCGGTGACAAGGCAGCACGAAAAGTCGCGCGCCGAGGAAATGACGGCCGAGCGCGCCGAGCGCAGCAGAGTATTGGTCATCTCGCGCACGATGCCGTCGAGACGATTGGCCATCACCGAGATGAGAACGGGGTCCAGCGTGGTCTGGGGTTCGGACATGGAATGAGCCTCCCGCATCACAGGCTGTTGAGGATGTAGTCGCCGGCGACGCTCAGCCGCGCCGACATGCCGGGATAGACGACGATGGTGGTCGTCGGCTCCTCGATGATCGCGGGCCCCGACACCGCCGCACCGGCAGTGAGGTCGGCGCCGCGATAGATCGGCGTCGGCACGCGCACACCGTCGCCGAAATAGCAGTCGCGCGTTGTCGCGGCGTCGGGGGCGTGCGTCGCATCGGACGGGTCGGGCGACGGCGGCGGTTCGAACGGGCGGATCGAGATACGGCCTTTCCAGTTGACGCACTCGACCGGGCTTTCGTCGTCGCGAACCGCGTACACGCGGTCGTGCGTCTGGTGGAACGCCTCGATCAGCTCGGCGACATCCGCGTCGTCGTCCAGGTGCGGCTTCGACAGGGCGGTGTCGAGTTCCCACACCTGCGCGCGATAGCGCGCCTCGACGAAATACTCGATGGTCACTTCCGACGCCGCGGCGATGCCGAGGCTGTCGCGGAACGCCAGCAGTTCGGCATCGATCTCGTCGAGCGCGGCGTTGACGCCGGTGCGATCGAAGCCGGCGGAATCGGTGAACCGGCTGCGCGTCGCCTCGAAGACGATCGACGAATATTGCATGCCGCAGGCCGACAGCGCCGAGGCGGTGCGCGGCAGGATCACCGTTTCGCACCCCAGTTCGCGCGCGATCGGCATGATGTTGAAGCCGGCCGCTCCGCCGCCCGCGACGACGACGCTCTCGCGCGGGTTCACCCCATCGTTGACGGTGATCTCGCCAATCGCTTTGATCATCAGCTCGTTGGCAATAACCAGAATTGCGTGCGCCGTCTCGTCGACATCCTTGCCCAGCGTCGCTGCCAGCGTGCCGATCACCGCTTCGGCCGCCGCGCGATCCAGCGTCAACCGGCCGCCGTTGAAATAGTCGGGATCGATATAGCCGAGCACCAGCGCAGCATCGGTGACGGTCGGCTCGCGGCCGCCGCCGCCATAGCAGGCCGGACCCGGTACCGAGCCGGCCGATTGCGGCCCGACGCGCAACAGGCCGCCGGGATCGACCCAGGCGATGGAGCCGCCGCCGGCGCCGATCGACCGGACATCGACGGTCGAGGCGCCGATAATATCGCCGGTCCAGAGCGGCCCGAGCCAGCTGTCTCGCGAATAGACGAGTTGGCCGTCGCGCACGAGTCCGACATCGAAGGTCGTACCGCCGGCATCGCAGACGATGACATCTCCGCCCATATGCTCGACCGCGGCGTAGGCGCGCGCCGCCACTGGCGCCATCGCCGGCCCCGATTTCAACGTGTTGATCGGCCGTTCGACCAGCGTCTCGATCTCCTGGAAGCCGCCGACCGATGTCGAGACCAGCAGGTCGCCGGCAAACCCGGCGTCGCGCAGGTCGCTCTGCATGCGGCGCAGATGCGCCTGCATCAGCGGCTTCAGCGAGGCATCGATGGCAGTAGCGGAGGCGCGGCGGTACTCGCGCAGGATCGGCGCCAGACGGTGCGACAGCGTGTAGGGCACGCCGGGCATGATCTCTTCGATCAGCTCACCAATTTTCGCCTCGTGCTCGTTGTTGGCGATCGACCAGAGCAGCGATACCGCCACCGCCTCGAAACCGCGCGCCTTCAGCGTCTCGACCACGGTGCGGGCCTGCGCCTCGTCGAGCGGGCGCACAATGTCGCCGCCTGAGCCGGTACGCTCGTCGATTTCGAACGTGTGGCGGCGCGGGATATAGGGCTGCGGATAGTCGTAACTGTAATCGTGCGGCCCGTGCTTGCCGCCTTCCTTGAAGACCAGCACGTCGCGGAAGCCGGACGTCGTCAGGAAGGCCGTGCGCGCCGTTTTCTTGGTAACGATGGCGTTGGTCGCCCGCGTCGTCCCGTAAATCAGGATGTCGGTTTCCGCCAGCAGCGTCTTGGCGGTCTTGCCGAGCGCCTCGGCGATGACATCGAGCGCCGCAAACATGCCCTCTGAAATACGATCCGACGTGGTCAGCGCCTTGCCGACATGGAAACGGTCGTCCTCGTCGAGCAGGACCATGTCGGTGAAGGTGCCTCCCGTATCGACTGAAATCCGGTATCCCATCGAACCCAAAACTCCCCTGCTCGACCGCTGTTGCGGGCTCTGCGCCTTTTCTTGAACGCGGCGCCTCGAACACCGCAGACGTTTTCCGGACACCATGCTTAAATGCCGGCCGTTCCGATGCAAGGGAAACGCGAGATCATGGACTATAGCGAACGCGGCTACGGCGACAGCGAGATCGGCTGGGGCGAAAAACCGGGCGTCGTCGTCGTCGATTTCCAGCGCGGCTTCACCGACCCGGCGTTCCGCATGGGCGGCGCCGATATGATCGACCGCGCCGTCGACAGGACGGTTGAGGTCATCGAAGCCGCACGCCGCGCCGGCTTCCCGGTCGCCGCCTGCGCGATGGGCTACCAGTCGGTCGAGGCCATGCCCTACTGGAAGATCGCGCCGCTGCGCGAGGAACTGTTCGAGGGCCACCCCTCGGTCGAACTCGACCCGCGCATCGCCGCTGCAAAGCCTGACCTCGTCATAACCAAGACCGCGCCGTCGATCTTCTTCAACACGCCGGTCGCGCAGTTCCTCGTCAAACAACGCGTCGACACGGTGATCGTTACCGGCTGCATCACCTCGGGCTGCGTACGCGCCTCGGTAATCGACGCATTCAGCCTCGGCTTCCGCACCGTCGTGCCCGAGGATTGCGTCGGCGACCACGAGGAGGAGCCGCACCGCGCCAACCTGCGCGACGTCGAGCGGCGCTACGCCGATATTTCGACCGCCGCTGAGGTCGTCGCCGGGTTCGAGCGCCTGCACAACAGCGCGGCGCGCGCCTGATGGCGCTTACCTATGCGGATATAAATCGAAAATTATAGCTATTTGTCAGTTAGTTAATGGAAGTCACCCGATCATGTTGGCTCTGGTACTTTAGCTTATTCCAAAACCTGACCTATCATGACACACCCAACACCCCTCCCTTGTCACCCCGGACGGAGCGCAGCGACGATCGGGGGTCCAGGGCCACAGGCGAAGATCGTTCGGGTCGACCCCTTCGACAGGCTCAGGGCAGGCTCCGGGCCCCGGCTCGGGGGCCGGGGCGACATGGCGGTGTGTTCAGCGGGAGCCCGGAGCGCTCTGACGGAACATGACAAAACCTGACATTTCATGACACATTTGCCCGCACCACCCGCGAGAGACCCGTCATGCCCCTCACCTGCGCCCATCTCGTCGGCAGCCTGCCCTATCCGGACGCCGACACGACCTTCCGCGAGATCGCCGGCCGGCTGGGCGGGCATCTGAAGCGCATCCCGGACGGCGAGACCGGCGAGCGGGCGCGCTGGATCTTCTGGCAGCGCGCCAAGGTCGCGGAGCATCCGGCGATGGAGGTCGCCGCCGACGAGGACATGCAGCGCATCCACCAGTGGGACGGCAAGCTGATCCGCGAATGGGAGCTGTTCCGCTTCCGCCCCGGCGTCGATCCCGCCACGGTGGACTTCGATCCCGGCTACGCGCCCGAGGCGATCGCCTCCTACGCCCGCTTCGCGGCGATGCGCGCGGCCGGGACGCTGCCGGCCGGCGTGCGCTTCCAGGTCTGCCTGCCGACGCCGATGGCGATCGGCTACTGGTTCGTCTCGCCGTCGGCCCGGCCGGATTTCTTCGCCGCCTACGAGCGCGCCTTCAAGGCCGACCTGGCGAAGATCTGCGCCGCCATCCCCCCCGGCGACCTTGCGATCCAGTGGGACGTCTGCCAGGAGGTGCTGGCCTGGGAGGGCTATTTCCCGAACCGGCCGGCGAGCTACAAGGAAGACATCACGGGGATGCTGGCGCGCCTCGGCAACGCCGTGCCGGAGCCGGCGGAGCTCGGCTACCATCTGTGCTACGGCACGCCGAACGACGAGCATGTCGTCATGCCGGCGGACCTCGCCAACGCGGTCGAGATGATCCACGGCATCCTGGCCGGGCTGGCGCGTCCGCTGCAATTCGTCCACGTCCCGGCGCCCAAACACCGGGACGATGCGGCCTATTACGCGCCACTGGCGGATCTGAACCTGCCCGAAGGCTGCGAGCTTTATCTCGGCGTCGTCCACCATGACGACCGGGAGGGCGACAAGCGCCGCATCGCCGCCGCGGCGCAGACCGTGGCCGATTTCGGCATCGCCACCGAATGCGGCTGGGGCCGCGGCGACCCGGCCCGCGCGCCCGGCCTGCTCGACAGCCACCGCATCGCGCTTGAGGGGGAGTGAAGCCAGCCGGAAAAGAGGCCCACAGCCCCCCTCCGGAAAGGAAGTTGCTATGAACCGCCGTTGCCGCTTCCCCGCCCGATTTCGTCCTTGAGCGCGCGGATTTCGCTGCGCAGGCCCTCCAGCTCGGTTGCGAGGAAGGAGGCCTCGGCTTCCGTCACCTGCCGGAGCACCGCCGTCGTCTCTTCCCGGTCTGCCGTGTGCAGGGTCTGCATGGCATCGACGATGACAGCGATGAAGAGGTTCAGCACCGCGAAGCTGGTCAGCAGGATGAACGGCACGAAGAAGGCCCAGGCCCAGTCGAAGGTCTCCATCACCGGGCGCACAATGCCCATC
>JAJEHI010000026.1 GCA_022823775.1 Defluviicoccus sp. | reverse complement strand
CGAGCCGCGCGCGGGCCACCGCCTGCTCTTGCCGGGCCGCCCGTTCCGCCCCGCCCACCCCGCGCGCGGCGAGCGCGAAGCGGAGGTTGGCGCGCACCGAGCGGCGCAGCATCACCGGGCGCTGGAACACCATCGCCTGGGCGCGGCGGGCGCGGCGGTCGAGCGGGCCTCCGCGCCACCTGACCTCCCCCGCGCCGGGGGGGATGAGGCCGTGCAGCAGGCGGAGCAGCAGGCTCTTGCCGGCCCCGTTCGCGCCCATCACGGCGGTCCGCGCGCCGCGCCGGACGTCGAGGTCGACGCCGTCGATCAGCCGCCCGCCGCCCGCCTCGAAGGCGAGGCCGCGCGCGCTCAACAGCACCTCCTCAGGCATAGGCCAGCCGGGCGGCCGAGGCGCGGAGCGTCATCGCCGCCCCGGTCACCAGGACGGCGAGCGCGACCAGCACCGCGCCGAGCGCGAGCGCCAGCTCGAGATTGCCCTTCGATGTCTCGAGCGCGATGGCGGTGGTCATCGTCCGGGTGGCGTGGGCGATGTTGCCGCCGACGATCATCACCGCGCCGACCTCCGCCACCGCCCGGCCGAACCCGGCGAGCGCCACCGTCAGGAGCGCGTAGCGCCCGTCCCACAGCAGCGCCCCGAGGCGGCGCAGCGGGCCGACCCCGAGCGAGGCGAACTGCTCGGCGTATTCCCGGTCGAGGTCCTCGACGACCTGGCGGGTCAGCGCGGCGACGATCGGCGCGACCAGGACGGTCTGCGCGGCGATCATCGCGGCGGGGGTATAGAGGAGGCCGAGCACCCCGAGCGGCCCGGCGGCCGACAGCATCAGGTAGACGACCAGCCCCACCACCACCGGCGGCAGCCCCATCAGCGCGTTGAGCAGGACCGAGGCGGCCGCCCGGCCGGGAAACCGGAAGGCGCCCACGGCGGCGCCCAGCGGCAGGCCGATCAGGCAGGCGATCGCCACCGCGCTCAGCGTCACCCTGAGCGACAGCCCGACGATCTCGATCAGGTCGGCGTCCCAGCCGACAATCAGCCCGCCGGCCCGCGCCAGCGCGCCCCAAAACCCGTCCATTCGCTGCAAAATCTCCTTGAGGTAATTGATGCAGCATTATACCTTGAAATACCATCGATCGACAGGGCGGTGCGGGTTGGGGCATGGGTTTGCTCCGGGAGCGGCGGGCACGAAAAAGGGCGCCGACGGTGCCGGCGCCCTCTATTCTCCGAATATAGTGCCGAATCTCAGGGAAATAGCCGGTGAGTCTCACCGGAAGTAGCCGGCCAATCTCAGCCGAGATAGCCACCGAATCCCGGTCGTAGCAGCTGCTCGGAGCGCAGCGACGCCTGACCGTCGGTTTGGGATCCTCCCTTCGCGATGTTGCACAGCGATAGCCCGGCGCGCGGTTTGTCGCAAGCGGCGGGGGCATGGCGCGCGCGACGCGTGACCCTCACGAGTCGGAGCGGCGCGCGCGCCATGCCGATGCCCGGGCGGTACTTTCCAGTCGATCTTGCGGAGCGGAGCGACGCTGCCCGGCGCGCGGCGCCGCCCCCTTGTATTCTTCATGCGCCGGCGCCCTGCCCGCATGGATGGGCCGGTGAGTTCGATGCGGTATGCGGCATGGACGAGGCGGTCGAGGATGGCGTCGGCGAGTGTCGGGTCGGCATCGGCGAGGTCGGCGCCGGTGCGCAGGATCGCGTCGAGCCCGCGATAGGTTGCGGTGCCGAGCTCGAGCGCGTATCGCCAGGCCGCGTCGAAGCGGTCCGGGTCGTGGCACCCGGCGAGACGCAGAACGCCGAGGCAGGACCGGAAGCCGAGCTCGGGCTTGCCGTAACGGTCCATGACCGCCGTGACGAATCCGTGCACATGCGCGCCGCGCGCGCGGGCGTTGCCACGCGATCATCGCCGCCGCGTCGCCTGGAGGCGCGCGCGGGCCTCCGTGTCACGAAGGACGGCGTTCTGGCGTATCAGATCGAGCGGCAGCCTGCCGTCGGCGGTCCGCGCACCCGGGTCGGCGCCCGCATTCAGCAGGGCGATGAGCGTGGCGGGGTTCTTGCCGAACGCGGCCGCGCGGTGCAGCGGCGTCGCGCCGTCGGCGTCCCGGGCGTCGAGGCCGGCTCCCGCCTGGGCCAGGATCGCGATCGAAGACGCCGTCGCATCGTGCTCCGCCGCATAGTGCAACGGTGTCTTGCCGTCCCTGGCGCGCGCATCGGCCACGGCCCCGGCGACCAACAGGAGGGGAACCATCCAAGGCATATGGCGGTTGCCGGCGGCGAGGTGGAGCGGGGTCGTGCCGTCCCCCGCCCGGGCGTTGGGATCCGCTCCGCGCATCAGGAGGACGGAGACGGCGAACGGGGCGCGCCGGTAGAGCGCAGCATGGTGCAGGGGCGTCCAACCCCTGCGGTTGCGCGCGTTGGGGTCCGCGCCGGCCTTCAGAAGGGCGGCGACCATGGCGGGCGCGCGGCCGTAGCGCACCGCGGCGTGGAGCGGCGTCCACCCTTCCGCCGTGCGCGCCTCGAGGTCGGCGCCGGCGCCGGCCAGCAGCGCGATCGCGGCGGGCGCGCGGCTGTGCATCGCGGCAAAGTGCAGGGGCGTAAGCCCGAACTCCCCGCGGGCGCCGGGTGCCGCTCCCGCTTCGAGGCAGCGGAGCACGTCCGCCGGCGCGGCGCGGTGGAAGAACTGGCGGGTGTTCCAGTCGCCGCAAGACGACGGCTCGGCCGCCCCCGGGCAGGCGGCGGAAAGCAGGGCCAGCGAGACGGCGGCCGCCGCGGCGACGGTTCGTACGGTCGCGATTGCGGTCTTGCGCCGCGGTCCGGCGGTCGTGCTTGCGGTCGAAATGCGGGCCAGGCAAGGCAGGGGCGGGTGAAACGCCCGATCGAACCGTTGCCCGTATCGGGACCGGCGAATAGCGTGCATGAGGTATTGTGGGCCGTGGGCAGGCCAATTCCAATCGATAAGGGCTAACGATGAGCAAGCGGCAAGGGCAGCGGCAATCGGGTGCTGGCGGCGCCGGTCGTTCTCGACGCCTCATGATCGTTTCGTGCCTGGCCGCCGGGCTGGCGTGGCCCTGGGCAGGCGCGTGCGCCGGCGAGGATGACGGCGGAAAGGCTTACCGGGTCGCGGTGGGCCTCGTGGTGCTGGAATCCGAGGCGCCCGGAGACGGGTACGGGCAGTCGGAATTCTATGTCTCCATCGACAGGCGGGATCCGGCCGCCAGGCAGGCGTTCAAACGCGCGAGAACGGAACTGACGGCCGTCAAGCAGGAGCTGAGAAGGGTCGGGCGCCAGTTGGCGAAGAGCGAAGCCTCGGGTTCCGATACGCTTTCTTCCGAAGAAAAAAAGGACCGCGAGAACTGGCTGGCTTCGACGAAGCGGCGCCTCGGAGACCTCCGGAGCCGGATGGCTTCGCTCGAAAGCAAGGCGGCGGAGCTTCGGAAGCGGTTCTGGGGAAGGACCCCGGAAGTGTCGGTCTCGGGAAGGCGGGTTCATTTCGCCGGGATGAAACTGCCGGTGAAAGTATATCGGGGCGACCGGGTGACGATCTCATTCTGGGAAGCGGATGCGTTCGACAGCGACCTCATGGGCCGGAAGACCTTCGAAATCGACGGGGCGAAGTTGACCGCGGGCGGTTTCCAGTTGAACACCGGGTGGGTGGAATCGCTTCATCTGGAACTGGTGCCGAACGAATAGGATGACCGGCCGGAAGCGTTCCCCCGGCTCCCCTTCCCCGTCAAGCCCGGACTCGTTCCGGCCATCCACGTCCCGCGGCATCGCGGTGCGGGCCGGGAGGGAACGAGGCGGCGGTCCCACGTGGATGCCCGGAACGAGTCCGGGCTTGACGATACGGGGCGGCGGCGGGGAACGACAACGGGAAGTGCGGGCGTGCCGCCCGCGCCGGAGACTCTGCCGGACCCGCGGCCGGCCATCAAGCGAGTAGAGGCCGGGGGAGGGCGGCGGCGTTTATTACGAGGCCGGCTTCGCGCAAGGGCTCGGCATTCCGGTCATCTTCACCTGCCGAAAGGACAGGCTGGGGGACGTCCACTTCGACACCCGGCAATACAATCACATCGTCCGGGAGACGCCGGACGAACCGCGTGACCGGGTGGCCAATCGTATCGCCGCCGTGCTCGGGGACGGGCCGCTCACCCCGGCCGATCGCTCCGCCGGTTGAGGCGTATCCGTTTCGGTGGAAACCGTTCCCCGGCTCCTCACCCCGACCCTCTCCCCGGCGGGGAGAGGGGGATTCGCGCGGCGGCGCTCCCGCCTTGCCTTCTCCCCTCCCGCTCGCGGGAGGGGCCGGGGGAGAGCCTCGGCCCGGATTTCTCCACCCGCTTCCCCGGGCTGGCGGGCCGACAGCACTTATGTTATATCGGTTGCATGAACGATGGCTTTTTCGACTACGCGACGCTGGCCGCGCTGCTCGCGATCATCGCGTTCCTGTGGAGCCTGCACCGCGACATCGGCAATCTGCGCGACCGCATCTCCCGGCTCGAGGGCGCGGTCGATCTTCTCACGAAGTTCCTGATGGATCGGGATCGCGGGCGCGCCGCCGCCGAATAGCGGCCTTCGCCGCCCCCCTACCCCATCGCGTCCCCGTCCGGGTGGATGGCGAACTGCTCCAGCCCCGCGTCGTCGGCCTCGATGGCGCGGAAGCTTTCCTTCACGCCGGCCTCGGTGAGCTCGCGGGAGACGGTCAAGAGCGTGTTGGGGGCGTGGTCCTCGCAGAGCCCGGCCATCTGGGCCATCTCCTCGCGGGCCGTCTCCAGCGCCGCCTCGATGGAGGGCGCGCCGTAGATCTCGACGAAATGCTCGGCGAGACGGCGCGCCAGCGCCTCCATCTCGTCGGCCTCGATCCGGGTCACCGCGACGAAGGTGACGCGGCCGAACGTCTCCACCCCGAGCCAGCCGTTGGCGAAGGCCTGGCGCGCCTTGCCGGCGAGGTCGGCCTCGCTCCAGTTGGAGAACTCGAAGCCGCCCGAGATGCACCACTCGCCGGTCCGCGCCGGCGCGTAGAACACCCGCATGTCGCTCTCGTCGAAATGGATCGCGCGGGCGAGGTTCATCGTCATCCCCCGAGGAGATCGGTGAGCGGCAGGAGCCTCGTCTTCCCGCCCCGCCTGAGCAGCATGCCAAAGCGTTCGTCGATGCCGACGAAGGTACCTTGCATCGGCCCGTCCGGGCGGTCCAGCGCGATCTCCTCGCCCATGCCGTGCGCGAGCCCGCGCCATTCGGCGTGGAGCGGCCCCGCCCCCTCCTCCGTCCAGCGGTTGATCCAGACCAGCGTGTGGCGCGACCAGGCCTCCAGCAGGCCGCCCGGCTCGACCTCGACGCAGCCCTCCTCGTAGAGCGAGGTGCGGTCGGGGTCGGCCCCGGGGGCGTCGGGATCGTCGGGGATCAGCGGCACCGCGAGCCCGACCACCAGCCAGTCGGGCACGGCCTCCGGATCTCCGGTCGAGGCGGCGGCGCGCAGCCCGCCGCAGGACGCGCCGTTGACCAGGATGCCGCCCTCCCAGGTCAGGTGCACCGCGACCTCCGGCGGAGCCAGCGCGCCGAGCGCGTTCTGGAACCCGACGCCGCAGGCCGGCAGCATCGCCATCGCGTCCTCGAGCGCCACCTCGGGCGCGAAGACGATCGCCGCGGCCAGCCGGTCGGCGCTTACATTGTGGACGATGGTGCCCGCGTCGCAGCCGAGCGCGGCCTCGGCGCAGGCCTTGGCGAACGGGTCGATCGCGCCCTCGACCTCCAGCCCCCGGAACAGCGGCGGGAAGCTCGGCCTGTCGCCGCCGTTCACGCGTGGCCGTCCTCGATCAGCCCGCGGGCGAGCGCGCGGAACGCCCCGGCCGAGGCCGAGGACGGCCGCGAGACGACGATCGGCGCGCCGCCGTCGGACGAGGTGCGGATGTCGATGTCGAGCGGAATCTCCGCCAGCAGCGGCACGCCCAGCCGCTCCGCCGCCTCGCGCACCCCGCCATGGCCGAACAGATGCTCCTCGTGACCGCAGTTCGAGCACACGTAGCGCGACATGTTCTCGATCATGCCGAGGATCGGGGTCTCCATCTTGCGGAACATGTCGACCCCCTTGCGGGCGTCGATCAGCGCCACGTCCTGCGGCGTCGAGACCACGATGGCGCCGGTGACCTCGGCGTTCTGGGTCAGCGTCATCTGCACGTCGCCGGTGCCGGGCGGCAGATCGACCACCAGCACGTCGAGCGCGCCCCACTGGACCTGGCTCATCATCTGCTGCAGCGCGCCCATCAGCATCGGGCCGCGCCACACCACGGCCTCGTCCTCGCGCGTCATCAGCCCGATCGACATCATGGTGACGCCGTGGTTGCGCATGGGAAGGATGGTCTTGCCGTCGGGCGAGGCGGGCCGGCCGGAAACCCCCAGCATGCGGGGCTGGGAGGGGCCGTAGACATCGGCATCCAGCATCCCGGCGCGCCTGCCCTCGGCGGCGAAGGCGGCGGCGAGGTTGGCGGCGACGGTGGACTTGCCCACCCCGCCCTTGCCCGACGCGATGGCGACGATGCGCTCGATGCCCGGGATCTTTTGCGGGCCCTGGGCCTCGCCCCGGCGGCCGATATCGAGCTCGGGCGGCGCGGTCGCCTTGTGCGCGGTCATCACCGCCGAGACCGAGCTCACGCCTTCCAGCGCCTGCACCGCGGCCTCGGCCTCGGCGCGCGCGGGCTCCATCGCGTCGGCCCGCGCCGGGTCGATCTCCAGCACGAAGCGCACCGCGCCGCCGTCGACGGTGAGCGCCCGCACCAGCCCGGCCGAAACCAGGTCCTGGCCGCTGAGCGGATCGGCGACGCCTTTCAGCGCCGCCAGCACGTCGTCGCGCGCGGTCATTCGCCCCTGCCGTCGATCCGGCCCTCGACGGTGTGCTCGAGATCGAGCTCGTCGATCGTCAGCACCACCCGGGCGGTGAAGCTGCGGCCGGCGGTCTTCTCCGCCCCGGCGTCGCGCATCGCGTCCTCGATCGCCCGCTGCGAGGTCACCCCCACCTGCTTGAGGAACTTGCGCATCGTCATGTTGAAGTCGTCGAAACCCTCGCTCATGGCGTTCCCTTCCGTCGCCGGCGCCCGGCCCTCGGCGTCATGCCCGGACTTGTTCCGGGCATCTACGCCCATCCTTCCCGGGTCCGCGTCTTCATGCTGCACCCCGTGGATGCCCGGAACAAGTCCGGGCATGACGAAAAAAGGAGCGGACGCCCCCGGTTTCCCCGGCCGCCGCGGTCGGGTTAGCATGAGATCGGCGAATACCGGCGGAGTTTCCCCGGCGCGTCCGGGGGCCGCAAGGGGAACGTCCGGGGAGGAGGGCTGCCATGCCGGTCTGGCGGTTGGGAGGAGCGGTCGCGCTCTGCGTGCTCGCGTTCGCGCAAGGCACGGCGGCGGAGGAGCGCCGCATCGTGCTGGCGGCGAGCTCCGGGCTGAGCGAGAGCGGGTTCCTCGCCTACCTGCTGCCGAGATTCTCGCTCAAGACCGGCATAAGGGTGACGCCGACGGTGCTGGAGGAAGGCATCCAGGTCGACGTCAAGCTCGGCCCGGCCGACGTGGTGAAGGGCGGGCGCGCGGCGTTCCGGGGCGGCAAGACGGTCTACGCGGTGCGCGTCGCCGAGGGCGGCGCCGCGGCGCCGGCGCACGCGAAGCGCTTCGTCGACTGGCTGCTCTCCAGGGTGGGCCAGCGGACCGTCGAATCGTTCCGCGCGAACGGACGCCGGGTCTATCTGGCGGCGGCGGGGGTCAAGGCGGAAAAGCGCCGCGCCAGGCCCGCCGGCGACCTGGCGCGGGGCGAGAAGCTCTCCTTCCTCCATTGCGGGCGCTGCCATGTGATCGGGCCGCGCAACCGGATGGGCGGGCTCGGCTCGACGCCGTCCTTCGCGCTCCTCAAGACGCTCAACGACTGGGAGCTCCGCTTCCGCGGCTTCTACCTGCTCAACCCGCACCCCTCGTTCACCCAGATCCCCGGCACCACCGAGCCGTTCGACGAATCCCGCCCGCCGCCCATCGTGCCGCTCGAGATCACGCTGGAGGATCTCGACGCCGTCATGGCGTACGTCGCCACCATCGAGCCGGCGAAGCTCGGCGCGGCGCGCCCGCGGTAGGGGGCGGGTGTTTTTCCGCTTGCCCGGGTTGCCCGCGATTGCCGGGCGCGCGCGATCCATGTCAGTATACGACAATATCGGACATAGCGGAGAGCCCGGATGCCGAACGTGCACCTGACCCGGCCGATGGAGGATTACGTGCGGCGCCAGATCGAAACCGGCGCCTACGCCAACGCGAGCGAAGTGGTCCGCGCCGGGGTCCGGTTGCTGATGGAACGCGACGGCGCGCGCCAGTTCCATGCACTGAAGGTCGAGCTGGAAGAGGCGGTGCGCGAGGCCGAGGCCGGCGGGTTCGAAACGTTCGACCCCGTGGAGTACGAGCCCGGCGCCGGCCTGAAATAGCCGCGCCGGCATGACGATCCGGCTGTCCCGCCTGGCGCGGCGGGATCTCGACGACATTCGGGACTACACGCTGGCAACCCGGGGCCACGACCGGTGGCTCGACTATTACCGCGGCATGGTGGGCGCTTTCGAGAGAATCGCGGCCGACCCGGACAGCGGCCGCGACCGGAGCCTGTTCGCGCCGGGGCTGCGTTCGGCGAACTACCGGCGTCACGTCATATTCTTCGCCAGGATCGAGGCCGCCGGAGGCGAGCCGGCGATCCTGCGGATCGTCCATGGACGCCGCAACCTGCCGGCGCTGGTGTATTTCGACGAAATCGGGGGATGACCGTCGTGCCGACGCGAAAAACCGGGAGAAATTGGTTTTTTTCGATAAAATTTCTTGACTGGGGACGCGATTTGTGCTAATTTTAGCATGATCGCGGCGAAGGGCGCCGGGGAAACCCGGGCGCCCTTTTTCATGCCCGCGATCCGGACCCTCGGCAGGAAGGAGACCCGCATGCACCCTCCCGAACTCGGCCGACTGGAGCGCATCGACCTCGAAACCCTGTGGGAGCGCGAACCGTCCGGCTTCGCCCCGTGGTTCGCCGACCCGGAGCGCCTGCGCATGCTGGACGACGCGCTGGGCCTCCGCCTCGCGCCGGCGGCGGGGACGCTGGAGGCCGGACCGGACCGCGCGGGTTTCCTGTGCCGGGACGCGGTGACGGGCGCGGCGGTGGCGGTCGGGGCGCAGCTCGGCGAGTCCGACCGTGCCTGCCTCGGCACGCTGCTGGCGCGCGCGGAGGCGGCCGGGGCGCCCGCCGCCGTCTGGCTGGCGGAGCGGCTGAGCCCGGAGCACCGCGCCGTCATCCACGCGCTGAACCGGATCGGCCGCGGGGCCGACGGCTATTTCGGGGTCGAGATGGGGCTGTGGCGGATCGACGATTCGCCCGCGGCGCCCAGGTTCGCGGCGGTCGCCGAGCCCGCGGGCTGGCCGCTCCCCGCGGCGCGCCCGCGCCGGGGGCGCTACCCGTGCCGGGCGATCGGCTTGCGCTGGCCGGGGGCGGGGCGATACCCGACGAAGCCGGACGCTCTTGATTGCATCGCAATCGGCGACTAATTTTCAACTGGAGGTAAACGGGGGGCGCGGTCATGGCGAGCATCACGATCCGCAATCTCGATGACGAGGTGAAGTCCCGGCTGCGGATTCGCGCGGCGGGGAACGGCCGCTCCATGGAGGAGGAAGCGCGGATTATCCTGCGCAAGGCTGTCGGGCCCAAGCCGCGCTCGCAAGACCTGGCGAGTCTCATCCGCGCCCGGTTCGCCCCTCTGGGCGGGGCGGATCTGGAGTTGCCGGCGCGCGGGCCCGGACGCGAACCGCCGCGGTTCGACTAGGGTTGCAACGGTGATCCTGCTGGACACCAACGTCCTTTCGGAGCTGTTGCGCCTGCCGCCCCATCCATCCGTCGAGGCATGGACGGCGGAATATGCCGTGGAAGACCTGTACTTCTCGGCAATCGGCGAAGCGGAACTCCGCTTCGGCGTCGCGCTGATGCCGGCGGGGCGACGCCGGGACGGACTCGCCACGCAGATCGAGGCCATGCTTCGGGAGGATTTCGAAGGCCGTGTGCTGCCGTTCGACAGTGACGCGGCGCGCGCCTACGCCGACATCGCCGCGGCGCGCCGACGCGCCGGACGGCCCGTTTCTCCGGCCGATTGCCAGATCGCGGCCATCGCCCGCTCCCGAAGCATGGAGGTGGCGACCCGCAATGTCAGGGATTTCTCCGACACGGGCGTCGCGGTGGTGAATCCGTGGGAAGCCGGATAAGGCCGACCGTCCGTTAGGGGGAGGAGCCGGGCGCTGCGTCCGCCCCCCCTCAATGGTCCCGGCGCTTGGAGAAGTAGTCGTCGCTCACCCGCACCCGGGGGCGGTCGCCGGCGGCGAAGGGGTTGTTCTCGGCGTGGTACTGGGCGGCGATGCGGCAGTCGTCGCACATGCGGATCATGCGGGACGCGTCCTCGGTGCCGAACATCGAGTGCTTGCCGGCGAGCTGCTCGACGATGCGCTCGACGGTCGATTTCACGCCGAACGGCTTGCCGCACTCGATGCACTCGTAGGGCTCTTCCTCGTTCATCACCTTCTGGTCGAACGCGGCGTCGGAGAGGTCGAGCCGCGGCTTGAGCGCCACCGCGTCCTCCGGGCAGACCTGTTTGCAGAGCCCGCATTGCAGGCAGGCGTCCTCCTGGAAGCGGAGCTGCGGCTTGTCCGGGTTGTCGGCGAGCGCGCCCGAGGGGCAGAGCGAAACGCAGGCGAGGCAGAGCGTGCAGGCCTCCTCGTCGACCTCGATGGCGCCGTAGGGCGCGCCCTTGGGCAGTTCGAGGGTTTCGGCGCTGCCCGGGTTGAGCGCCTTGGCCGCGAGCCTCGCCACCTGTCGCCGCGATCCCATCGGCAGGACGGGCTCGGCGTCGGGCGGCTTTACCTCGACGCCGTAGAGCGCCTCGTCCAGCGCGTCGGGATCGCCGAGGTCGAGCAGGCGGAGCCGCCCGGCGCCCCCCAACGCGGCGGCGAGCGCGAGCTCGCCCTCCAGCACCTCGCGCTCGGACCTGGGCGCGAGCAGGATGTCGACCGAGGCGAAGCCGGTGGCGAGCGCGGCCAGCATCTCGGCATGGCCGAAATGAGCGAGCGTCTCAAGCTCGAACGGAATGACGTCGGCCGGCAGTCCGCGCCCGAAGCGGGCGAACAGCGCCACCATCTCGGCGCCGAAGCCGGAATCGACGACCAGCAGCCGCGGCGCCTCCCCGCCCGCCTCGCGGTAGGCCGACGCCAGCGTCTCCATGCGGCGGTAGAGCTCCGCGGTCGGCGGCGCGTCGTAGGTTATCGCGCCCGAGGGGCAGAGCGCCGCGCAGGCGCCGCAGCCGGCGCAAACCATCGGGTCAAGCGCCACATGATCGCCGGCCGGCGCGATCGCCGAGGTCGGGCAGGCGTCGAGGCATTTGGAGCAGCCCGCCTGGCCGGCCCTCGAATGCGCGCACAGCGTCTCGTCGAGGCGCACGTAGAGCGGCTTCTCGAAGGTGCCGACCGTCTGGCCCGCCTCGAACACCGCCGCGGCGACCGCGTTGGGGTCGCCCGGGTCGGCGCGCAGATAACCCTCCCGCTTCTCCGGCGCCGGGAACAGCGGCGTCCCGCCCGACAGGTCGAGGATCAGGTCGCACTCGGATCGCGCGCCGTCGCGCGGGTCGGTCAGCGCGAACCCGCCGCGCCCGCCGGGCTCGACCTGGCGGAAGCCGTCGATGCGCAGCCGGAACCCGCCGAGCGCGCCGGAAGCCTGCACCAGCTGGCCCGCTATCGCCTCGAAGCCGCGGTCGAGCGGAAGATCGTCGTCCGCGTCGGTCAGCAGCGCGGTGACCGCGAGCGCGCCGGAGAGTCGTTCCGCGGCGGGAAGCGCCACGGCCGACTTGCCGATCACCAGGCAGCGCCCCTCGGACTCGACGTCGACGGTCCGCGCCGACGGCGGCGGCAGCAGCGCCTCGGCGACCAGGGCGGCCTGCTTGGGTCCGGCCCTCTCCGCCTCGTCGGACCACCCGGCGCGGTCGCGGATGTCGACGAAATCGGGCACCGGCGCGCCGATCTCCCCGGCGAGCTCCTCGAAGCGGGGCCGCTCCTGCTGGCAGGCGACGATCGCATCGCCGTCCGCGATCGCCTTCGCCGCGTCCTCGATCTCGGTCGTGCAGAGCGCGTTGTGGATCCGCGAGCAGACGATTTCGGCGTGCGCGCCGATCGCGTCGCGGTCGACCGCCTGGCTCCCCAGGCAGTCGCAGAGAATGAGGGTCTTGGCCAACGCGTCCTCCTCCGGTGCGTCGGGCGTCGCGCAGCCTAGGCGCCACGAGCCGCGCGTGGCAAGACGTTTGGCGGTGGGCCTCCGCCCTCCCCCGGCCTCTCCCGCACGCGGGAGGGGAGAAGGTGAGGAGGAATGGGCGACGCCGCGCGAATCCCCCTCTCCCCGGGGGGAGAGGGCCGGGGTGAGGGGCGGGTGGCCCTTTTCGTCTGGCGCGGGGCCGGCGCTCCGCCCATAATCCGCCGGTCCTGACGGGCGGGAGCGGGAATTGTCCGAGCAGAAGGCGGTGCGGGTGATGCACCCGAGCGACGTGTCGGTGCCTCTCGGCATCGTGATCCGCAGGTCGCCGGGGGTGACGCGCTGGGCGCGCTGGACGTGGCAGGTGGTCGACGTGATGCCGGGCGCGGGCGAGGCCGACTGGCGGGAGCTGCGGCGCGAGGGCGACACGGTCGATTATCACGCCGCCACGGTGGCGATGGAACTCTGGGCGTCCGACACCGAGGCCTACCTGGCCGGGCTGTCCGCGCGGGTGCCGGCGGTCTACGTGGTGCTGCGCGAGACCGAGGACGAGGACGCCGGGCACGAGCTCGAGGTGGTGCTCGCCACCGCCTCGCCCTACGAGGCGCAGGACTATCTCGACAGCGGCGAGGAGATCGTCGAGCAGGTGCCGATGCCCGAAGGGCTCGCGGCCTGGGTCCGCGACTTCGTCGAGGAGCACCACGAGGACGAGGAATTCGTCAAGCGCCGGCGCGACAACCGCAAGAAGGGCGAAGCGGAGGACGGCAGGGGCGATCCCCGGATCCGCCAGCTTACCGACGTCTACCGCGCGCCGCGCCGGGGCGGCGGGGAACGGCTGCATTGACCGGAGAGACGGAAGGCCGCGATTTCTGGTCGCGCCGCAAGGCGGCGGTCGAGGCCGAGAAGCGCGCCGACGCCGAGGCCCTGGAGGACGGGAAGGCCGACGACGAGCGCAAGGCGCTCGAGGAAAAGTCGGACGAAGAGGTGCTGGCCGAGCTCGACCTGCCGGATCCCGACAGCCTGAAGCAGGGCGACGATTTCTCGGCCTTCATGGCGAAGGCGGTGCCCGACAGGCTGCGCCGGCGAGCGCTGAGAAGGCTCTGGCTCTCCAACCCGGTGCTGGCCAATCTCGACGAGCTGCTCGATTACGGCGAGGACTTCAGCGACGCCGCCACGGTGGTCGCGGACCTGCAATCGGTCTACCAGGTGGGCAGGGGGATGGTCCGCGAGGAGGACCTCGCCAAGGCCGCCGGGGACGGGGCCGAACCGGACGCGGAGCCGGAGGAAGAAGACGCGGCCCCGGACGATCCGGAGGGGACGGAGACGGCGGAGGCCGTGTCCGGGCCGGAAGAGGAGGCTCCCCAACCCGAACCGCCCGAACCGGGCGAAGAGGCCCCGCCCGGGCCGCCGGCGCGGCGCCACATGCGCTTCGCCTTCGCGGACCCTGACGGCGGCGGGACGAGAGGACCGGACGAATGACCGAGGCATCGCCCAACCCGCGGGTCCCGGAGGAGGACCGGCTCCGCGCCGGGATGTACGACTTCCTGGGCGCGCTGATGGCGCGGCCGCCGGACGCGGAGCTGCTGCGGAAGTCGGCCGCGCTCACCGGCGACGACAGCGAGGTCGGCCGGGCGGTCCGCACGCTCGCCCGGATCGCCGCCGCGACCGGGCCGGAGGCCGTCGAGGACGAGTACAACACGCTGTTCATCGGACTCGGACGGGGCGAGCTTCTGCCCTATGCGAGCTACTACCTGACCGGCTTCCTGAACGAGAAGCCGCTGGCGGCGCTGCGCGACGACATGAAGGCGCTCGGGATCGTCCGCGCCGACGACGTTTTCGAGCCCGAGGACCACATCGCCAGCCTGTTCGAGATGATGGCCGGAATGATCGTCGGACGCTTCGCCGAGCCGATTTCGCTCGACCGGTCGAAAAGATTCTTCGACCGGCATATCGGCCCGTGGGCGGGTCATTTCTTTTCGGACCTGGAAAGCGCAAGGAATTCAGTGTTTTACGCGCCGGTCGGCTCGGCCGGCCGGGCTTTCATGGAAATCGAAAAAGAAGCTTTCCGTCTGATTTCCGGCTAGGAGCTATAAGAAAGTCTGTGCTAGACTGGACGTGAGTCAATGGAGGAGGAGACATGCCCAGGGAAAAGAAGGGCGAACCGACGAAACGCCGCGACTTCCTCAAGCTCGCCTCGGTATCGGTTCCGGCAGCCGCGGTAGCGGCAGCCGCGGGCACGACGGCCAAGGCGGCGACGGCGGAAGACACCGGCGAAGGGCTGCGGGACACACAGCATACCCGCGCCTATTTCGAGAGCGCCCGCTTCTGATCCGAGGATCGGAAGGATGGCCAACGGTAGCGAGACGCCCCGCGGCCATCGCGACGTGAAACCCGGCGAACCGGCACCGTCCGGGACGCCTCACGGAGGTTAAGATGTTAAGGAAAAAGACCAACGGGGTTGCGAGACGCCCCCAGCGGACTTCGCTCCTTTCGAACATTTCGCAGACATCGGTCGACCGGCGGGCCTTCATTCGCGGGTCCGGCCTCGCCATCGGCGGGCTGGCAGCGATCGGCGCCACCGGCGGGATGGTCACCGGGGCGAGCGCGCAGAAAGCCGTCCGGGGGGCCGTGAAGACCGTCAAGTCGGTCTGCACCCACTGCTCGGTCGGCTGCTCGGTCCTCGCCGAGGTCAACAACGGCGTCTGGGTCGGGCAGGAGCCCGGCTGGGACAGCCCGTTCAATCTCGGCGCCCATTGCGCCAAGGGCGCGGCGGTCCGCGAGCATGCGAACGGCGAACGCCGGCTCAAGTACCCGATGAAGAAGGCCGGCGGGAAGTGGCAGCGGATCAGCTGGGATCAGGCGATCGCCGAGATCGGCGACGGCATGATGAAGATCCGCAAGGAAAGCGGACCCGACAGCGTCTACTGGCTGGGCTCGGCGAAGTTCTCGAACGAGCAGGCTTACCTGTTCCGCAAGTTCGCGGCCTACTGGGGCTCGAACAACGTGGATCACCAGGCGCGGATCTGCCACTCGACGACCGTCGCGGGGGTTGCGAACACATGGGGCTACGGCGCCATGACCAACTCCTACAACGACATCCACAACAGCCGCGCCATCTTCCTCATCGGCGGCAACCCCGCGGAGGCGCATCCGGTCTCGCTCCTGCACGTGCTTCGCGCCAAGGAGCAGAACAACGCGCCGCTGATCGTCTGCGACCCCCGGTTCACCAGGACCGCGGCGCATGCCGACGAATATGTGCGGTTCCGTCCGGGCTCGGACGTGGCCCTGATCTGGGGCATCGTCTGGCACCTCTTCGAGAACGGGTGGGAGGACAAGGAGTTCATCCGCACCCGGGTCTGGGGAATGGACCAGATCCGCGAGGAAGTGAAGAAGTGGAATCCGGCGGAGGTCGAACGCGTGACCGGCACGCCGGGCTCGCAGCTTCGCCGCGTCGCCCGCACCATGGCCAACCACCGCCCCGGCACCGTGATCTGGTGCATGGGCGGCACCCAGCATACCAACGGCAACAACAACACGCGGGCCTACTGCGTGCTGCAGCTGGCGCTGGGCAACATGGGCACGTCCGGCGGCGGAACCAACATCTTCCGCGGCCATGACAACGTCCAGGGCGCGACCGATCTCGGCATCCTGTCCCACACCCTGCCCGGCTATTACGGCCTCTCGGCCGGCGCCTGGGCGCACTGGGCGCGGGTCTGGAAAGAGGATCTGAACTGGCTCAAGGGTCAGTTCGCGACCCTCAAGACCGCCGACGGCAAGGAAAAGAAGCTGATGAACCTGAAGGGCATCCCGGTGTCCCGATGGATCGACGGCGTTCTGGAAGACAAGAAGAACATGGACCAGCCGGACAATGTCCGCGCCATGGTCCTCTGGGGCCACGCCCCCAACTCGCAGACCCGCCTCGTGGAAATGAAGACCGCGATGGAGAAGCTGGACATGCTGGTCGTCATCGACCCGTATCCCACCGTCTCCGCCGTGCTTCACGACCGCACCGACGGGGTCTACCTGCTGCCCGCCTCGACCCAGTTCGAGACGTACGGCTCGGTGACCGCGTCGAACCGCTCGATCCAGTGGCGCGACAAGGTCGTCGAGCCGCTGTTCGAGAGCCTGCCCGACCAGGTGATCATGGCGAAGTTCGCCAAGAAGTTCGGATGGGCCGACCGGTTCTTCCGCAACATCAAGGTGAACGGCGACGAGCCCCTGGTCGAGGACATCACCCGCGAGATCAACGCGGGCATGTGGACCATCGGCTACACCGGTCAGTCGCCCGAGCGGCTCAAGCTGCACATGGCCAACCAGCACACGTTCGACAGGACGACGCTGCAGGCCGTGGGCGGTCCCGCGGACGGCGACTATTACGGGATGCCGTGGCCCTGCTGGGGCACCGCCGAGATGGGGCATCCCGGCACGCCCAACCTCTACGACATGTCCAAGCGGGTCTCCGAGGGCGGCCTGACCTTCCGCGCCAGGTTCGGCGTGGAGCGCAAGGGCGAGAACCTGCTGGCCGAAGGCGTGTATTCGGTCGGTTCGGAGATCCAGGACGGCTATCCCGAGTTCACCATGCAGATGCTGATGGACCTGGGATGGGACAAGGACCTGACCGCGGAGGAGCGTAAGGCGATCGACGCCGTCGCCGGTGCGAAGACCAACTGGAAGACCGACCTCTCGGGCGGCATCCAGCGGGTCGCGATCAAGCACGAGTGCGCACCGTTCGGCAACGCCAAGGCGCGTGCGGTGGTGTGGAACTTCCCGGATCCGATCCCGCTTCACAGGGAGCCGCTCTACGCTCCGGATCGCGACCTGGTGAAGGACTACCCGACCTATTCGGATCGGAAGCTGTACCGTCTGCCCACCATGTATGCCTCGATCCAGAAGAAGGATTTCTCCAAGGACTATCCGCTGATCCTCACCTCGGGCCGTCTCGTGGAATACGAGGGCGGCGGCGACGAGTCGCGGTCCAACCGCTGGCTCGCCGAGCTCCAGCAGGACATGTTCGTGGAGATCAACCCGCGCGACGCCAACGATCTCGGCGTCAGGAACGGGTCCCAGGTCTGGGTCGAAGGCGCCGAGGGGGCCAAGGTCAAGGTCATGGCCATGGTCACCGAACGCGTCGGGGCCGGGGTGGTGTTCATGCCCTTCCACTTCGGCGGGCACTTCCAGGGCAAGGACCTCAGGGACAAGTATCCGGAGGGCGCAGACCCCTTCGTCCTGGGCGAGAGCAGCAACACCGCGCAGACCTACGGCTACGATTCGGTCACGCTGATGCAGGAGACGAAGACGACTCTCTGCAAGGTCTACGCGGCATAAGGAGGGAACAGGTATGGCAAGAGCGAAATTTCTCTGCGACGCCGAGCGCTGCATTGAGTGCAATGCCTGTGTGACCGCGTGCAAGAACGAGCACGAGGTTCCCTGGGGGATCAACCGGCGGAGGGTCGTCACGATCAATGACGGCAAGCCGGGTGAGCGGTCGATTTCCGTCGCGTGCATGCACTGCTCGGATGCGCCGTGCATGGCCGTCTGTCCGGTGGACTGCTTCTACCAGACCGACGACGGGGTCGTGCTGCACTCCAAGGACCTCTGCATCGGCTGCGGCTATTGCTTCTACGCTTGCCCCTTCGGGGCGCCGCAGTTCCCGCAGGCGGGCAATTTCGGGTCCCGCGGCAAGATGGACAAGTGCACGTTCTGCGCCGGCGGCCCGGAGGAAACCCACTCGACGGCCGAGTTCGCCAAGTACGGGCGCAACCGGATCGCGGAAGGCAAACTGCCGATCTGCGCCGAGATGTGCTCCACAAAGGCCCTGCTCGCGGGCGACGGGGATGTCGTTTCCGGCATCTACCGCGAACGCGTCGTGGCCCGGGGCTTCGGCACCGGCGCCTGGGGCTGGGGCACGGCCTACGGCCAGAAGGGCAGCTGACCCGAATCGCGCGGGGGGCGGGCGACCGCCCCCTGCCCCGATCGGTTCGAGCGGGCGGGCAATTGCCCGCCCGTGCGCCTTGTGGACGAGTTCGAGGTCCATCCGATGATTCCGACGATCAAGACGTTTTGCAGGCTGCTGATTCTGGCGCTCGCACTGACGCCGCTCGCCACGGCGCCGGCGGCGGCCCAGGAGGGCGCCGGCGCCGCGAAGGAAATGCCGCGTGCCTCGACGGGCGGCGCCCAGACGCTCGAGGACATCCTCGCCCGGCAGCGCGGCCAGAAAATCGACGATGAATTCCGCCGCGAGGCGGTCGGCGACCCCGAGAGCGCGGCCGCTATAGCCGCGCAGCTCGGCACGCTCGGCGGCGCCTCGGACTCCGAGGTGTTCCGCGCGCTGCGCTACGGAAGCGCCGACGTCACGGTCTCCGCGAAGGGTGCGGCGGCGGGCGTCATCATCCAGGATTCCGGCATGTGGTGGCTGGAGCTTCGCCAGGGCCCGTTGCTCGAATGGGGCGGATGGCTGCTGGTGGCGATGATCGCGGTGGTCGCGATCTACCTGGTGATCCGGGGACCGATCCGCATCGAGGGCGAGAAGACGGGCCGCACGATCCTGCGCTTCACCGCGATCGAGCGGTTCAGCCACTGGCTGCTGGCCGGCTCCTTCATATTGCTCGGGCTCACCGGCCTGATCACGCTGTTCGGGCGGGTCGCGCTGATCCCGGTCTTCGGCAAGGATTTCTTCTCCGGCATCGCGCTCGCGTCCAAGTGGATCCACAACAACGTCGCCTGGGCGTTCATCGCGGCGCTGGTCATGGTGTTCGTCTGCTGGGTGGTGCACAACGTGCCGAACCGGGCGGACCTGGTGTGGCTGGCGAAGGGCGGCGGGCTGTTCTCCAAGCACGTCCACCCGCCGGCGCGCAAGTTCAACGCCGGGCAGAAGATCATATTCTGGATCGTCATAATCCTCGGGATCTCGATCTCCGCGTCGGGGCTGTCGCTCCTGTTCCCGTTCGAGATGCCGATGTTCGCCAAGACCTTCGAGATCCTGAACGCGCTCGGCCTGCCGCAGCTCGTCGGGATGGGCGAGCTGCAGACGACGATGACGCCGCACGAGGAGATGCAGTACGCGCAGCTCTGGCACACCATCGTCGCCTTCGTCTTCATGGCGATCATCATCGCCCACATCTATCTCGGCTCGATCGGGATGGAGGGCGCGTTCGAGTCGATGGAGTCGGGCGAGGTCGACATGCAGTGGGCCAAGGAGCACCACTCGCTGTGGTACGAGGAGGTCGTGGCCCAAGAGCAGGCCGACGCTTCGCGGGAGTCCCCGGCCACGCCGGCGGAATAAGATGGCGTTCCGGGCGCTACTCGCGGCGCTGGTCCTGGTTCCTTCGGTCGCCGCCGCGGGAGAATTCTTTACGCTCAAGGGCCATGGCGGCCCGATCAAGGGGATCGACGTCTCGCCGGACGGCAGCCGTATCCTGACGGCGAGCTTCGATTTCTCGGTGGGGCTGTGGCGCGGCAAGACGCCCGTGTGGCTGGAGGCGCACCGCGCGGCGGTCAACGCGGTCAGGTTCGTCGACCGGAACCGGGCGGTCTCCGCCGGGGACGATTTCCAGCTCTATCTGTGGAATCTCTCGACCGGAAAGGCCCGGCGCCTCGGCGGCCACAAGAACAAGGTCAACGCGCTCGAGCTTTCGCCCGACCGGCGCACGGTGGCGGCGGCGAGCTGGGACGGGTCGATCGGGCTCTGGCCGCTCGACGGCGGCGAGCCGCGCTTCCTCAAGGGTCACCGGTCCAACGTCAGCGACATCGCCTACACGACGGACGGCGGGACGCTCTATTCGGCCTCCGCGGACGGCACGATCCGCACCTGGGACCCGGCCAGGGGCACGCGCAAGCGGTTCTTCCTGAGGCACGGGTTCGGCGTCAACACGCTGGTGCTGAACGACCCGGCAGGCTGGCTGGCCTACGGCTCGCTCGACGGGACGATCCGGGTGGTTAACGCGGAGACCGGGGACAGGATCGCCGATTTCACCTCCGGCCGCAGCCCGATCCTCGCGATGGCGGCGGATCCGGGCTTCGCCACGCTCGCGGTGGGGGACGGCGACGGCTTCATCAAGGTGATCGACGTGCGGACCTGGTCGGTGCTGCGCAATTTCCGGGCGACGCTGCGGGGGCCGGTCTGGGCGCTCCGCTTTTCTCCGGACGGCAAGAACATCCATGCCGGCGGGCTCGACGACGCGATGTACAGCTGGCCGGTCGAGTCGCTCGGCGAGCACGACCGGATGACCCGGGAGGAACGCACCTTCCTCAGGAAGCCGGCGACGATGAGCAACGGCGAGCGCCAGTTCCAGCGCAAATGCTCGATCTGCCACGCGCTCGGACCCGACGGGCGGCGCCGCGCCGGCCCGACGCTGTTCGGCGTCTTCGGACGGCGGGCGGGCGCGCTCGACGGCTACAAATATTCGCGGACGCTGCTGAACTCGGATATCGTCTGGAACGAAGCCACGATCGACGCGCTGTTCGACGAGGGTCCGGACCACTACATTCCGGGCTCCAAAATGCCGATGCAGCGGATCGTCAAGCCCGCCGACCGGGACGACCTGATCGCGTTCCTCAAGCGGGCGACCTCGGATCGGGAGAAGACCCAATGAAAACCATGCTGATCGCTTTCCTCGCCATGGCGGCGATCGCCGTGGGCGCGGACATTCTTCTCGACTTCATCGGTTATTCGACCCAGGCCATGACATCCGGCCCGGCGGTCCGCGGCGGCTGACCTCCCCACCCTCCCCCTCGTCGCGGCACCCGCCCGACCCGAGATCCGCCGGCAGATCGAAGACCGTGTCCATTTCCGCCGACAGCGCTTTCGCAATCCGCCCGCTTGTCGGCAATCTGGCCCTCGCCGCTACCCTGGCCGCAAGTCTTGCGCTGGCGGCCGGCGCGGCCGGCGCGCAGCCGGCCAAGTACGCGTTCGGCAAGGCGGGAACGCCCGCGACGGGCAGCGCCGGCGCGTTCGGCCGGTATGCGGCGGGCTGCCTGTCCGGCGCAGTCCGACTGCCGGAATCGGGACCGGGCTGGCAGGCGATGCGGCTCTCGCGAAATCGCAACTGGGGCCATCCCAGCACGATCCTCTTCATCAAGCGCCTGTCCCGCGCCGCCCGGAACGCGGGCTGGGCGGGGCTCTACGTGGGCGACATCAGCCAGCCGCGCGGCGGACCGATGACGTCGGGGCACAGCTCGCACCAGATCGGGCTGGACGTCGATATCTGGCTGCGCCCGCCGGACAGGCTGACGCTGAGCCGGGCGGAACGGGAGAAGATTTCCTCGACCTCGGTGGTCGCCCGGAACCGCCTCCGGGTGAACGGAAGCTGGACCGACTCCCATTCCCGGGTCCTCGAGGCCGCGGCGAGGGACGAATCGGTCGCGCGGATATTCGTCAACGCGGCGATCAAGCGACGCCTCTGCAAGACCCGGACCGGGGACGACGCGGCCTGGCTGCGAAAGGTCCGGCCGTGGTGGGGCCACACGACCCATTTCCACGTCCGGCTGCGCTGCCCGCCGAGCAAGGCGTGCGTCGAACAGGCTCCGCTGCCGGAAGGCGACGGCTGCGACCGGACTCTCGCCTGGTGGTTCACCAGGGAAGCGCTCTACCCGCCTCCGCCGGACCCGCGCGACCGGAGACCGGAGCTCACCCTCGCCGACCTGCCGCCCGTCTGCCGGTCCGTGCTGAAGGCGAGGTAGTCGAAGGTGTATTCAACCTGGAATGGCAGGAAATCGTGGACGCTGTCTGGCAGCGCCGATAGGATAGCCGCATGGACGAGAACCTCGTCGGTTTCGTCGCACTCGGCGCGCTGATCGTCGGCCTGTTCATCTGGTTCTTGCGGCAGGATGTCCTGGATTTGCGCGAGCAAGTGCGAGAACTTCGCGCCGAATTGTCGCGACGAAAGTGACCGGGCGGCGCGAACGCGTGGCGTCCCTCGATACGGCGCTGACGCGCCTACTCGGGATGAGGAAACAGGATTGCAGCCTCCCTCATCCTGAGTAGCGGCGAAGCCGCGTATCGAAGGACGCGCCGGCGCGACTTGCGCGTACGTAGCGCGCCGGAATAGAACCGCGAGACAACCCTCAGGAAACGCGGCGCGCCGCTCGTCCGGCCGGCCGGAACGGAGTCCCATGAACCAAGTCGCCCCCTCGGTCCACCCGGACCTCGCGCGCCACCAGGCCTCGATGCAGCCCCGGATATACACCCTCGAGGGCGCGATCCACTGCGCCTACGCCTATTCCGTCGTCAACTGCACCCTGATCGAAGGCGAGGATGCCTGCATCCTGGTCGACACCATGACCGGGATGGACAACGCGGAGACGGTGGCGGCCGAGTTCCGCGAGATTACCGACAAGCCGATCCGGACGGTCGTCTACACCCATTTCCACGCCGACCACGTGAGCGGCGCCGCCGCGTTCGTCGACCCCGAAGAGGTCGCCGCCGGCAGGGTGGACATCGTCGGCCAGCGGGACCTGGTCCATCACGTGGCGCGCGACGTGGGGCTGATCGCTCCGATCCTCGGCCGGCGCGCGATGTACCAGTTCGGCATGCGGCTCCCGATCGGCGAGGACGGCACGGTCGGCGCCGGGCTCGGACCGCCGCAGCGCCCGGGCAGGCGCTCCTTCATCCCGCCCACGATCTCGTTCGAGGAGTCCTACAGCGGCGAGACCGGCGGGGTGCGCTACGAGGTCCACCTCATCCCGTCCGAGACCGAGGACCAGTGCGCGGTGTGGCTGCCCGATCTCAAGGTGCTGCTCTCGGCGGACGCGGTCTACGAATCCTTTCCCAACGTCTACGCGCTGCGCGGCACGCGCTTTCGCGACCCGATGGCGTGGGCGCGCGGCCTCGACCGGCTGAAGGAATTCGGCGCGGAGACCCTGGTGCCGCATCACGGCCGCCCGGTCGAGGGCGCGGACCGGATCGAGGCGCTGCTGACCGATTACCGCGACGCCGTCCAGTACGTCCACGACCAGACGCTCCGGCACATGAACAAGGGTTACACGCCCGAGGAGATCGCCGACATCGTCGCGATGCCGGAGCATCTGCGCGACCATCCCTGGCTCGGGGAGTATTACGGCTCCTACAAGCACGCGATCCCGGCGATCTATGCCGGCTATCTGGGATGGTACGAGGGCGACCCGGTGGCGCTCGATCCGACCCCGAGGGCCGAGCGCGCGTCCCGTTTCGCGGATCTCATGGGCGGGCGCGGCACGGTCATGAAGCGCGCGCGGGAAGCGCTCGACGGCGGCGACGTGCAGTGGGCGGCCGAGCTCGCCACGCTGCTCGTGCGCGCCGACCGGACCGACGGGGAGGCCCGCAACCTCAAGGCCGAGGCGCTGCGGCGCTGGGCCTACGGGCGGAAGAACGCAACCTGGCGCAACTGGGGGCTCACCGCCGCGCTCGAGCTCGAGGGAAAGCTCGACATGGCCGGCGGCGGGATGGTGCTCGGATCGCCGGAACAAGTGCGCGGCTTCCCCCTCGCCCAGATCATGAACGTGATGACGGTGCGCCTGATGGCCGAGGAATGCCGCGACACCCGTCTCCGCGTCGCCTTCGAGACCGCGGACTCCGGCGAGAGTTGCGCGCTCGAGATCCGGCGCGGCGTCTGCCAGTTCCACGCCGTCCCGCCGCCGGACCTCGACGCCACGGCGCGGTTCGACCGGGGCTTCCTGCTCGACTGGGTGTTCGGCCGCGCGGGCTTCGAGGAGGCGATCGGCGACGGGCGGGTTTCGGTCGACGGAGACGCCGCCGCCGTGGCGGAGTTCCTGACCAAGTTCGAGCCCTTCAACCGCGCCGACGAGATCGCCATCGCGGCCCGCTGACCGCCCTCCCCCGGCCCCTCCCCCAAGCGGGAGGGGGGAAGGTAGGGAGAGTCGCCAGGCGAGTCCCCTCTCCCCCGCGGGGAGAGGGTTAGGGAGAGGGGGAGCCGCCGGCTCAGTATTCCAGCGTTCCTCTGAGCACGGGCCGCACCTTGCCGCCGACGCGGATCGGATCGGCGATGTCGAGATAGATCCGCGACGGGCGGCCGATCTCGAAGCCCTGCTCGACGATCGCCGGACCGCGCCTGCCGAGGTCGCGCAGATGGGCCGCCAGCGCGGTATTGGCGCTCCCCGTCGCCGGGTCCTCATGCGGCGTCCCGTGGAAGGTCAGCATGCGGGCGGCGAAATCCGCGTCCCCGCTGTAGGCCTCCTCCGTGAAGACGAAGAGCGAGAGCCACCCGCCCGCGGCGATTTCCCGATAGACCGCCGGGTCGATCTTCACCCGCTTGAGCGCATCGAGGGTCCGGACCCCGACCAGCAGGAACCACGGCCCGACGGTGGCGAACCGGCAGGGGTAGCGCGGATCGATGTCGGCCGACCGGAGCCCGGCCAGCGTGGCCGCCCGCCCCGGCTCCGCCTCGTCCCCGAGCGCCACCGGCGGCGGCTCCATCCAGGCGATGCCGCCGGGCTCGAAGGCCACGCGAACGCAGCCGGCGGCGAGGTCCAGCGTGTAGGACTCGCCGTCGCCTCCCAGCACCCAGGCGGTGCCGATCGTCGGATGCCCGGCGAAAGGGAGCTCGCGGTCCACGGTGAAGATGCGGACATCGGCCTCGCCCGCGCGCTCGGCGGTGACGAAGCTCGTTTCGGAGAAATTCATCTCCCGCGCGACGGCCTGCATCTCCTCGGCACCGAGATGCGCGCAGCCGCGGATCACCGCGAGCTGGTTGCCGGCGAGCGGCCGCTCGGCGAACACGTCGACGATCGTGCAATCCATCCCGGCGGTCCCGTCGGTCGTTTCAGGCATCGCCGCCTTTGTCGGCGGCACGGCACGGCGGGTCAAGCGGTCGGCAGCGTTCCCATTCATCGGGCCCGGATGTCCCAGCGCCGTCATGGCCGGACTCGTTCCGGGCATCCACGTGGGGCCGCCGCTTCGTTCCCTCCCGGCGCGCGCCGCGAGGCAACGAGACGTGGATGGCCGGAACGAGTCCGGCCATGACGACGGGGGTGAGGGCGGGGAAATCGGGGCGGCGGCCGGGCAAGGGTCAAAAAGGAAGGGCGGCTCGCGCCGCCCTTCGAGTTCGGTCCGGAGCCGGCCGCGCCGGTTCCGGAAAGGCGTATGACGCTAGAACGTCACCTTGATGCCGGTGACCAGCGCCATGCCGGAGTTGTTCATATCGTTGTACTGCTGGACGTATCCGGTACCGGAGTCAGGCGTCGCATCCAGAACCGATCCGTCCGCGGCGTGTTGGGTTCCTTCCCCCATGCCGTCGTTCTGCGACTCGTTCCAGATGATGTTGGCGTGGACCTTGACGCCCGGACCGAGCGCCCGCGCGTAAGAGACCATCACCTTGGTGTGCATCTCGTCGGTGTCCTCCATCTGGCCCTGCATGCCGACGATGCTGAAGGAGTTCGCGCCCGCGCTGTACCGCACGCCGAGATCGACGAGATGGCCGCGCATGGCCATCGGATCGGACGTCCGCTTGTAGGCGGCGGCGATCCTGGCCGGCCCGAAGTCGAGACGCGCGGCGCCGATCCACGCCTTGTAGTCCTCCGCGCCGTCCATGTTGGCGGCCTGCGCGGTCAGCACGCCGAAGCCGCCGCCGAAGCCCACCTCGCCGAACTTGCCGGAAAAGCTCGCCGCGCCGTGGAGTGCGTCGTGGCGGTCCATCTCGGCGTTGACGCGCGAGTTGTCGTCGTTGTTGGCGACCCTCGGCTCGTAGGTCACGCCGATCTGGAAGCCGCCCAGCTTGGGCGAGATGTAGCTGATCTTCTCGCCGTCGCCGGTCGACAGGCGCGAATGCCTCAGCGTCTCGAAATTGGCGGGGTGCGCCGACGCGGTCGGGATCCACCCGTCGTCGAAGCTGAGGTTCTCGCCCACGCCGGTCGCCCACGAACCCGAGAACCCGGTCAGCATCTTGACCGCCGCGCCCTCGGTGCCGCCTAGGATGATCTGGCCGAACGAGCCCGCCAGGGACAGGAAGTATTCGTCGATCGGGTCGGTGTTGTGGTGGTTCTGGCCTTCCAGCTCCCAGCGGGTGTGGATCTTGATGCCGCTGTCGAGCGTGGCCCGCCCGTTGAAGTGGATCTCGGCATCCGTCCTGGTGTCGAGCGCCGAGGTGTCATTCTTGTTGTTCGTCTTATTCGGTACGGTGGCCAGATAGGCATCGTCCACCGTGGGGGCGGTGCCGCCATTATCGACCCCCATGTACGAGTGCGTCGTCTCCTGGCTGTCGTCCAGGATTCCGCCGACGACGCCCTCGTAGTAGCCGTTCACGCCGATCGACGGCTTCATCATCTTCTTGTCGGCCGCGGCCGCGCCCCCCGCGACGAGCATCGCCGCCGCGACGAGGGCCGTGCCGGCCATCAGTTGCTTTCTCATAGCCCCTCCATGGATTTGAACGATCGCTGCAACTGCGCAGAAAGACAGGGACATATCTTTCATGCTATGGTTGCATGTCGAAATCGCGCGGTGTTGTGTTCAAGCTGTTGATTCCAATAGATTTTTCCGCCGAAATCGGTCCTCCCCGGATTCACGGGGTTCATCGCCCATCCGCCCGTCTCCGCGCCGATCGGGCGCCGGACGGGCACGGTTTGATGACGGGGACGGGGTCCGGCGCGGCCGGGGGGAGGGTAGTCATGCCGAGGCGAAGCGAGTTCCGGATCGGCCGGCGCGCGGTCGAGGCGCTGCGCGTGGAGACCGGCGACGCCACCTTCTGGGACTGCGATCTCGCCGGCTTCGGCGTCCGGGTCTACGCCACCGGCCGCAAGGTCTACGTGGTGCAGACCCGGGGGCCGGACGGGCCGAGGCGCGTGTCGCTCGGCCAGCACGGCCGGATGTCCCCCGACGAGGCGCGGAAGCGGGCGCGGGCGGCGATCGACCGGCTGAAGCGCGGCGAAGACCCGCTGCCGCCGCCGGAGCTCACCGTCGCCGAGCTGGTCGAGCGCTACTTGCGCGCCCACGTCGCGGCGCACTGCAAGCCGAGCTCGGCCAGGCTGTACGAGCTCGTGCTCCGCCGGCACGTCGTCCCCGCGCTCGGCGCGAAGCCCGTCGGCGCGGTCGGGCGCGGGGACGTGGCCGATCTGCACCACCGCCTGCGGGAATCCCCCCACATCGCGAACCGGACGGCGCGGGTCCTGTCCGGAATGTACCGCCAGGCCGAGGCGTGGGGCCTGGTGCCGCCCGGCAGCGGTCCGGGCCGCCCGGTGCGCTATTACCGGGAGCGTCCGCGCGAGCGCTTCCTCGCGCCTGAGGAGTACCGCCGGCTGGGCCGGGCGCTCGCCGGGGCGGAGGCGCGGAGCCCGACCTGGCGCTCGGCGGTCGCGGCGATCCGGCTGCTGCTGCTGACCGGGTGCCGCAAGAGCGAGATCGTGACGCTCCGCTGGGACGACGTGGACCTGACGGCGCGCGAGCTGCGTCTCCGGGGCGCGAAGACGGGGCCGCGCATGGTGCCTCTGACGGCGCCGGTCCTGCGCGTGCTCGACGCCATCCCGAAGACCGCCGGCAACCCCTGGGCGATCCCCGGCCGCAAGCCGGGCACCCATCTGAGCGACCTCGCCTATCACTGGGCGCGGATCGCGGCGGAAGCCGGGCTCGACGGGGTGCGCATCCACGACCTCCGCCATTCCTACGCGTCGCGCGCGCTGGCGCTGGGCGAGAGCCTCGCGACGATCGGCGGGCTGCTGGGCCATGCCGGGGTGGGCACGACGGCGCGTTACGCGCACCTCATGCGGGACGCGGAAAAGGCGGCGGCGGGACGGGTCGGCGACAGCATCGCGGTCCACCTGGCGCCCGGCCCGCCGGCCGGATGAGCGCGCCCGGGGAACCGGAACGGGGCATGGCGAAACCGCAACGGAGGGCGATCTCCAACCGCATGGTGGACGCGCTCAGGGTCGTCCGGGACACGGTGATCTGGGATCGCGAGCTGATCGGCTTCGGGGTGCGCGCCTACCCCTCGGGCGGCCGGGTCTATGTGGTCCGCGCCCGGGGACCGGAGGGAACGAGGCGGCTCACCATCGGCCGCCACGGGGTGATCGGCGCCGAGGAGGCGTGCCGCCGCGCCGCCCTGTTCATTGCGCGGGTGAAGGCGGGCGAGGAGCCGGCGCCCCGGCCCGGAGCGGCCGGGACCGCGAACGGGCCGACGGTGGCCGATTTCGCGCGGCGCTACCTCGAGGAGCACGTGGCGGTGCGCTGCAAGCCGAAAACCGCGAAAACGGTCCGGTCGGCGATCCGCCGGCACATCGTCCCGGCGCTCGGCGGATATCCGATGGCGGCGCTCGGCCGGATACAGGTGGCCGAGTTCCACCAGCGTCTCGTCCGCACCCCGTCGACCGCCAACGCGGCGGTCAAGACGCTGTCCCACATGTACGTGCTCGCCGAGGGCTGGGGCGCGGTGCCGGAGGGAACCAACCCGTGCCGGTCGGTGGTCATGTACCCCGCGCGGCGGCGCGAGCGCTTCCTGACCGATCGGGAGTTCGAGCGCCTCGGCCGGGTCCTCGACGCGGCGGACGTCCGGGGCGGCGCCTCGCCGGCCGCGCTCGCCGCGATCCGCCTGCTGATGCTGACCGGATGCCGCAAGAACGAGATCCTCACGCTGCGCTGGGAGGACGTGGATTTGGGCGCGGCGGCGCTCAGGCTCGCCGACAGCAAGACCGGCCCGCGCACGGTCTCGCTCTCGTCGTCGGCGGCGCGGCTGCTGGCCGGGCTGCCGCGCACCGCCGGGAACCCGTGGGTGTTTCCCGGACGCGGGCGGGGACGGCATCTGCGCTCGCTCGACGATGCGTGGCGGACGGTGCGGACGCGGGCGGGGCTCGACGACGTGCGGCTCCACGACCTGCGCCACTCATACGCGTCCCGCGCGCTGGCGCTCGGCGAGAGCCTGCCGATGATCGGCAAGCTGCTGGGGCACAGCCAGATGGAGACCACGGCCCGCTACGCGCATCTGGCGAGGGACTCGATCCGCGACTCGGCGGAGCGGGTCGCCGACAGCATCGCCGGCGACATTTTCCCTGGCGCGTCCGGTCCGGATTGAAGCGCCGCCGCCCTCCCCCGGCCACTCCCGCGAGCGGGAGGGGAGAAGGTAAGGAGGAGGGAGCGGGACGAGGGGTGAAAACCCGATCATTAGAATTTCCGCTTTGATGACGGGATTCGAATTGCAAAAACAAATTCCCGATCCCGCGGCGGCGCGGCGGAGATCGAGCGAATCGGCGCCCCTCTTGCGGCGGCCCCCCGTTTCGGCGAGCGTGGCCGAATTCCGGCGCTTCGGACGTCCCGACCGCCCGGAATACGACGGTTTCCGGGCCTGTCCGCGCGCTGTTGTAGAATTGCAACACAGGTGGACTATTCCGGCGGGAAGGTCGTGTTGGAGGTTGCGATCCGGCACGGCATGTTCTACTCAATTCGGGACCGGGATGCGGGCCCGTATCCCGGTCTTGCTGCGCAGTAGCAGTAGTTGAACAACTCCATGGAGGGGCTATGAGAAAGCAACTGATGGCCGGCACGGCCCTCGTCGCGGCGACGATGCTCGCCGCGGGGGGCGCGGCCGCCCAGGACAAGAAGATGATGAAGCCGAGCATTTCGGTGAACGGGTACTACACCGTCCACATGAGCGGCATCGTCGATGACGATGCCAACACCGTGGAGCTCAATGCTCCCGGGGTCGACGTTCGGAGCGACAGCGAAGTGCACTTCAACGGTCGCGCCGCGCTCGACAACGGGGTGAAAATCCACGTCCGTTGGGAGTTGGAGGGTAACTCGCACACCAGCGCCGGAAAGCCGAGCCCGGCGAACGGAAACGACCAGATCGACGAAGTCTACGTGACGGTCTCAGGCTCGTTCGGCAGGATCATTCTCGGTTCGACCGACAACGCGGCCGTGAAGATGCTGACCGGGATGACCGGTGCCTGGGCCACCAATGTCGGCCAGAACTTCCACTTCAACTCGCAAGAGTGGATTCCGTCGTCCGTGGGAACGGGCGGAGGCAAGTTCCACGTGATGCACGACGCGCGCATTCGTGAACATGGCGGCGGCGGCGACTCGGAGAAGATCTCGTACATCTCGCCGAAGTTCGGCGGCTTCCAGGCCGGCGCGTCCTACATCCCTTACGCGGACCAAGATCGCCACACAACCCACGATATCGATGACGGCCGTCACGACGGCATGGCGGGCGCAGTCTCCTATTCCGCGAAAGTCGGCGACGTTGGCGCCGCCGTCGGTGCGGGCTGGAGCACGATGCAGGGTGCCGGCGATACCGATGACTTGAACGAGTGGGTCATCGCCGGTCGCCTCGACTTCGGTGGAGGTTTCCGCGTCTCGGCTGCCCACCAGCAGACAACCAGCGGCGTCGAAGCCAGTGGCAGAAGCCTCAAGGGCAGCGTCACGGAGGCCGGCGTGCGGTACGTCACGGGCCCGAACGCCTTTAGCCTCGTCGGCTCCTATGGCGAGTTGGAAGATACCAGCGACCAATACACCGCGGCGAAGGCAGCCTACCGGCGCACGCTCGGCGCCGGCGTATTCTGGGACGCGAACCTGTTCGTAAACCGCTCCGAGAACGACGCGGGTGAGGAAAACGCCGGTTCCGTCGTCACCACGGGTCTCACGGTCGTATTCTAGCCTCCAACGCTTTACCGGGACCGGCGTGGCCGGCCCCGGACTACTTTCGAAGGGCGGCGCGAGCCGCCCTTCTTTTTTGTCCGCCTCCACCTCTTTCCGCCTCCGTTTCGACCGGATTCGAGCTCCGTTCGGGCGGGTTCGAACCGCAACCGGTGCGGGCCGTCATCACTTCGGGACTCTGCGCGGGCAAAAGACGAGACGGGGCGGATACTTGAAATCGGACGGGAGCGACCGGTATTGCCGCCGCGCCGGAACCTCGCGTCTTGCCGGACGGGGGGCCGGAGTCTTCGTTTCGTCACGCTCGGCCCGGACCGGCCGGCCACGAGTATTTCAAAACCGGCGTGACGACATGACAAAACGGGCATCTCCCCTACGCCGCCGCCCCGGGCGCATCCCCTTCCAGCGCCCGGGTCATCGTCTCGCGCCGCGAGCGGGCCCAGAGCCAGACGCCGAGGCAGATCGCGGCGCCGCCGGCCACCGGCCATTGCAGGCCGATCCAGCTCGACAGCGAGCCCATGACCAGGGCGCCCAGCGCCGGCGCGCCGCGGTTGATCATCCCGTAGAGGCTCATCACCCGGCCGCGCAGCCCCGGGTCGACGGCGTTCTGCAGCAGCGTCTGCTCGCCCACGCCGACGACGATCATGGCGAACCCGGCGACCGCGAGGCAGGGCACGGCGAGCCAGAAAATGTCGGTCGCCGCGAAGGCGATCAGCACCGCGCCGAGGAACGCGATCCCCGAGACGGTCGTCGCGGTGAGCCCGGCGACGGCGCCCCGCTGGGCGAGCCACAGCCCGCCCAGCATCGCGCCCAGCCCGGTGGCGGAGGTCAGCAGCGCGAGCCCCTCGGCGCCGCGCCCGAACACCGCGTCGGCGAAGCCCGGGAGCAGCTCCATGAACGGGCGCGCGCAGATCGCCACCACCGTCAGGATGAGCAGCATCGGCCCGATGCCCGGGTGGCGCGCGGCGTAGGCGTAGCCCTCGGCGATCTCGCCCGGCATGTTGCGGATCCCGCGCGGCGCCGGCCGGGGCTCCCCGTGCTCCAGCCGGATGCGGGAGAGCGCGGCCAGGAAGACCAGGAAGGTCAGGGCGTTGAAGGCGAACGCCCAGCCGATCCCGTAGCGCACGATCAGGACGCCCGCGATCGCCGGCCCGACGAACCGCGCCCCGTTGAAGATCAGCGAGTTGATCCCGATCGCCGCCGACAGGTCCTTGCGCGCGACCAGGCTGGGGACGATGGCGAGCCGCACCGGCTGGCCGAACGCGAGCGCCGACCCGCCGAGCGTCACCAGCACCAGCAGGATCTCGATGGTCATCGTCCCGCTCAGCGTGAAGCCCGCGAGCAGCACGGCCTGGAGGAGGTTGAGCGTCTGGACCGTCTTGACCGCCCGCAGCCGCTCCACCCGGTCGGCCACCGCGCCGGTCACGGGGGCGAGCAGGACGGTCGGGAACATGTCGGCGAAGGCGATGATCCCGAGCCAGGTCCCCGACCGGGTCAGCTCCCAGGCGAGCCAGCCGACCGCGACCCGCTGCACCCAGGTCCCGACATGCGAGGCCACGTTGCCGCCGGAGAACAGCCGGAAGTCGCGATGCGCGAGCGCGCTCCGAATGGGATCGAAACGGGCGGAGACCTTCATGAACCGTCTTCGCGAGGGGACGCCGACGATACCAGAGCCGCGAAACCCCGGCCAACCGGCGCGGTCCGGTTCGGCGCGACGCCGTCATGGCGGGACCCTCGCCACCCCCTCTCCGTCGTCATGGCCGGACTTGTTCCGGCCATCCACGTGGGTCCGCCGCCTCGTTCCCTCCCGGCTCGCACCGCGATGCGGTAAGACGTGGATGGCCGGAACGAGTCCGGGCATGACGGTGAGGGGAAGACCCGGGCGGGACGACGGCGGGATGCCCGGCACCGGCGGGCGCGAGCCCCCTTACGCGGCTTGCCGCGTTCCGGGGCGCTTGTTAGCTTGCGGGCGATCCATCACGCCGGACGGGAGGTCGCCATGCCGGACGAGGGCCGCAGCACGGTAAACACGCTCGAACCCTATTTCATGCCGTTCACGGCGAACCGGCAGTTCAAGTCGGCGCCCCGGATCGTCGTCGCGGCGGAGGGCATGCACTACACCACCGACGACGGGCGCAGGGTGCTCGACGGCTCGGCCGGGATGTGGTGCGTCAACGCGGGCCACGGGCGGGAGAAGATCGTCCGCGCGATCCGGGAGCAGGCGGCCGCGATGGACTACGCGCCCGCCTTCCAGTGCGGCCACCCGGGCGCCTTCGACCTCGCGGCCCGGCTCGCGACCCTGATGCCGGGCGACCTCGACCACGCGTTCTTCTGCAACTCGGGCTCGGAGGCGGTCGATACCGCGCTCAAGATCGCGCTCGCCTATCACCGCCAGAACGGCGAGGCGGCGCGGACCCGGCTGATCGGGCGCGAGCGGGGCTATCACGGCGTCGGCTTCGGCGGCACCGCGGTCGGCGGCATCTCCAACAACCGCAAGCAGTTCGGCAACCTGGTCTCGGGCGTCGACCACCTGCCGCACACCTATAATCTGGAGAAGATGGCCTTCTCGCGCGGCCAGCCGGAATGGGGCGCGCATCTCGCCGACGATCTGGAGCGCATCTGCGCGCTGCACGACCCGTCGACGATCGCGGCGGTCATCGTCGAGCCGGTGGCGGGCTCGACCGGGGTTCTGGTTCCGCCGGAGGGCTACCTCCCCCGGCTCAGGGAGATCTGCGACCGGCACGGCATCCTGCTCATCCTCGACGAGGTGATCACCGGCTTCGGGCGCGTGGGCGAGGCGTTCGCCGCCGAGCGGTTCGGCGTCGAGCCCGACATGATCACCATGGCCAAGGGGCTGACCAACGCGACGGTGCCGATGTCGGCGGTGGGCGTCAGCAAGGGGATCCACGACACGCTGATGGCGGGCCCGGCCGGGGTGGAGCTGTTCCACGGCTACACCTATTCGGGCCATCCGCTCGCCTGCGCGGCCGGGCTGGCGACGCTGGAGGTCTATGCCGAGGAGGGGCTGTTCGAGCGCGCCCGCATGCTCGAGCCGGTGTGGGAGGACGCGCTGCACGGGCTCCGCGAGCGGCGCAACGTGATCGACATCCGCAATATCGGGCTGATGGGGGCGGTCGAGCTCGCGCCCAGGCCCGGCGCCCCGGGAGCGCGCGCCTTCGACGTCTATCTCGGCTGCTTCCACGGCGGGCTGATGACGCGCCAGACCGGCGACACCATCGCCCTCTCGCCGCCCCTGATAATCACCGAGGACCAGATCGCCGAGCTCGCCGACATCCTCGGCCGGGCCATCGACGCGGCGGAGTGAGGGGGGAGCGGCCCGGCCTGGCCGCTCCCACCACCCCGTCATGCCCGGACTTGTTCCGGGTATCCACGTCGGGCCGCCGCCTCGTTCCCTCCCGGCTCGCACCGCGATGCCGCAAGACGTGGATGGCCGGAACAAGTCCGGCCATGACGTGGAGGGGACAGTGTGCGAGGGCACGTGAATTTAGGAAGTGCGACAACGGGTCGCCGCGATCGAGCAAAAGGGGGCGAGGGTCATGACGATAAAACGAACCGGACCCGAGCGTGAAATCGAAACCGCCACGGGCGAAACGCCTGCCCCTGCCAAGGGCAACACAACGTCGCCAGGCCGGAGCGCGGACAACCCCGAGTTCGCGCGCCAAGTAGCGCTCGCCGAAGAGATCATGCAAGACGACCGCGAGGTGCTGCGGACACTGGCCAAGGGTTCGCGGGATACGACGACTTGAAATCGCGACGGCTTCCGTGCATCTCTCCGGATATCCGACCTGATGGAAACGGAACCATGTGGACCCTGCGGAACGCCAGGAACACGCTCGGCGCCGTCGTGCGAGCGGCCCTGAAATACCGCCGCCCGCGTACGGAAGCGGGACGCGGTGCCTTCGTCGACCATCTCCTCGCCTTCCCCGGCACGATCGAGCGCGCGCGAGCGCCCGCCCGGAAGGTGCATGTTAGAGGTGCCAGGACCCCGCCCGGCGACCGAAGGGAGCAAAGCCATGGATAGCGGCACCGCCGGCCCGTCGGATGCGGCCAACGGCACGAACAGCCGGCTGCTCCGCGACGACTGGGACTATGTCGAGGCGATCCCGCTCGACGATTTCGGGGAGAGCGACTTCGCGCTGCTCGATGCCCAGCGCCCGACCTTCGCCGCCGAGCGCCAGGCCGGGCAGATCCTCCGCATCATGCGCGGCATGGCGGACGATCCCACCTTCGGCTACCGGATCAACACGTTCCGGCACTGCCTCCAGTCGGCGACGATGGCGCATCGCGCCGGCAAGGACGAGGACTATGTCGCGATGGCGTTCCTGCACGATATCGGCTTCGACATCGCGCCGGCGACGCACGGAAGCTTCGTCGCGGCGCTGGTCGGCCCCTACGTCTCGCCCGAGATGGAGTGGCTGCTCGTCAACCACGCCGAGTTCCAGAACGTCCATTGCCGGAACCACCCGACGATCGACCGCTTCGCGCGGGAGAAGTGGCGCGGCCACCCGGCGTTCGCGATGACGGCGGAGTTCTGCGCGAAGTTCGACCAGGGCGCGATGGACCCGGACCACGACAACATGCCGATGGAGGCGTTCGAGCCCATGGTCCGGCGGCTGTTCGCCAGGACGCCGCGCGAGGCCGGGGGTTGACGGGCCGGGCGCCGCGATGAGCTGGATCCGCCGCATCGAGTACGAGGAGTCCTCGGGCGCGCTCCGGGCGCTCTACGACCGGGTGAAGGGCCCGGCCGGCAATATCGACAACGTGATGAAGGCGCACAGCCTGCGCCCGCACACGATGGAGGGGCACGGCGCGCTCTACAAGGCGGTGCTCCACCACGGCGGCAACGCGCTGCCCGGCCGGTTCCTCGAAGCGGTCGGAATCTACGCCAGCCTGATCAACCGCTGCGCCTATTCGGTCGCGCACCATTTCGCGGGGCTCGCGCGGCTGCTCGACGACCGGGCCCGCGCGGAAGAGGTCCTGGCGGCGCTGGAAGCGGGCGCGCCGGAGCGCGTCTTCGGGGCCAAGGAGAGCGCGCTGCTGGCCTACGCCGCCAAGCTCACCCGCGCGCCGGGCGAGATGGCGGAGGCGGACATCGAGGCCGCCCGCGCGGCCGGCGCATCGGACGAGGAGATCTTCGAGACCAACCAGGTCGCGGCCTATTTCGCCTATTCGAACCGGCTCCTGAACGGGCTCGGCATTACCACCGAGGGCGACGTGCTGGGCGAATCCCCGCCGACCACGGACGACCTCGACGACTGGCGGCACCGGTGACCGCGCGCGAGGGCTTCGACCGGATCCCGGTGATCGACGCCGGCCCGCTCGCGGGCGGCGGCGAGGCGGCGGTCCGCGAGACGGCGGCCGCGATGCGCGCGGCGTCCGAGACCGCCGGGTTCTTCTGCATCTCGAACCACGGCGTCGCGGAGGAGGTCGCGGCGGCCGCGCTCGACGCCTCGCGGGCGTTCTTCGCCCGGCCGCTGGCGGAAAAGCGCCGCGTCGCGGTCGACGCGCTCCATCGCGGCTATATCGAGATGGGCGAGGCGACGCTCCGCGACGGCGTCGAGAGCGACCGCAAGGAGAGCTTCGTCTGGGGGCTGGAGCTCGGCCCCGACGACCCGGACGTTGCGGCGGGGAAGCCGCTGATGGGGCCCAACCGGTGGCCCGGCGACATGCCGGAGATGCGGACCGCGCTCTACGCGTGGTTCGAGGCGATGGGCGCGGCGGCGCGCAACGTGCTGAAGGGCCTCGCCGTCGGGCTCGACCTGCCGCCGGACTATTTCGAGCCCCGCTTCGCCAAGCCCCTCGCGCGGGGGTCGCTGGTGCGCTACCCGCCGCAGCCGGCCGACGCGGGACCCGGGACCTTCGGCACCGCCGCCCATACCGACTATGGCGGCATCACGCTGGTCTGGCAGGACGATTCGGGCGGGCTGGAGGTCGAGAACCGCGCCGGCGACTGGGTGCCGGTGCATCCGATCCCGGGCACGCTGACGGTCAATATCGGCGATCTGATGGCGCGCTGGACCAACGACGCGTTCGCGTCGAACCCGCACCGGGTGATCAACCGCTCGGGCGGCGAGCGCTACTCGATGGCGGTGTTCTTCGACCCCGGCTACGACACGCTGGTCGAAACCCTGCCGACCTGCCTCGCCCCGGGCGAAGCGCCGCGCTACGCGCCGGCCGTCTGCGGCGATTACATCCGCGACCGCTTCGACGCGGTGTTCCGCTACCGCGGCGACGGGGCGGGTTGAGGCGGTCCGGTCGCCGCCCTCCCCCGGCCCCTCCAGCGAGCGGGAGGGGAGAAGGCAAGCAAGAGGAGAAGGCGGTGGTGCCGCGCGAATCCCCCTCTCCCCCGCGGGGAGAGGGTCGGGGTGAGGGGGCGCCTCAGTCGCGCCTCAGTCGTTGTCGCGCCGGGCGCGGGTCGCCTCGAACTCGCTCAGCGGCGGCGAGAGGTAGCGCCTGAGCTCGGCGATGTCGGCCGGAGGGCCGTCGCCCATGGGGCGGTCGCCCTTGACCGTCACCCGGTGCATCATGCGGCGCTGCGGGTAGTAGTCGTGCAGCGCCGAGTGCTGCACCGAGCGGTTGTCCCAGAACACCACCATGCCGGGCCGCCAGCGGTGACGGTAATGGTATTCGTGGCGCATCGTCCGGCGGTAGAGGAATTCGAGGATCGTCCGCCCCTCGTCCTCGTCCATCCCCTTGATGTGGGTGGTGAACGACCGGTTGACGAAGATCGCCTTGCGCCCGGTGACGGGATGGACGCGGACCAGCGGGTGGACGGTCGGCCGGTAGACCTCCTCGTAGTGGCGCAGCCGGTCGCGCCCCTGCTTCGATTTGGGGAACAGCTGCTTGAAGGCGATGAAGTCGTGCACCGCCTCGAGCCCGTCGAGCAGCCGCTGCATGCGGTCGGACAGCCCTTCCCAGAGCGCGTGCATCGAACAGAACGCGGTGTCGCCGGCGGGCGAGGGCACGATCTTCGCGCTCAGGATCGTCCCCATCGGCGGGGTCTCGCGGAAGGTCTCGTCGGAATGCCAGATATCGGTCGAGGGCGGCGGGTTGCCTTCCTTGTTGTCGAAGACGATCAGCTCCGGCTTCTCGGCGGAGTTGGTCGAGAACGGGTGGACGGTGAGCTCGCCCATCCGGCGCCCGAAGGCGATGAGCTGGTCCGGGCCCGGATCCTGGTCGGGAAACACCAGCACGCCGTGCTCGGCGTGAAGCGCTAGGATCGCGTCCGCCTGCGCGTCGGTCAGCGGTTGCTTGAGATCGACGCCGGTGACCTCGGCGCCGCAGAAGACGCCCGTCTTCTCGACCCCGATTCCGGTCTTTTCCTCGACGGCATGGATCGCGGTCGTCGCCATGGCGGTCCTCCCTCCGGCCGGTGTCGCGGCGGCAGGGTAGCACGGGGGAGCGGGGGGTGGGAGAGGCAGGAGCGCCGTCCGGAATGGCAAGACCGCCTCACTTCGCCATCGCCGCCTCGCCTTCCCATCTTTCGTCGACACGGAGCGTGACCCGAAGATCGGCGTCGAGCGCCGCGATCATTTTCATCAGCCGGTCCAGCGTGAACCGCCCGAGATCGGCGTTGCGGATGCGCGAGAAATCCGCCGCCGCGAACCCGGTCAGGGCGCCGGCCTTGCGCACCGAGAGCCCGCGGTCCTCTCATTAAGGACCTCAAGAAGCAGATCAAGTACGACGAGGATTTGGAAATCTTCACCGACGGTCATCGGTCGTACCCCAAGCCGATCATGCGGTACTTTGGGACCGATATTGTGTCCTCACAATTGGTCGAGACCCACAAAGGCGACGATCTCACCATTGAAGACCGGCAAGTCTTTGGAAAACGGCGGAGCAACCGCTCAACGACCTCTTATGTTGAGCGGGCCAATCTGACCGTCCGCATGGCCAACCGTCGCTACAGCCGCAAGACCAACGGCTTCTCCAAGAAACTAGAGAATCACCGCGCTTCGGTTGATCTGTTCGTCATGTACTACAACTGGATCCGGGTGCATGAGACCCTTGGGACGGCCCCGGCGGTCGCCGCCGCCCTTGCTGACGGCCATACTCGTTGGAGCGGCTAGTCCGACGGATCGACCGTATAAACCCCCGCGATCGGAGGAAGAACCAACTCCGGATCCAATTGGAAATCAGATAGGTTGACTAAACCGGTTCAGTTCGCACAAAATGCGATCAAGTGTTCAATGATTCACTAAAGGAAACATAATGCAGAAATTGATTGTCAGTATGATCGCCGTAAGCCTACTGACTCTTCCATTGTCCCGTGCAGTCTATGCTCATGGCGGTGGTCTCGATCGTCACGGTTGTCACAACGAAACCGCCACCGGCGGTTATCACTGCCACCGGAAGAACGACGAAGGAGGAGGCAACTTGTGGCTTGCCCTCGGAGCGGTCGCTGGATTGGGAGCATTGCTCTATCTGCTCTACGAGGTACGCAAGGGACAAACGACCAGCCTACACATTATCCCCTGGGCCAAGGATGACGCCGCCGCCGGGATCGCCCTCGAATACCAGATTGACCGAGGCTACAGCATCGGCCTACGCAGCTTGTCGCCGGAAACCAACGACCGTGACGAAGCGTATGTGGGAACGTATTGGAGGCTGCGGTTCTAAGACACGCAGCCTCCACGACACTAATTTCGCGGGATCGGCCAGCGGACGACAATGTTATCGCCAACACGCACGATAGTAACTCCGCTGCGTTCGATTCGCAGGAGTTTCGCTTCTTGGTATCGCTGGACGATATCCTCAACTAGTTCGTCAATCTGCTTCTCTGCCTCTTGTCCATAATCCATCCCCATACCTAGGTTTTTGGACAATCGGCTCGGAAACGTGGTGACGCACGTCTCCGGGCCAGTTCATTTATCGCCCATACCGCCCTGACGGCGGTGCATCAAGCTGAATTTCCAGCTTGGACACAAAGTACTTCATGTTCCAATAGGCCCAATAAGGCAACGCAATTCCAAGGGTAATGATGGAAGGATGGCGAGGCATAGGCCATCCTATCAGTTTGGGATCGCGCTAGTGTGCTGTTTCAGAAGTTCCTTGCCTTTCGGTGCCGTGTCCCTCCACCCGTCATGCCCGGACTTGTTCCGGCCATCAGGCGGTCGACGGCGGCGCGTGGCGGCGGCGCATGGATGCCCGGAACAAGTCCGGGCATGACGGCTTGCGGGGAAAGGCTCGGCCGGAAAGACGGCGCACCGGCCCGACCATATACGAACGAACTTCTGAAACAACACACTAGGCAAACCGCAGCAACCCAAAATTCCCGGTTGAGAATCAAAACGCAGCACTCAATTTGTGTGGGTAGGTACGAGCGAACTAGCCAAACAACAGCATGCGGCCGTTAAGTGCAGCACGACCCGCCTTCCCGTCTCTCGTCGACGCGGAGCGTGACCCGAAGATCGGCGTCAAGCGCCGCGAGCATTTTCATCAGCCGGTCCACCGTGAACCGCCCGAGATCGGCGTTGCGGATGCGCGAGAAATCCGCCGCCGCGAACCCGGTCAGGGCGCCGGCCTTGCGCACCGAGAGCCCGCGGTCCTCCAACACCGCGACGATGCGCGCCGCCAGGATCGCCTTGGCCTGTTTCAGGTCCGCGTCGGGATCGCCGAGGTCGCGAAACACGTTGCCGCTCCCCTCGACCGGTTCGAAGTCGCTGTCGCTCATGGCCTCAACTCCCTTCGCAGGCGCGCCAGCCGGCGCCGGATCAGGTCGATCTCAGCCTTCGGCATCCCGATCCCCGTCTTCGATTTCTTCCTGAACGCATGGATCACCCAGAGCCGGCCCGCCAGTTCCGTCACATAGACGACGCGCCACGCATCTGTCCGGTAGCGGATGGCGATCTGCATGACGCCCGGTCCGAGGCCTTTCAGCGGTTTGGCGATGTCGGATTGGCCGCCCTCGGCCGCGATCGTGAGCGCCGTGGCGACCCGGTCCCGCACGGCCGCGGGGAAGGATTCGAACGTCTTTCGTGCCGCCCCGATCCAACCGACCGGTCTCGTGTCACGGTCCATATCAAATGTTGTCAAGTTTGACTACAACAGTCAACACGCCGAATGGCAATCGACGGATCGCGTTGTGACTTGTTGGCGAAACCTGACATGTCGCCGGTCGGCAGGGTGAGGGTTGTCCCGGCGGGAGGACCCGCGGGGCTTCGTGTAGCGCCCGACGTTCCGCAGCACGAAGCCGCACGGGGTTGGCTGTGGGCAACCCGGTTGCGGGCGCACCCTGTTTTCGGCGAGCGAGAGGGCCCCCGACCGCCCTCAGAATACGTGCGGCGGATTGCAGCGGTCCGGCCGCGCCGCCATGATGCGCCGCATGGCGATGACCGAGCGCCGTTACGTCTTCGAAGCTGCGGAAGCGCTGTCCGAGGCGCTGATCCCCTTCGTCGAAAGGCGGCTGCGGGACGCGTTTGACGGGCGTTGGCGGGCGGTGGCCGCAGACCGGATCGGGGGGCTGACGCTCGATCCCGGGGGAAATCCGGTCTGGGACCTGACGACGCTGCTGAGGGCCATAGACCGGTTCTGGATGGAGGCCTTCTCGTCCGGCCTCGGACGCGCCGAGCGGTCGATCGCGCATGAGTTGATCGATATCCGCAACAGGCTCGCGCACAACGCGCCATTCACTTGGGACGATACCGAACGGGCGCTGGATTCCGCGCGCCGCCTCATGGCAGCGATAGGGGCTAGGGATTCGGCGAGGCGGATCGGAAACATGCGCGAAGCCGTCCTTCGCTCGAAATACATCGAGCACCCGCCGGACACGGCGCACGTCCCTGTTTCTCGTTCGGCGGCGCCTCCGCGCGGCGCCTCGGGGACGCCACGCAAATTCACGCAGGAAATGTTCGCCACGGAGTTGAGCCGGATGCTGGACGAAGAGCGGGCGGCGGGAAGAGATACCTGTCGGGTAGTCGCGCGCGACCTTCACCGGCGGGTGGTCGGCGGCAGCCGGCCGAACCGGATGGCAATGGCGTGCAACGCGATGTGGAAACTGTGGGAAAGGCAGGGGAGCCTGCCCGGCGGGATTATCCACACGACGCCGAGCGGCCGGTCGACGACGATAGAGATCGAATATCGGCTGTGATCGCGGCTCTCTCCGAGCGGCGGGGTCTTGCGCTCATGCCCCAGAGCCTGTCGGGTTCAGTTTGAACCGCCGCCGCTGTGCCCGTCGTCATGGTCGACGGAGACCGAAACCCTGATTTGAAGGCTTGCTATCATTGGGATCATAGCATTGGTGGACGAGGCGACGGGCTATCAGGAAATCCGCGTCTGGCGTGCGCTTGCGACGATCCTGGAAGAATTTATTGCCAAGGAAAAACGCCCTTGGAAGTGGACCTTCCCGTTCGAGTATTACGAGCTCCTGTACAAGTTGCGGGGGTGGGATGGGTCGGACGGGCACAAGCGGACGCACCAGGTCGGCAGGGACACAAACGACATCGTTTATGACCGCCTCGCGCCGGGCGTTCCGGCGGAACTGCAACGGATCAACGCGACGCTGCCGACCGGCGGACGCCGAGACAAGCACCGTCAGTGGTTCACGCCGGTGCGTGGCCATCCCGAGCTCAAGGAACACTCGCCGGCGTCATGGCACTCATGCGTGCCGCTCCTAATTGGGGCGGCTTCCGGCGCTTTCTCCAGCGGGCATACCCGAAGCCGAATGAGACCCCCCGCTGCCTTTGGGAGACGACGAATGATCTTGCCGATCGGCCAGCTAGCGCAGGAGATCGCCTTGCGTGCTTCGCTCCGCGTTGCTCTCATCCTGTCAGTGGTAGTCATCGCCCCAACGCAAGCACTGGCGGAACGAAAACCCCAACCCGTCCTCTGTGGTGAGAAGTGGGTTTCCTTCGTTCCCTATGCCCGCAATGCTCTCAACGTGTCGGGCGTCCGGTTTCATATGCGAAAGTCCGACATCTGGCAGGGCCGGATCGGCGAATTTTCCGTTGGCTTTCTCCATCTCAGGCCCGGTTCTGGATGGACGAGCGAAGACTCTAAATTTCGTCTGCCCGGCAAAACATACCAAGCCGTCATGCAGTGCGTCGTCGGACCATTGCCCGGCTAGGGGAGAAGCATCATGCGAAGAGCAATTGCCCTGTGCATCGCTGTCCTATTGTATTCCATGAACCCTGCGGTCGCGCAGAATGAGATTCCGCCATTGCCCAAATGGATGGAGTTGTGCGGTCCCGACTTCGTGAGCTTCGTCGGTCGCAGGTGGCTTCTGACCAGCAATGCCAAGGACAAGAAAAACCTTCTTGATGCGGTCAATTTCTGGACCGTTCAGAAGCGTTCCATTCTATCCGTGAGGGCCTTCGCGTACGGAAACAGCCTTCGTGCTTTCGTTGCCGTGGACTTGGGCAAGCACCGGATGTCCTTGGACGGAAATCCCATCGACATTGTGATCTCGGTCGACGGTTATCGGCTTCTAATGAAGTGCCTTGCCTCTAAGGGGTAGACCTTGAACTAGGAAGTTCCGAAAGAAAAACTCGTGGATGGTCGGCCTTCGCCGACCATGACAGCGGGGGCAGGACGAGCGACGATCCTGACGAGGGCGAACAGGCCCTGAACCGGACGGCAATGAGCGGAGCCAGCCGGTCCCGCAGGAAGGCGCGGATGCGCGCCGCGTCGGGAGGATCCGGCTTGCCGATCTGCCTGGCCGCGCGCTCCGCGACCCTAACCCTCCAGGCCAGGATAGTCGTCCAGCGCGTCGAGCGAGAGCGTGCGGCCGCCGGTTTCGCGGTGCTCGGCGGCGGCCTTCTCGGCGGCATGCTGATCGTCGAGGTCTTCCAGATGACGCTCGATCGCCTCGCGGATCTAGAACGCGGCGGCGCGGCCCGAGCGGTCGGCGAGCGCCCGCAGCCGGTCGTTGGTGGCGTCGGGCAGACGCACGGCGATCCGTTTCATGGTCCCCTCCCCCGGTCGACATGCATACCGACCGCGCGGGTTCGGGGATACCCCGCCATTCGGCCGTGCGATGCCGGGGTTTGCCCTGCCGACGGTCGGTCCGAAACGGCGGACAGCGCACCGCGTCATCGCGTCCCGCCCCGCATCGCGTGTCATCTCGATGTCTTGGAATCGTGATGCGATGATGACTCCGCGCCGCGCGGAGCCGTCGTGCGAAGACCGGTTCGCAAGACGTTGGCGGCGCACCGGTTTCCGCCGCCGCGCGCCGTTCCGGGCCGGTTCCCGGCGGCGCGGCTGCCGGCCTTCTCCGTCCCCGGGGGACACGAAAAATGCCGTTTCGCGTTAATGTTTCACGTGAAACAAAGGTCAACAATGCTGACTTATGTTTCACGTGAAACATTGGGCGGCGATGCCTGCCGGGCCGGGCATGTGCCGCGGCGGGTCCGGTCGGGTCGGAACCGCCCTCCCCCGGCCCCTCCCGCGAGCGGGAGGGGAGAAGGCAGGGAGCGGTCGGCGCTTCAATCCCCTCTCCCCCTCGGGGAGAGGGTCAGGGTGAGGGGCCATCGGCCGCCCTACAGCCTCACCCCCCTGTTGTCCCAGGCGCGGCGCCACTTGTTCGCGAGGTCGGGGTCGAACAGGAGGTCGGTGTCGCCGGGGGCGACGGCCCAGTCGTCGCGCGCGAGCTCGGATTCGAGCTGTCCCGGCGCCCAGCCGGAATAGCCGAGGATGAACAGGCCGCGCGGCGGCCCCTCGCGGCGCGCCATCTCGCGCAGGACGTCGGGGTCGGCGGAGAGCCAGACCCGGTCGGTCACCCTGACCGAATTTCCGCTGGAAAAGTCGTCCGAATGGAGGATGAAGCCCTCCGTCGCCCCGACCGGCCCGCCGTAATGGACGGCGATCTTGCGCCCCGCGCGCTCGGCGGGGGCGGAGTCCGGATCGAGGATGTTCTCCGCCCAGTCCTCGGCGAGCACGCGGTTGATCACGAACCCCATCGCGCCGTCGGGGCCGTGGCGGATCATGTAGATCACCGTCCCGGCGAAGCGCGGGTCGGGCATGTCGGGCGCGGCGACCAGGAACCAGCCGGCGAGGCTCCCCGGGGCGGTCGCCGCCGCCGCTTGCGCGAGCAGGAGGATCGTCGCGGCGACGGCGAGGATCGCGGCGCGCGCCCTCACAGCTCGGGCGCCTCCAGCACGCCGAGCCGGTCCGCCGGCTCGATCGGCGCCCCGGTGCGCGCCCGGAGCTCCGCGAAGTCGAGGCCTCGCACCATCTCGCGCACCGCGAGCCCCGCCGGCGTCACGTCGATCACCGCGAGGTCGGTGTAGATCCGGTCGACCGCGCCGCGCCCGGTCAGCGGGTAGGTCGCGCGCTCGACGATCTTGGGCTCGCCCCGCCGCGTGCAGTGGTCGGTCATCGCGTAGACCGCCCTGGCGCCGACCGCGAGGTCCATCGCCCCGCCGACGCCGGGGATCGCGCCTTCCGCCCCGGTCGACCAGTTGGCGAGGTCGCCGTTCGCCGCCACCTGGAACGCGCCGAGGACGCAGAGGTCGAGATGCCGGCCGCGGATCATGGCGAACGAATCCGCGTGATGGCAGATCGACGCGCCGGGCAGCAGGGTTATCGGCTGCTTGCCGGCGTTGATCAGGTCCTCGTCCTGGGCGTCCTCCGGCGGCTCGGGGCCCATGCCGAGGATCCCGTTCTCGCTGTGGAACACGATCTCGCGGCCGGCCGGCAGGAAATTGGCGACCAGCACCGGCTGGCCGATGCCGAGATTGACGATGGCGCCATCGGGGATGTCCCGGGCGATCCGCCAGGCGACCTGGTTGCGGGTAAGCCCCTGTTTCACGGGTAGCGGTCTCCCCTCAGGATCGCCTCGCGCTCGCTCATCGGCTCGGGCACGGCGACCACCCGGTCGACGAAGATGCCGGGGGTGACGACCGCCTCCGGGTCGATCCCGCCGAGCTCGGCGAGGCTGCGCGCCTGGACGATCGTGGTCTCCGCCGCCATGCACATCAGCGGCCCGAAATTGCGCGCCGCCAGGCGGTAGGTGAGGTTGCCCCAGCGGTCGGCGCGTTCCGCCTTGATCAGCGCGAAATCGGCGTGCAGCGGGTATTCGAGGACGTAGTCGCGGCCGTCGATGGTGCGCGTCTCCTTGCCCTCGCCGAGCGGGGTTCCGACCGCGGTGGGCGTGTAGAACCCGCCGATACCCGCGCCCGCCGCGCGCAGCCGTTCGGCGAGCGTGCCCTGCGGCACCACCTCGAGCGCGACCTCGCCCGCCCGGTAGACCTCCTCGAACACCTCCGAGTGGGACGAGCGCGGATAGGTGCAGATCATCCGCGCGACGCGGCGCTGCTCCAGCAGCGCGGCGAGCCCGATATGGCCGTTGCCGGCGTTGTTGTTCACCACGGTGAGGCCGCGCGCGCCCCGGTCGATCAGCGCGTGGATCAGCTCGGTGGGCGAGCCCGCCTCGCCGAACCCGCCGATCAGCACCGTCGCGCCGTCCGTAATGTCGGCCACCGCCTCGGCGACGCTTGCGACCCGCTTGTCGATCATCGCCGAATCCTAGGCAACGGCCGCCACCCCGTCCATATGCGGCGCGGTTGACCGCCGTCCCGGCGCATCCCAGTTTGCCCGCATGGAAGCGCTCTGCCGCGATTGCTTCGCCCCGGCCCCGGCGGAGGGGGGGACGGCGTGCGCGGCCTGCGGCTCCGGCCGGGTCGTGCGCCACCGGGAGCTCGCCCGCCTCGCGATCGCCCATGTCGACTGCGACGCCTTCTACGCCGCGGTGGAGAAGCGCGACGACCCGGCGCTGCGGGACCGGGCGGTGCTGGTCGGCGGCGGCCGGCGGGGCGTGGTCATGGCGGCGTGCTACGACGCGCGCGCCTTCGGCATCCGGTCCGCGATGCCGATGTACCGGGCGCTCCAGGCCTGCCCGGATGCCGCGGTGATCCGCCCCGACATCAAGAAATACGCCGCCGTCGGCCGCGAGGTGCGGGCGCTGCTGAACGACGTCACCCCGGCGGTCGAGCCGATCTCGATCGACGAGGCGGCGATCGACCTCTCCGGCACCGAACGGCTCCACGGGGCGGCCCCGGCGGCGACGCTGGCCCGCCTCGCGCGGCGGATCGAGGCGGAGATCGGCATAACCGTCTCGATCGGGCTGAGCTACAACCGGTTCCTCGCCAAGATCGCGTCCGGCATGGACAAGCCGCGCGGCTTCTTCGTCATCGGCAGGGGCGACGCGCGGCGGTTCCTCGCGGACCGGCCGGTCACCGTCATCCAGGGGGTGGGCGAGGCGATGCGCGACCGGCTGGCGGCCGACGGAATCGCGACCGTGGGCGACCTCCAGGGGATGGCGGAGGAGACGCTCGCCCGCCGCTACGGCGCGATGGGGCGCAGGCTCGCCCGGCTCGCGCGGGGCCACGACCCCCGCCCCGTGGCGGCCGGCTCGGGGCGCAAGAGCCTGTCGGCCGAGACCACCTTCGCCGAGGACCTCACCCGCCTCGACGATCTCGAGGCCCGCCTCTGGCCGCTCGCCGAGAAGGTCTCGCGCCGGCTCAAGGCGGAGGGGATCGGCGCGCGCACGATCGCGGTCAAGCTCAAGCGCGCGGACTTCCGCGTCCTGACCAGGAGCGCCACCCTCGCCCACCCGACCCAGTCCGCCGACACGATCTGGCGCGCCGGCGCCCGGCTGGTCGCGAAGGAGGCCGACGGCACGCCGTGGCGGCTGATCGGCATCGGCACGTCGCGCTACGTCCCGGCCGGGGAGGCCGACCCGCCCGACCTCGCCGATC
>JAJEHI010000101.1 GCA_022823775.1 Defluviicoccus sp. | reverse complement strand
CGCGCCCCGTTTGCCAATTTCCGCGATGCAACGATCCGACGCTCCGCTGACCGAGATACTCAAGCGCCACGGCATGCGCCCGACGCGTCAGCGTCTGGCGCTGGCGAAGTTGCTGTTCGCCGGCGCCAATCGCCATGTCAGCGCCGAGAACCTTCACCAGGAGGCGCTGCGCGCGGGGGCGAGGGTTTCGCTCGCGACCGTCTACAACACCCTGAACCAGTTCACCGCCGTCGGCCTGTTGCGCGAGGTGACGGTGGATTCGAACCGGTCCTACTTCGATACCAACACCACCGATCACCATCACCTCTATTTTCAGGACACCGGTCGCCTCGAAGACCTCCAGCCGAGCGCCGTGCGGATCGGCGAACTGCCCGACCCGCCCGAGGGAACGACGATCAGCCGGGTCGACCTGGTCATCCGGGTCACCGCCCGGCCGGACTGACCGGGGCGATGTCCGAGGCGTTCGCGGGTGTCTTTGCGAGACGCGGAACGCGAGGCGTTGGTGTGACGGCGCGAAGCGCGAGGATGGATGCCCGCGCTTGAGGGAATGAAGTTGAGCGTATTGGGAAAACTGGGAAAACGAACGGAGCGACTATGAACACCGCAAGCAAGTGCCCGGTGATGGGCGGCACCCATCAGGCCGTTGGCGAGACAGCGAACCAGCACTGGTGGCCGAACAAGTTGAACCTGCGGATCCTCCGCCAGAACCACCCCCAGGCCGATCCCAACGACGACGGCTTCGATTACGCCGAGGCGTTCAACAGCCTCGACTTCGACGCCCTGGCGAAGGACGTCGATGCGGTGATGACCGACTCGCAGGACTGGTGGCCGGCCGATTACGGCCATTACGGACCGCTCTTCATCCGTATGACGTGGCACGCCGCGGGCACCTACCGCATCGACGACGGGCGCGGCGGCGGCGGCTGCGGCGACCAGCGCTTCGCCCCTCTGAACAGCTGGCCCGACAACGTGAATCTCGACAAGGCGCGCAGGCTGCTGTGGCCGGTCAAGCAGAAATACGGCCGCAAGATCTCCTGGGCCGATCTGCTGATCTTCGCCGGCAACCGGGCGCTCGAGACGATGGGCTTCAAGACGTTCGGCTTCGGCGGCGGCCGCGAAGACATCTGGGCGGCCGACGAGGACATCTACTGGGGCCCGGAACAGGGATGGCTCGACGACGAACGCTATAGCGGCGACAGGGATCTGGCGGTTCCGCTGGGTGCCGTCCAGATGGGGCTGATCTACGTCAACCCGGAAGGGCCCAACGGCAACCCGGATCCGATGGCGGCGGCGCGCGACATCCGCGAGACGTTCCGCCGCATGGCGATGAACGACGAGGAGACGGTCGCGCTGATCGCCGGCGGACACACCTTCGGCAAGGCCCACGGCGCCGCCGAGGAGAAGTACAAGGGCCCCGAACCCGAGGGCGCCGCCATCGAGCATCAGGGGCTCGGCTGGAACAGCAGCCATGGCAGCGGCAAGGCCGGCGATCAGATCGGCAGCGGGCTCGAGGGCGCCTGGACCAAGAACCCCGTCGTCTGGGACAACGGCTATTTCGAGAACCTGTTCGAATACGAGTGGGAGCTGACCAAGAGTCCCGCCGGCGCGAACCAGTGGACCCCGAAGAACGCCGAGGCGCAGGCCACCGTACCGGACGCGCACGACCCGTCGAAGCGGCACGCGCCGATGATGCTGACGACCGACCTCGCGCTGATCGTCGATCCCGCCTACAAGGAGATTTCCAGGCGTTTCTACGAGAACCCGGACCAGCTCGCCGACGCCTTCGCCAAGGCGTGGTTCAAGCTGCTGCATCGCGATATGGGGCCCGTCGCGCGTTATCTCGGCCCGTGGGTTCCCGACGAGCAGCTGCCCTTCCAGGACCCGCTGCCCGCGGTCACGCACACGCTGATCGACGATGCGGACACCGCCGCGCTCAAGGGCAAGATCCTCGGGTCCGGCCTCTCCGTCTCCCAGCTGGTCTCGACCGCCTGGGCGTCGGCCTCGACCTACCGCGACACCGACAAGCGCGGCGGCGCCAACGGGGCGCGCATCCGCCTCGCGCCGCAGGCCGGGTGGGACGTCAACGTATCGTCCGGCGTGCCGGCGGTGCTGGAGACCCTGGAGGGGATCCAGCGGGAGTTCAACAGCGCGCAGGCGAACGGGAAAATGGTGTCGCTCGCCGATGTGATCGTGCTGGGCGGCTGCGCGGCTGTCGAGGCGGCCGCGAAGAAGGCCGGGCACGACGTCGAGGTCCCCTTCGCACCGGGGCGCAGCGACGCGACGGACGAGATGACCGACGCCGAGTCGTTCGAGGTGCTCGAGCCGACCGCCGACGGGTTCCGCAACTACCTGCAGAACGGCCACGCGGCATCGTCCGAGCACCTGCTGGTGGAAAAGGCGTTCATGTTGAAGCTGTCCGCTCCCGAGATGACGGCACTGGTCGGCGGTATGCGGGCTCTGGGCGCCAATGCCGGGCAGAACGGGCTGGGGGTGCTCACCGACCGGCCCGGGACGCTGACCAACGACTTCTTCGTCAACCTGCTCGACATGGGGACGGAGTGGACGGCGACCTCGGACGTCGGCGAGGAATTCGAGGGCCGCGATCGCGCGACCGGAGAACGCAAATGGACCGCGAGCCGCGTCGACCTCGTCTTCGGCTCGAACTCCGAGCTCCGGGCGCTCGCCGAGGTCTACGGCAGCAGCGATGCCGAGGAGAAGCTGGTGCGTGACTTCGCCGCCGCGTGGGGCAAGGTCATGAACCTCGACCGCTTCGACCTCGCCTGATCCCGGCGGATAGATCCCGGTCGTTAGGAGTGCAGGCGCCGCCCGGAAACGGGCGGCGCTCGCTATTCCAGCACGGGGGCCGTCCGTCGATACGGAGCTTAGCCGCTACTCAGGATGAGGGAGACTGGCATCGCCCGGAACAAATGTCCTCATCCCGAGTAGGCGCCCGCCGCCGTATCGAGGGACGGCCCGGCGCAACGGTTCCATCCGGAACGGACATGCTCTAGCTTGCGGCCCTTCCGGGTACGAGGGGGCGATGCCGATGGACTGGACCGAACGACGCGAGCGCTACCGGGCGGTGCTCGAAGGCGAGAGTTGCATCCACCCGGGCTCGGTCTACGATCCGATCTCGGCGCGTATCGCCGAGGATCTCGGTTTCGAGGTGGGCATGTTCGCGGGCTCCATCGCGTCGATGACGGTGCTCGGCGCGCCCGACCTGATCGTCCTCTCGCTGACCGAATTCGCCGGTCAGGCCTAC
>JAJEHI010000145.1 GCA_022823775.1 Defluviicoccus sp. | reverse complement strand
AAGGAGAAGATCGCGAGCGTCGAGCCGGACGCGCTCAGGCCGTCGAAGACCTTCGACCCGGCGGCCCGGGCTCAGGTGAAGCGCGACGCGGACGAGCTCGCGGAGAAGTTCGCGGGGTATTTCGGGGGGCGGACCGAAGAGCCCGCCGCCGAGCCGGTGCGGGAGGCCGCCTGATGGCCGCCCGCGTGCTCAGCGAGTCCGCGATCCGCGTCAGCGACTGCGTGACGGAGCTGCTGCGCAAGCAGCCCTTCTTCGGGAGCCTGGTGCTGCGGCTGCCGCTCCGGCCCGATCCGACCCGCGAGACGCTGGCGACGGACGGCCACGAGATCCGCTATTCACCGCGCTGGGTGGCGGAAACCGAGGCGCACCTCATCGAGACCGCGATGGCGCGGGTGGTGATGGCCTGCGCGCTGAAGCATCACACCCGGAGGGGCGAGCGTGATCCGGAACGCTGGCAGATGGCCTCGCAGCTCGTCACCCATGCGCTTATTCGCGACGCCGGGTTCACGCTTCCGCCCGATGCCGAGGCCTGGGACGATCTCAGCGTCGAGCAGGCATACGAGCGTCTGCCGGAGCCCGGTGACGACGATTCCGGGGACGATGGTAACGCTTCCTCGAATGCCGCCGGTGCCGGCGCGTCGGCCGATGCCCAATCCTCGCCCCACGGCGATGACGATGACACCGGCGATACGTCCGATTCCGCCGGCGACGGGGACCGCCAGGACGACGGTGGCGGCGATGAAGGCCCGAACGCCCGCGACGGCGACGAACAGGACCAGGACAGCAACGGCCAAGGCGACGATTCCGCGTTCGATGCGCCGCCGAGCCACGATCCCTCCGGCACCGGCGAAGTGATGGACGCCGGCATGCGGACCGGTGAGGACGGCAATGAGTCAGGCGAGACGCCGGTGGACGTCGCCGCCGAGGAGCAGGCCTGGGACGAGGCCATGCACCAGGCACTCAACATCGCCCGCGCCGAAGGCAAGGTGCCGGGCCGTGCCGAGGAGACCGTGAAGGGCGCCCATGCGAGCAGGCTCGACTGGCGTACGCTGCTGCGGCGCTACATGACCGACGCCGCGAAGAGCGACTATTCCTGGAGCCTGCCCAACCGGCGCTTCATCGACTCCGGGCTCTATCTGCCCTCGATCCGTTCGGAGGGGATGGAGACCATCGCCGTCGTCATCGACACGTCGGGCTCGCTGCCGGCGGCGACGCTGGCGGAATTCTGGGCGGAGCTGCGCGAGGTCGCGTCGGAGATCCGGCCCGAGAGCGTCGTCGTGCTCCAGGTCGACGCCGTGCTGCAGGACGCGGCGGAGTACGCAGCCGACGATCTTCCCGACGAGATCGCGCTGAAGGGGCGGGGCGGCACCGACTTCCGGCCGGGCTTCGAATGGCTCGACGAGCAGGGCATCCAGCCCTCCGTCTGCCTCTACTTCACCGACATGGAGTGCTCCGACTACCCGGAGGCCGAGCCAGCTTTCGACACGATCTGGGTGAACTGGGGTCCGACTCCGTCCGACTGGAACCGCGAGCCCTGGGGCGAACGCGTCGACATCGGACACTGCTGACCCCAATACACCTGGAGGAGCGTTTGTCCGTCCCGGCTACCCAGCCACAGGAATCTGGTTCACCACAGGCAATGGACCAAGCCTGTCGGTTATGAAAGCCAGAGGAGAGAGAAACACGAAGAATGTCGACGCGGTCACGACAAAGAGCGCTCGCTCCCGGCTATCCGTGCTTGCCAGCTCCCTCTGGAACCATTCGTGGAACAGGGACTTTGGACTGTCGGGCTTCCAGGGAACGGAGAATGCCTTGACAAGCGGTCCGTAGCCTTCGTCGCTCAATGCCATCGGGTTGTCGAAATGTGCAGCCTTGTTCCGGATCTTCCCCAATGCGTCCAACGCATCCGCATGCGTCCGATGAATGAGACCGAGACGAAAACATAAGGAGACGCAAGCCGCATACGGCAGGTGCTCGATGCCGTCCTTGTTCTTCGAACGCCGTTCAAGCAGCCGCTTTTCTATTGCCTGACGCAGTAGATACTCAATGCGGGCCGCGATCATGATTGCGCAAGACCGGTCATCTTGTCCTTTCAGATTTTCGATGAACTTCGAGACTTCCTGTAGCTTGTCTTTTGAAAAGTAATCCATCTTCACCCCCCAGCGCGTAGCTGCTTCCAGGTTCCAGCGCGACTCCTTGGCCGACACCGACCGTTGCCACGTCTATCCGGAACAGCGCCGCCGCCTTGCGCACATCGCACACGGAACGTCTCAGTAGGCATCTCCTCATCCGTTTGCCCTGTGTGAACTCCGGCGGCAACCCCCGAGGAAACAGCACCTCATCGTACGTCCATCCGATTCACTTGGACGCACCGCCGGGAGGCGGAGCCGGGCGGCGGTTCGGGCGGGCGCGGGGTGGCCGGAGAGGCCCGCCCGCGCCGCATGTTCGCAACCTTCCGTGGAGATTCGCATGAACTTCATCGCCCCCAGGGCCGAACCGCTCATCCGGGAGATCCCGCTGAGCTCGCTCGCGCTCGCCCCCGAGAACGTCCGCAAGACCCCGCCCGATCCGCAGGCCGACGATTCGCTCAAGGCATCGATCGCCGCCCTCGGGCTGCTGGAGAACCTGGTCGTCCGCACCGATGATCCGGGTGAGGATGACACGGAGCGCTATGCAGTGGTCGCCGGCGGCCGCCGCCTGAAGGCCATGCAGGCGCTGGTCGAGGACAAGGTGTTCGATGCCGGCCATCCGGTCCCCTGCCAGATCAGGTCCGGCGACGCCGATCCCGCCGAGCTCTCGCTTGCCGAGAACGTCATCCGCATCGCGATGCACCCCGCCGAACAGGTGGTCTCGTTCTCGAAGCTGGCGGATGCCGGCCAGTCGGTCTCCGCCATCGCGGCGCGTTTCGGCGCATCCGAGCGCGTCGTCGAGCAGCGGCTGCGTCTCGGCAACGCCGCACCGGAGCTGCTGGACGCCTACCGGGCGAACGAGATCGACCTCGAAGTGCTGAAAGCCTTCGCCGTCACCGCCGACCGCGAGCGCCAGATGGCGGTCTGGGAACAGGTGTCCGGGCAGGATTACCGCCCATCGGCCTGGCAGGTAAAGCGCCTGCTCACTGAGGAGCGGGTGCCCGGGGCCTCCGCCATCGCCCGTTTCGTCGGCGTGGACGCCTATGAGGCCGCGGGCGGCCAGGTCATGCGCGACCTGTTCGCCGACGAGCACGAGCACGGCGTCTGGTTCGAGGACCCGGTGCTGCTGGAGAAGCTCGCGACGGAGAAGCTCCAGGTCGCCGCCGACGAGCTCGCGACCCGCTGGAAGTGGGCCACCGCCATGATCGAGGTCTCCTGGGACGACACCGCCCGTTACGGCCGCGTCGAGCCCCAGCCCGGCACGCCGACCGACGAGGAGAAGGCCGAGATCGAGAAGCTGGAGACCCGCTACGACGAGCTCCGCGGCCTGGACGACGACGAGTGGACCGAGGCCCTGCTCGAGGAAGCGGGGCGCATCGAGGCCCGCCTCGACGAGATCGAGGGCGCCGTCGAGGCGCGCGCGGTGTTCCGCCGCGAGGACCTCGCCATGGCGGGCTGCATCGTCACCGTCGCCCAGGACGGCTCGCTCCAGGTCGTTCAGGGGCTGGTGAAGTCCGAGGACATGCCGAAGCCGGCAGACTCCGGCAGCGCGCGAACCCAGCCCGACAACGGCAATGACCCCGACGCCACCACCCATGGCGTTCACACCTCTGGCCCGTCCGTCTCGACGCCGATGGCGCCGCCGAGGGACCGCGAGGCCGAGGCACGCAAGGAGGCGGGCGTCGGCATCGGCCACGCCGACGACCAGCGCGCGATCCGCACTGCGCTCATCAAGGCGTACCTCGCCGGGGATTTCCCGGCCGCCTTCGACCTCACGCTGTTCCAGATGGGCCGCTCGGTGTTCGCGCCGGGATATCACGACCACGCCCTCGACATCGCGGTCAAGGAGACCCCGGACCGGCCCAACATCCGCATGAACGACGCGGACTTCGCGGACTGGTCGCCGGGCGAGGCGATGCTGGCGGACCGCTCCGGCCTCTCCATGGACTGGTTGACGATCGAGGACGACGGCAAATCCTTCGCGGCGCTGCGGGCCTTGCCCGAGGCCGACAAGCAGGCGCTGTTCGCGGCCTGCGTGGCGCGCACGGTGAAGGGCCAGCTCGCCTTCGAGCCCCAGGCCCGGCCCGAGCTCGAAGCCACGGTGGCCCGGCTCGATATCGACTTCGCGAAGCTCGTGCGCCCGACGGCGGCCACTTACTGGTCGCGCATCGCCAAGGCGCGCGTCCTCGACATCGCCCGCACGGTTTTCGGCCTGAACTGGGCGTCGGCGCGGTCCAAGTACAGGAAGCCCGCGCTGGCCGAAGCGATGGAGGCGGCCTTCGCCGCCGGCGATCCGCCGGTCGGGGTGAGCGCCGCGATGCACGCCAAGGCGCTCGCCTGGGTCCCGCCCGGCTTCACCGCGTTCGACACGGGCCGGACGGTCGGCGACGCCGGGGACGCGGTGGCCGATGCCGGGACCGCCTCGACACCCGAGCCCGCGGAACCCGCCGTCGACACCGGAACCGCGCCGGCCGCCGAGCCGGAGTCCGCGGAACCGACCGCCGACTCCGGGACCGATCCGGCGAAGACGGCGCCTGCCGGCAACGGCCATGCGACGGAGCCTGCTCCCGAACCGGAACCGTCGGACGGCGCGGTGGTGAACGCCGGCAACGGCGCCATTGAGCCGGTTGACGCCGGTCCGGATGCCGATGCCGGCGATACCGGGGATGCCGATCCCGACCCGGCCGTCGCGGGCGGCCCGGACGGTATCGCGGCGACAGGTCCGGTCAACGGGCACGCTGCGCCGCCGGACCCGATGGAGATCCCCGAGTTCCTCCGCCGCGTCCAGTAGGCGACCGCAGACCCCGCCAGAACGCCCCGCCAGCGCACCGTCGCCCCCGCCTCGGGGGCCGGGGCAGGCTGGCGGGGCGTTTCCGATTCCGCAATCGAAGGAGATCCGTCCATGACCCGGACGATCCGCGCCCGCATCCACGAGACCGCCGTGAAGCGGGTCACCCGCATCTACGCCGCAACCCTCGCCGACATCTTCGCCGAGACCCTGCAGAACAGCCGACGCGCCGACGCCGCGCGAGTGCGCATTTCGGTTTCCGCGCCCGCCCACGGTCCCGCGGGCGACAATCCAGACAGCGGCGAGACGCCGCTCATCGTCACCGTTTCCGACGACGGCGCGGGGATCGCCGATCCCGCCGTGCTGCTCAGCTTCGGCGAGAACGGCTGGGACCGGAATCTGGTTCAGCGCGAGGACGCCGCCGGCTTCGGTTTCGCCAGCCTGGCGCGCCGTAACTGCAAGGTATCGTCCAGGCCGCGCTCGCTGGACGGGGAGATGGCGCCCGGCTGGCGCGTCGAGCTGGAACCCGAGCATTTTCTCGGGGAGGCCGACGCCGAAGTGCATGCCCACGACGAGGCGCCGTATCCCTGGGGGACGGCGATTTCGTTCGAGGCCACCGAAGCCATCGCATCTATCCGCAACGCGGCCGAGAACGCCACCCATCATTATCCGCTGCCGGTCGTGTTCGAGGACCGTAGCGAAGACGCAGCCGCCGGCCCGGAAGAGCTGCCGCGCCGCGCCTTCCTCGACGGCGCGGTCCACGCCGAGCAATGGCGAGGTCTCGTCTTCGGCGTCTTCAAGGACCGCCGCAGCGGCTACAACGACCCCGACCTCAACTTCTTCGGCCTCACCCTGCCCGTGAGGCTGCCGACCGTGGAAACCGTCCACGGTCCCACCTGGAGCGTGCTGGCAGACGTGGACGACTGCCCGGACCTCGAACTTGTCCTGCCGGCGCGCAAGGAGGCGGTCGAGAACGATTTCCTCAGGGAGATGCGCGCGGCGGCCCGGCTTGCGATCTACCGCGCCATGGCGGCCGATCCCGCTCCGCGCCCCGCCTTCGAGGACCGGGAGAGGGCGCGCGAGGCCGGAATCGACATCGCGCCGCCGCCGGCCGTGTTGCGGCCCTGGCGGCCCTCGGTCGCCGACTGCGACCACTGGCGCGAGCCGCCAAGGCTCGCGGACGCCGGCCGCGACGCCCTGGTCGTCGTTTGCGACCCCGAGCCGCCCGAGGCGCAGGGGCTCTGGCGCGCCGCTGAGCGGGCGGGCATCGCGGCCCGCCTGTTCGAGGCCGACCGGAGGCTGGAGGGCTATGGCTGGTGCGACGGACTCGACCGGGTGACGGATATAACCGTCCGGGTCGCCGCCGAGGGCCAGTGGATGGCGCTCGACCAGTATCCGCTGCCGGAGACGTTGCGTTCCCTGACCGCGCCGCTTCCCTCCCGGCCCTCCGCCATCCGCTTCGAGCTTTCCGTCCGTCCGGCATCGGGTCCCGTGCGGACGCTCGACGTGCCCGCCGATCTGGTCTTTGCCGGCGAGGCTTGGTCCTGGGTCGACGAAGCCATGCCGCTGGTGACGGAAGACAGCGCGCTTCAACCCCACCAACTGGCTGAACTGCTCGGCCCCGCGTTCTTCTCACCGTCCGACGACGCGGATTCGGACAGCTGGGAGACGCAACGCGAACGCTTCGAGGAGTCCGCGCTGCACCTGGCGACCCGGCTGTTGCTCTCGGACGACGAGGCCTGCAAGACCTCGATCGCCGAGGCGGTCCGGCGTGAACTCGTCTGGCTCGCGCCGTGCGACCGCACCGTCGACATCCGCATCCGCCGGCCCGACGTGACCGTGATACTCGGCGAAGCGGAGACCGCGCCATGACCCGGCCGTGGACCGTGCAGGCCGGGTATGCGGCCTGGTACGCGAACACCGTCACCGTCGAGGCGGACACGCTCGATGAAGCCCTCGAGAAGGCCATCGAGGCCGCCAACGAGGACTCCGCGGGCTGGAAGGTTCTCGACCATTGCGGAGAGACCTTCGTCCAGGCCGTAAGCGAAGGCGCGGGCGCCGATCCGTGGGGCGAGGGCTCGCTGCCGGTGCCGGGCCGCTTTTCCGAGCATGGCGCGCCTCCGGTCGTGACCCTGGCCGGCCCCGTCCCGCCGGGCGCCGTCCGGGTTTCCGGCGGCAGGGTGACGCTCCGCTTCGAGACGGATGCCGGCACGATCGCGGCGGAGATGCGCGACCCGCCCCATCCGCCCGCCAACAAGCCGCTGGTGACGGTCTCCGTCGGACCCGACGGCAAGCCCCGGGTCGAGATCGAGGACGGCAGCGCCAGGGTGCGCATCCTCGACGCCTGATCCGGCCGGCGGCCGATCGCCGCCTCCGATCCTTCCACACCGATGTCCGTCCCCGCTCCGCCCGGAGCGGGGGCCGGCATGCGTTCGGACGAGGCGGGGCCGGGGCGCTGGAGCGTCCCGGTCCCGCATGTCCGGATTTGCGAAACAGGAGGTCCAGCTCATGAAACCTGCCGCAGTCCCCGATATCGCCGGCGTCCCGGCCGCGCCGCCTCCGCCCAACGACGAGGCGCAGAAGCGCGCCATCGCCAAAGCCGTCTGGACCGACCTGCTCTGGCTGATACCGATCGGCCGCATCGTCACGATCACCGTCACCGACGGCGACGTCGCGGTCGATCTCGGTCCGTACGATCCGGCACCGGAGGGCACGGCCCACTGATCCGGCCGGGTTCGGTGCTTGCGGACGCCGCAACCAATCCGCCATCGCGCCCCGCCCGGTCGCCGGGAGCGGGGCGCTTCCATTCCACCGCGTGGAGGACATCGCCATGCCCGATTCAGTAACGGGTTTCGACGAGATGCCGCTCTACGACGTGCCCTCCGCCCCCGCGTCGATCCGGGAGGCCGCGAGCCGTCGCCGGCTCCGGGCCCGCTTCCTGCGCGCCGGCCGCGATGCCGTCGACGACCGCGAACTGCTGGAGTTGCTGCTCTCCGGGCGCAACGCCGCGGTCGACACCGGCGAACTCGCCGCCGGCCTGCTGGAGACGTTCGGCACGGCGCCGCGCGTCCTCGCCGCCCGTCCGGACCGCCTGCGCGGCGTGCCCGGTCTGTCGGAAGACGCAATCGCCGCCCTCAAGGCGGCCGAGGCGCTCGGCATCCGCATGGCGCGGGCCGAAGTGCCGGAGGCCGTGCGCCCGTCCCTCGGCAGCTACGACAAGGTGATCGAGTACTGCCGCGCCCTGGCCGGCCACCGCGAGGTCGAGCACTTCCATGTGCTCTACCTCAACCGGAAAAATGCGCTCCTCGCCGACGAGTGCCACCAGAAAGGCTCCGTCTGCCACACGCCGGTCTATCCCCGGGAGATCTGCGTGCGTGCGCTGGAGCTTCAGGCCAGCGCGATCGTGGCAGTCCACGATCACCCGTCCGGCGATCCCGAACCTTCCAGGGCGGACATCGACATGACGACCCGCCTCCGCGACGCGCTGAAGACGATCGAGGTCACGCTGCTCGATCATCTGATCGTCACCCCGACGGCCGCAGTGAGCTTCCAATCGCGCGGACTGCTCTGACAGGCCGCAGCAATCCCCTCCCACTCCTTCCCGCAAGGAACCCGACCATGCCCGAACCCGGCAACGCCACCGCATTCGATCCCGTGATCTCCACATATGTTGCGGCCAAGGATATGTTGCGGAGCGGTCGCATCGAACCGCCCACGCTCAGAACCTTCAATCTGACCGCAACATAATTTCCTGACGCGCTACCGTTTGCCAAGGTCATGTCTCCAACCAAAAGGAGAC
>JAJEHI010000107.1 GCA_022823775.1 Defluviicoccus sp. | reverse complement strand
ATCGCGAGCGGTCCCGCCTGACGCATTGCCAAAGCCCGGCCGCGTCCCAATCTGAAAGGGAGCGGAGGCGGGCGAAGCGGGAGGACATATGCGCGCGTTGATCGACCGGGGCGCGGGCTGGCTGACGACCGCGCGCGACCGGCTGCAAATGCACGACTGGCGCGGACCCCGGCCCTGGCTCCGCTGGACCCTCATCGGCGTCCTGCTGTTCCTGCTGCTCTGGTACCCGGTCGGCATGGCGGTCTATACGCATATCGATGACGACACGGGCTTCGAGCCGAGGCCGACGGCCTACGATGCCGGCGGCTCCAAGGCGGTGGCGACGGCGGCGGCCCTGGTCGAGCGGGAGATCGAGCGCTGGGCGCCCAACAAGCCCTTCTGGCACCCGGCGGCGGCGCTCGACAACATGCCGAACTACCAGCTGGGCCTGATGTATGCCGTCTCCCGCTTCGCCATCGAGATGGGCGACCAGCTGGGGCGCACGCGCGGGTCGAGCGCCATCGACAAGGACCTCGACCGGGCCGCCGGCCTGCTGAAATATGACGGGCGCATCTGGTACTGGGGCTCGGGCGGCCTGCTGCCGGTGGCGCCGGCGCAGCGGCAATACCAGAACGCCGCCGAGGCGCTCGCCCGCTACAATGAGCGCCTTGCGAACGGCGAGGCGACCTACGACCGCCGCGCCGACAACCTGATCGCCCTGCTTGACCGGGTGGGCGCGGACCTGGGCGCTTCCAGCGCCGCCCTCGACAAGCGCGCACTCGAGACCAATGCAGGCTGGTTCGACACCATCGCCGACGACCTCTTGTTCAACGTCAAGGGCCGGCTCTACGCCTACTACCTGCTGCTGCGCGACATCGGCACGGATTTCGACAAGGCCATCGCCGAGAAGCAGGCGAGCAAGATCTGGCAGCAGATGCTGGCGAGCCTGCGCCAGGGCGCGGAGCTTTACCCGCCCATCGTCTCCAACGGCTACGAGGACGGCCTGCTGATGCCCTCGCACCTCACCGCGCTCGGCTTCTACCTCCTCCGCGCGAGGACCCAGTTGAAGGAAGTGGCGGACGCGCTGTCGAAATAGGAAGGGGCGTATCCTGCGGTTTCGGGTTCAATTAACGCCGTCCTACCCATCGGAGTTCTGATTGTCCCAGGACGGACCCGACTCCTTCCTTTCCGCATTCCGCTTCTTTTCCTGAGCCCGGGACGGTCTTCGGAGCACATCCCCGTTGGCTACCTCGAACGGTTCATCCGCGAACCTCGCCCGGGAGAACTTCTGGCGTGCCTCGATAACGACTATCGATCCCCGGAGGGTCTCCTCGGCCCCGAGCACCTCCTTGGTGTCGGGATCGACTATCTTCTCGCCGACGCTGAACGCGGACAGGACGTCCCCTTCCTTGAGGAAGACGTTCCCGTAGTTCAGCACGAACGCACCGTTCGCCTGCACCTTTATGACCTTGATCGGTATCCGGGCCGTGACCACGGCCTCGGAGATCTTCGCGGCCACAACCCTCTGCACGTCCGCGAAGGGATCCTCGCTACCCTTGGACGACGACACGCCCCCTATCGAGAACGCCTGCCCGGTCGTGACCGATCCCTCGACGTGGTCGGCCACCACGATGCTCCCGGTCTTGACGTTCGTTACCTTCAGGTCCACGCCCATGCCCACGGTGGCCTTCTTGGTCGAGAACATCGAACCGATCCTGCCGACATTGCCTCCGAAGGCGGACAGCCCCTTCGTGGACATGCCCTCGCTCTTCTGTCCGAACTTGGTGATCGTCCCGTAAACCAGATAGTCCACCCCGGTAAGCCCGCCGACCTCGCCGCCGGCGTTCGTCACGCCCTCCTGTCCCAGCACCTGCTCCGCGAGGATCGGATCGAGCCGGGCGCGTTCGAAGACCTGCATCTTCCTCGACTTGACGATCGCCGTCTCCAGCATGGTGCGAAAGCCTTCCGCGAGCCGGCCGCAACCCCGACGGCAGTCAACATTCGCGGTCGATACCTCTATCCCCGCTACGCCGACGACCGGGCGGCCCTTCGATTGGGCCGCCGCGAGCACCGGAACCAATGACAACATCGCGACTGTTACGACAACAAATCCTCGCTTCATGGATTCGGTTCCCCGTTCATCGTGCACCGTGGCCCGGCTGGTGCCGGGCCGTTGCTAACGACACACGGGTGGTGTTGTTTCCCGCCTATTCGCCGGGCACGGGGAGCTACCCCTTGCCGGGTCGGTGGGCTGTTGTATTCGGCGGGCGACCCGACGGAGCGGGAAACCCGTGTTCGTTAGCGATAATGAGGATAGGTGCGGTGCGGGGGACCGTCAACGACCTTGCAGTCCGGACGCAACTGAAAGAGGTGGCGGACGCGCTGTCGAAATAGGGTAGAGCGGCGCCGGGCCTCCTACCGCGGCGCGAGCCTGATAGCGCCGTCGAGGCGGATGGTTTCGCCGTTCATGTAGTCGTTGCGGACGATCTCCATGACGAGGGAGGCGAATTCGCGGTCGCGGCCGGTGCGCTTCGGGAAGGGCACCTGCTTGCCGAGCAGGTCGAGCGT
>JAJEHI010000114.1 GCA_022823775.1 Defluviicoccus sp. | reverse complement strand
GACGAAATATTCCGCTTTCGCGATCGGGATCTCGTCCGGTGTCCTGAGCTCGACCGGGCCGGATCGCGCGATCGCGGCTTCCGCCTCGTCGATACGGCCGTCCTCCAGCATCCTGCGGATCACGTAGTCGCGCCGGGCGCGTGCGGCCTCCGGCCGGCGTTTCGGGTTATAGTTGTTCGGCGCCTTGGGCAGGCCGGCGAGAAAGGCCGCTTCCGCGAGCGTGAGGTCGTCGAGGGATTTGTTGAAATAGTTGATCGCCGCCGCGGCGACGCCGTAGGAGCCGAAACCGAGGTATATCTGGTTGAGATAGAGCTCGAGGATTCGCTCCTTCGAGAGCGCCCGCTCGATCCGGAAGGCGAGGACGATCTCGCGGATCTTGCGCCGGTAGGAAACGGCGTCGGTCAGCAGGAAATTTTTCGTCACCTGCTGGGTGATGGTGGACGCACCGACCGGCCGGCGGTCGGTACCGATCTGCATCAGGTTCCTGACCGCCGCCGCCGCGATACCCGGGAGGTCGATCCCCGGATGTTCGAAGAACGTCTTGTCCTCGGCCGAGACGAAGGCGTCGATCACCCGCCGGGGCATCGCGGAGACCGGAACGAACACCCTCTTCTCGGTGGCGAACTCCGCGAGAAGCCGGCCGTCGCCGGCGTGAACGCGGCTCACCATCGGCGGTTCGTAGTCAGCGAGCTGGGCGTAATCCGGGAGGTCGCGGCCGTAGCTGTGGAGCAGCCAGAACACGCCGCCGCCGGCGAGAAGCCCGACGGCGCCAATCAGCAAGGCCAGTACGCCGATCGTCTTCAGAACGCGCATGTGAACCGCGGCAGATATGACGGTTCGGGGCGATCCCGGAACCGTTCAGGATAATATGGACACCGAGACTACCGCTTAAAGGCCTGTTCGCGCGCAAAATATCGATCGATGGCCCGGGCGATTGCGGCGACGACGCGATCCCGCTCCCGCTTGTGATTGAGACGGCGCTCGTCGGACGGGTTGGAGAGATAGCCGAGCTCTACCAGGACGGATGGAACGTCGGGCGCCTTGAGGACCGCGAACCCGGCGAATCGGTGGGTGTTGCGCAGCAGCGGCCGGACCTTGCCGATCTCGTTGGTGAGAATCCGCGCGAAATCCGCCGAATCGTTCATGGTCTGGCGTTGCGCGAGGTCGATGAGAAAGCTGGCGACATCGGAGGTTTGTTCGTTGAGGTCGATCCCTGCAATCAGATCGGCCTTGTTCTCCTTGGCCGCCAGCCTCGCCGCCTGACGGTCGGAAGCCCGCTCGGAAAGGGTGTAGATCGACGCGCCGCGCACGCTGCGGCGGCGGATCGAATCGGCGTGGAGCGAAACGAAGAGGTCGGCGGCCTGGCGGCGCGCGATCGCCACGCGCATCCGGAGCGGCACGAACACGTCCCGCGCCCGGGTCAGGACCACCCGGTAACGCCCCGACGCGCGGAGCTTTCTCGCCAGGGCCAGGGCGTGGCTCAGCGTTACCCGCTTCTCCCGCGTGCCGCGGACGCCGATCGCGCCGGGATCGACGCCGCCATGTCCGGGGTCGATGGTAACCGTCTTCACGCTCCGGGGGACGCGTCGCTTGGGCAACGGTATCGATGCGGTCCCGGTACGCGGCGCGGCGGCCGGCTTGGCTTTGGCACGGCGCGCGAACTCCGCCGCGCTGACCGGGCGCAAGTCCACGACAAGGCGGTGAATCCGACCGCTTTTCGGGGGCAGCACGAAAGACCTTGCGATCGCTACCGGCCTCGAGACGTCGAGCACGACGCGCGAGACATTGTCCCGGAAATGTCCGTACCGGAACGCCCGGATCAACCCTCCCCGCGGCGTCCTCAGCGGATCGAGCCGCCATGTGACGGCCGGCAGATCGATGACCACCCGGTAAGGCTTTTCGAGAGTGAAGACGTTGAACCTGACGGAGGTATTCAGGTCCAGGACGAATCGGGTGGCGGCCTTGCCGGGCCCGATTCGCGCGCCGATGACTTCGGTAGCGGGCTGGGCGACGGTCGTCGGGGAGACGGCAAACGCCATCGCAACTCCGACGCATGCCCAGAGTTGCGATCGTCTCGGAAACATATCGCCGGCCCCAAATCCCCGCCCGCATCTATACGCGGGGCGAAGGATTTAGTCCACGATGCGAAGGTGCCGAGGCCGAATCGGTTGGCGCCCGGCCGGGACGACGCCGATCAGTCGCGAAGCTCGGCGAGCGCGATGATCCGGTATTCCTCGATATTCCCCATCGCGTTGCCCGCCACGACCTCGCGCAAGGCCTCGTGGTCGTCCACGTCGACCAGGGTCGCATAGCCCTTGAGCCCCGCGATCGGATACACCGAAGCCCGGTTGCTCTGTCCCAGCGACACGAAATGGTTGACGCACTGGCCCACGGGCGCGTCCTTGGTGCGGTGCGGCGGCGGACGATTGATGATCAGGAATTTCGCCATGATTCGCCTCTCCCGCGCTACCGGATGATTCCGGCTTCGCGCATTGCCCGGGTCTCGCCTTCCAGCGTGCCGAGCGGGTAGACCTCGTACGTGCCCCAGCTCCCGCCCGGGTTCCGGAACAGCAGGGCCATCAGCTCGTCATGGTCCTCGACGTTGACGAAGACCGCGAAGCCGGCCCCGTTATCCTCGACGATCTCGTACACTTCGGCCCTGCCCTCGTCGCGGAGCGCCCGCCATTGGGCGCGCGCGCCCTCCACGTTGGCCTTTGGCGGCAGCGGTTTCTTGGGCCGCGCCAGAACCAGAAACTTCGCCATCGTCCTACCTCAGCTTCGGATCGCCCCGATCAGGTCGATCTCGATCATCGCACCCTCGACCAGGAGACCCGTCGTGCCCACCGTCGTGCGGGCGGGCGGAGTCGCGAAATATTCCTTCCAGACCTCGTCGAAGGCGTTGAAATCGTTCAAATCCTCGAGGAAGACCTGCGCCTTGATCACCTCGTCGAGCGAGCTTCCGGCGGCGGCGAAGGTACGCGCGAGGTTATCGAGGACGTAACGGGTCCGCTTCTTGATGTCGGAACCGTAATACGGAAAGGCGGGGTCGGTGCGCGCCTCGGGCGGAATGCCGGTCCTGAAGTCGCTGGGCAGCTGGCCGGCGGCGAAGACGTAGTCGCCCACCCGATAGGCCTCGGTGTAGTTGGCGAGCGGCTGCGGCGCATCCGATCTTACGGCGGTGCAATCGAGCGCGCCCGGGACATAGCCGATCAGATCGATTTCGATCATCGCATCCTTGACCAGGAGACCGCTGGTGCCGACCGTCGTGCGCGCCGGCGGGGCGCTGAAATATTCCTTCCAGACCTCGTCGAAAGCGTCGAACTCGTTGAGATCCTCGAGAAACACCTGCGCCTTGACGACGTTGTCGAGCGACGAGCCGGCCGCCTCGAACGTCCTGGCGAGGTTCCGCAGCACGTAGTGGGTGCGTTTCTTTATGTCGGAACCGTAGTACGGAAAGGCCGGGTCGGTGCGCGCCTCGGGCGGAATGCCGGTCTTGAAGTCGCTGGGCAACTGGCCGGCGGCGAAGACCAGCCCGCCGACCCGGTAGGCCTCGGTGTAGTTCGCCAGAGGCCGGGGCGCATCGGAGGTCACCGCGACGCAATCCAACTCGTCCGGGACATAGCCGATCAGGTCGATCTCGATCATCGCGTCGCGGACCAGGAGACCGCTGGTCCCGACCGTCGTGCGCGCCGGCGGGGCACCGAAATACTCCTTCCAGACCTCGTCGAAGGCGTCGAAATCGTTGAGATCCTTGAGAAACACTTGCGCCTTGACGACGTGGTCTAGCGAGGAACCCGCCGCCTCGAAGGTCTTCGCGAGATTCTTCAGCACGTAGTGCGTGCGCTTCTTGATGTCCGACCCGTAAAAGGGAAAGGCCGGGTCGGTTCGCGCCTCGGGCGGAATGCCGGTCTTGAAATCGGTGGGAAGCTGGCCGGCGGCGAAGACGAGCCCGCCCGCGCGGAACGCCTCGGTATAGTTGGCGAGCGGCTGCGGGATATCCGATTTGACGGCCTCGACGCGCATGACCTTTTTCCACCGCCCCTTTCGCGAACCCCGACCCGATTGTCTATCGACCCGGACCGTCCAGCGCAACTCGGCTGGGGCGCCGTGGAGGGATACCGGTTGAGTATGCGCCCCCGCGCCATTATGTTGCAGGCGTGATCGACATGGCTCGGTCGCATCTGCGGCACGCTCTCGCGACGCCGCCCCGGCAGTGCACCCGGCGAAGGCCGGGGAAGCACGCTGACGTCGGAATTTGGAGAAAATGACGGCCAGACCCAGGGCAAGCAAAGAATTCGGCGGCCGGATCGACCGCGATCGGGCGGAGCGCAATCCGTTCGGCCGGCTTTCTACGGCGCCGCTTGCCCGGGCGGCCGCAACACGGCCGATCGCGCAGCCAGGACGCTCGGCGTCGCGCCGCATCGGCCCCGGAGCATTTCATGACCAAACGGATGCTGATCGACGGCACCCACCCGGAAGAGGTGCGTGTCGTCATCACCAGCGGAAACCGGCTGGAAGAGTATGACGTCGAAACCTCGACGAAACGCCAGCTCAAGGGAAACATCTATCTAGCCAAGGTCACCCGGGTCGAACCGTCGCTCCAGGCGGCGTTCGTCGACTTCGGCGGAGACCGGCACGGGTTCCTCGCGTTCAACGATATCCACCCCGACTATTTCCAGATCCCGGTCGAGGACCGGGAAGCCCTGGTCGCGGCGGAAAACGCCGAAGGCGGGAACGAGATTACGGCTCAGGCGCTCGTCGACGAGATCGACAGCACGGTGGAGGACATTTCCGATCCCGAGGGGCCGGAGGCCGACGAAACGGATCCGGTCGAGGACGAACCCGAAGCGGCGATAGCGGAGTCCGCGGGCGCGCCCGAAGCCGAGACCGTCTCCGGCGAACCGGAGGAAGAGGCGGAGAAAGCGGAGGCGGACGCTCCCGGATCGGGCGGGGCGGAGCCGCAGGCCGAAACCGGAGATGTCGACGACACGGCACCAACCGATGCCGAGGCGGCCGATGCCGGAACCGGGGACGGGGAAGAAGCGGCCGGGGAACACAAACCTTCGTCGTCCCGCAGGCGGCGGCGCGGCCGCAAGCGGAGCGAGCCCGACAGCGACGGCGAATCGCGCCCGGCCAGCCGCCGGGCCAGGCGCTACAAGATCCAGGAAGTCATCAAGCGGAACCAGATCATCCTGGTCCAGGTGGTCAAGGAGGAGCGGGGCAACAAGGGGGCCGCGCTGACCACCTATATCTCGCTCGCCGGCCGCTACTGCGTGCTGATGCCCAACACCGCGCGCGGCGGCGGTATCTCGCGCAAGATCACCAACCCGAACGCGCGCCGCAAGCTCAAGAAGATCATCGACGATCTGGAAATCCAGAACGGCATGGGCGTGATCATGCGGACCGCCGGCACTGAGCGGAGCAAGGCGGAAATCAGGCGCGACTTCGATTATTTGAGCCGTACCTGGGACGACGTGCGGGATCGAACGTTCAGCTCGATCGCGCCGACGCTGGTCTACGAGGACGCGAGCCTGATAAAGCGCGCGATCCGCGATCTCTACACCAGGGACGTGGAGGAAGTTCTCGTCGACGGGGTGGAAGCCTATCAGACCGCGAAGAAATTCATGCGGATGCTGATGCCGAGCCACGCCAAGCGCGTCCAGCGATACCGGGAAGCCGGCATCCCGCTATTCCACCGCTACCAGATCGAGGGCCAACTCGACGCGATCCACAGCGCCGAGGTCCAACTCAAATCGGGCGGCTACATCGTCATCCAGGCAACCGAGGCCCTGGTGTCGATCGACGTGAACTCGGGCCGTTCGACGCGCGAACGCAATATCGAGGAAACCGCGCTCGGCACCAATGTCGAAGCGGCGGAGGAGATCGCCCGCCAGCTCCGGCTGCGCGACCTTGCGGGGCTGGTCGTCATCGATTTCATCGACATGCAGGAAACGCGCCATCTGCGCCAGGTGGAGCGCCGGCTCAAGGACGCGATGAAGTCGGACCGCGCGCGCATCCAGATCGGTCGAATCAGCGGATTCGGTCTGCTGGAGCTGTCCCGCCAGCGTTTGCGTCCGAGCCTCCAGGAGGCCAGCACCCAAATCTGCCCCCATTGCCGGGGCGCGGGATTTATCCGGTCGACCGAATCGATGGCGTTGCAGGTATTGCGCGCGCTCGAGGAAGAAGGAACCCGGCACGACCTGAGCGAAGTGACCGTCTCGATCCCCGGCGCAGTCGCTCTCTATGTGCTCAACAACAAGCGGGCGGTGCTTTCGGACATCGAGAACCGGTACGGCTTCCGCATCGTCCTGCTCGGCGACGACAGCGTGGTCTCGCCCGATATGCGGATCGATCGGGTGCGGGCGCCGGCGCCGGACACGGGCGACAAGCCGTCGGCCGCGGAGAGTCGGGAGAAGGCCGCAAAGACCGACGAAGCGGGGCCGCGCGAGGAGGGGGAGAAGAAACGGTCGCGTCGACGGCGCTCTCGCCGCAAATCCTCTCCCGAGGCGGCCGCGGAGACGACCGCCGAAGAGGCAGCGGATACCGGACAGGACGCCGGAGCCGCGGAGACCGGCGACGCAGACGGCGAGGAGGAGGCGCCCGAACGGCGGTCGAGCCGACGACGCGCAGGGCGGCGCGGAGGACGACGGAGATCGGGCCGCGGCTCCAAGGCATCGGAGAGCAAGTCCGAAGCCGTATCGGAACCGGACGCTTCCGCGCCGGCGGAACCGGAAACCGAAGAGACAAGCCCGGCGGAGCCGCAACCGGCTCCCGAACCGCCGGCCGAACCTGCTCCGGAGCCGGTCTCGGCGCCTCAGCCCGAGCCGGAGCCGGCGACGGTGTCGGATCCCGAACCAGCGCCCGCGCTGGCCGCGCTCGCGCTCGACGATGCCGGGGACGCGTCCGCGCGGTCCGAGGAGGACTCCGCCGCCGCTATCGAGGACCCCGATCGACCGAAGCGCCGCGGTTGGTGGCAAAAGATCGTCAAATAGCCTGAGCCGCGTCGACCGGCCGGTTCGCGGAGACCCACCTGCCGAGGCGCGAAAGCGCCTCGCGCATGTCCTCCTGCGACCCGGCGAAGGAAATCCTTATGTAGCCGCCGCCGCGGCGCCGGTCGAAGTCGAGCCCGGGCGCGACGGCGATACCGGCCTCGGCGAGCAGCCGGCCGCTCAACTCCCGGCTGTCGATCCCGAAGGCGGCGACATCGGCATAGAGATAGAACGCACCGTCGGCGGGCGCGAACCGGCCGATACCGATCCGGGGCAGACCTTCCAGCAGGATTTCCCGGTTTTCCGCATAGCGGGCGACGTTCCCGTCGAGCTCTTCCGCGCAATCGAAGGCCGCAAGCGCCGCGTGCTGCGCCAGCGTCGGGGGAGAGATGAACAGGTTCTGGGCGAGACACTCGATCGACCGGTCGAGATCCGGAGGTACGACCAACCAGCCGATCCGCCAGCCCGTCATCGAGAAATACTTGGAGAAGCTGTTGACGATCACCGCATCGCCGGTGAAGCGGAGCGCGCTGTCCGCCGAACCGCGGTAGACGATACCGTGATAGATCTCGTCCGACACCAGCCGGATGCCGCGCCGTTCGCAATAGTCGACGAGCCCTCCGAGCGCATCCCGGTCGAGCATCGTCCCTGTCGGATTGGCGGGACTGGCGACGATCAGCCCGTCGAGCCGGCCCTGCTCCTCCAGAAGCCCGGGCGTGGGCTGAAACCGGGTCTCGGGTCCGGTCTCGATGCAGACCGCCTCGATTCCAAGCGCGGTAAGGATATTCCGGTAGGCCGGATAGCCGGGTTCGGCCAGCGCCACCCGGTCCCCGGGATCGAAGGCAGCAAGGAAAGCGAGAATGAACCCGCCGGAAGACCCGGTGGTAACCACGATCCGGGCGGGGTCGATATCGAGTCCGTAGAGCTCGCCATAGTGGCGGGCGATCCTCCGCCGCAGTACAGCGATCCCGGTGGCATCGGTGTAGCCGAGCGGATCGGACCGAAGCGCGGCAGCCGCGGCGGCACGCACCGCGTCGGGGGCCGGCGTGGCGGGCTGTCCGACCTCCAGGTGGACGATGTCCTCTCCCGCCGCCGCGCGCTCGTTGGCCGCGCGCATGACATCCATCACGATAAACGGGGGAACCGAGCCCCGGGCGGCGCGCTTCAGGGCCATTCTACTGCCCCGCGCTCACGGCATGGCCGAATCCGCGCGGATCGACGCCGTATCGGCAGGCTCCCTGATCCCGGATGGTGCCGCGCGCGCAATGTATCGCGTTGACCCGGCCGAGCGGCCCGCCGGCGACGATATTCAGCCCCCGCTCGCGCAGCGGCGCGACGACGGAATCGGCACTGCCCGCTTCGGCGTAGACGGTGCGCGAGACGGGATCCGCGGCGAGACGGCGTTGCGCGAGCGCGGCGGTGAGGGGGCTGGCGTCGATGAGTACGCTTCCCGCCACGCGGACAAGCGCGACGGCGGAAGCCGGCCCTCCCGACGCGGCAGCCGCGAAGAACGTGTTTCCGGTGTTCTCGTTGCTCACGATCGCCGCGGACGCGCTGTCGGCCGCCGAACCGGACGGGCTCGCTGCCGCAAAGACGCCGGTGCCGGGCAGCATCCTCCCGGTCCCGAAGGGCCCGTTCATGGAGAGCCAGCAGGCAACGACGCCGCCGGCCCGGTCGATAACGGCGAAACCCGTCGTCCCGCTCCTGTCCGGAGCGACGCCCACTTCGCCTCCGGCCCCCTTGCCGACGGACAGAGCGGCAAGCGCGGTCGCGGCGGCCTTCGCATCGGGCGGCGCGCTCCGGTACGCGCCCTCCGCGAACAGGCTTTGCCACAGCCGGGCCGCGGAGGTGGAGGGGATCGTGTTGACCGTATGATTGCCGAGCGAAAATCGTGCGGGCTCGCCCCAGCGCGGCGTTGCGCGGCGCAACGCGTCGAGCGACAGACGGTATCCGATCGCCCGGGCAGCGCCCGCATAGCGCCGCGCCAGGGGCCCGTTGTGAAGAGCGCCCGCTCCCTTGAACCGCAATTGGCCGAGAACGGTGGCGAGCTCGACCTGCTCCAGCCGGTCCCCTTCCCGGAGAGGCGTTCCGTCCGGCCTGAAGAACAGGGCGCGGGCCTGCTCGTCGCCGCGCAAACGCTCCTCATTGGCCGCGATGGCCCGGGCCAGGGCCCGCGATATCCGGTTTCCGAAGCGCGCCAGCCGCTCCCCGGGCTGCACCAGTTGCGGCCACGGGAGACGTCCGAACCGGGCATGCAGGGCCGCCATGCCCCGGACATTGCCCGGCGGGGCGAGGGCCGACCCCGTTCCAGCCGCGGCCGGGCGCGCGCGGAAATCGATCGTCGCGCTCTCGTTGGCGGCGGCGCGGTAGACGACGCACACACCCCCGCCGCCGATTCCCGCCGCTACCGGATAGGTGGCGGAGAGCGCGAAATAAAGCGCCACCGCCGCATCGGCCGCGCTGCCGCCCGCCGACAGGGTGTCGCGCGCGACCAGGGCGGCGGCCGGCTCGTCGGCGACGGCGCCTCCGAAGCTCTGAGAGAGGTGTCCCACGACACCCAGGGGTTTGGAGTCCGTGCCGCACGCGGCCAGGAGCGGAATCGTTACGGCGATGATTGTTTGACGGCGGAATCGACCCCACATACGCTCACACAAACCAAGGAATTCGATGTTCTCGAGTCTCTTCATGCGCCGCGCCGCGTGGGTGAAGGCGGTTGGCCTGACGGTCGCGGTGGCAACCGCGCCGCCTGCGTTCGCCGCGCAAACCGTACAGATCTACGACACCGAGATCGAGAACTTAATCGGTTCCTATCTCGAACCGATACTCGACGCGGCCGGTATCGAACGCGGTACGGTGCGGCTCCATTTGATCCGCTCGGACACGCCCAACGCTTTCGTCTCGCGCGGACGGCGCATCTTCCTGACCACGGGGCTGCTGCGCAGAACGACCCACCCGCGCCAGGTGATCGGCGTGCTCGCCCACGAGACGGGTCACATCGCGGGGGGACATCTGGCGAGGCTGGATACGATGCTCCGGGACGCGCAGACGCCGGTGCTGATGAGCGCGGTCATCGGCGCGGTGCTCGGGACCCTGTCCGGCGACGCGGGAGCGGCCATCGCAACCATCGGCGCCGGCCAGCACCTGGCCCAGGCGCAACTGCTCTCCTTCAGTCGAACCCAGGAGCGCTCGGCCGATCGCGCGGCGGTTCGTTTCCTCGACCGCTCCGGCCAGTCGAGCCGCGGCCTGCTGGAATTCATGCAGACCCTGGACGAGTACCAGAGCCTGTTCGTCAGCCGGAAGGAACAGAAGCAGCTCAGCTACCGCGTCACCCATCCGCTGACGAGCGACCGCATCGAATTCCTTCGCAACCATGTCGAAAACTCGAAATATTCGGACGTTCCCGTCCCGGCCGGGCCGGTCGCCGCGCACAAGCGTGCGATCGCCAAACTGGACGGCTTCCTCGACCTGCCGGCCAGGACTCTCCGCAAGTATCCGGCAAGCGACAGCTCGGTAGCAGCGCGGTACGCCCGCGCGGTCGCGCGCTACCGCCAGTCGGATTTCGCGGAAGCCCTGGATGGAATCTCGGGTTTGATCGCCGATTTCCCCGACGACCCCTATTTTCAGGAGTTCAAGGGCCAGATTCTGTTCGAGACCGGCAAGATCGCCGATGCCCTGCCCCATTACCGACGCGCGGTCGAACAACTTCCCGCGGCGCCGCTCCTTCGGATAGGGCTGGCCCATGTCATGATCGAGACGAACCGCAAGGCGCTGCTCAAACCGGCTCTGTCGCATCTGGAAGAAGCGATCCGGTACGACGACACGATCGCCCTCGCCTGGCGTCTCGCAGCCACCGCCTACGGAAGAACCGGAAGGTTGCCGGATTCAGCGCTCGCATCCGCGGAATTCGCCATGCGCACTGGGCGGCTCGACGACGCCATTCTGATGGCCGAACGCGCGAAGCGAGGCTTCAAGGAGGGCTCGGCCGGACGATTGCGGGCGGAGGACATGCTGGCCACGCTGAAGCGCCACAAGCGCAGGCAGTAGAGACGACCGCCGTTCGACCCCGGGTGTGTTAGGATCGCGGGTGCCCGCTTATACGGCATGGAATCACCGGTTCGGAAACGCACGATGCGCCCTTTCCCGATAGTTGCTGCCTTCGCGATCGCCGCCTCGGTTGCGTTCCCCGCCCCGGCGGCCGAAATCCCGGCCGAACAGCGGAAGTCCCTCGAACGCGTCATCGAAGACTACCTGCTGCGCAATCCGGAGGTGATCGAGCGCGCGATGCAGGCCCTCGAGGCGAAGCGGGAAGCAGCCAAGGAGCGTGCGGCGACCGCCGCGCTCGAGAAATACCGACGGGACCTGTTCGAAAGGCCCGCGTCGCCCGTCGGCGGCAATCCGGACGGCGACGTGACGGTAGCCGAGTTCTTCGATTACCGCTGCGGCGTCTGCCGGCGCGTCCACCCGATCGTCGGCAAGCTGGTCTCCTCCGACGGCAAGATCCGCAGGGTCTACGTCGAGTGGCCCATACTCGGCCCCGAATCGGTTTTCGCTGCGCGCGCGGCGCTCGCCGCCCGTCACCAGGGCAAGGACAAGTATTTCCGCTTCCACGATTTGATGATGGAAGCGCGGGGACGGCTCGACAGGGGGAAGGTGCTGTCTCTCGCCGAGCGGGCCGGGCTGGATCGCAAACGGCTGGAACGGGACCTGGGCGCGCCGGAAATCGCCCGGATCATCAACCGCAACTATGCCATCGCGGACGCCCTCGGTCTCAACGGCACGCCGTCCTTCGTCATCGGCAAGAAGGTGCTTCGGGGGGCGCGGGACCTGAACGCGATGCGCCGGATCGTCGCCGAAGCGCGCCAGGCGTCGAGGTCCCGCTAGGGACAGTCCGTACCCCGTGAGCCGCCGCCTTCCCCCGGCCCATCCCGCAAGCGGGAGCGGAGAGGGTTAGGGTGAGGGGCGCCGTCGCCTAAATGTAATGCTCTTCGAGCGGCGGGAAGCCGTTGAAGCCGACCGAGGCGTAAGTCGCGGTATAGGCGCCGGCGCTCAGGATCTGGATGCGGTCTCCCACCTCGAGTGCGAGCGGCAATTCGTATCCGGCGTTCTCGTAGAGCATGTCGACCTCGTCGCAGGTCGGGCCGGCGATCGCCACCGGCCCGGTCGGTCCGCCGTCGCGGCAGGTCCGCAGCCGGTACTGGATTGCTTCGTCGAGGACCTCGGGCAGCCCGCCGAAGCGTCCGATGTCGAGATAGATCCAGCGCCTTTCGTCGTCGTAGGACTTGCGCGAGATCAGCACGATCTCCGTCTCGATGATCCCGGCGTCTCCCGGTATGCAGCGACCGGGCTCGATCATGGTCAGCGGCACGTTGTTGCCGAAGTGACGGGTCAGCGCCGTCGAGATCGCCTCGGCGTAAGCCTCGACCGGAGGTGCGTCGCGCCGGTACCGGGCGGGGAACCCGCCGCCGAGATTTATCATCCTGAGCTCGATGCCGCGCCGGTTGAGCGCGGAGAAGACCACCGCCGAGCGCCCGATGGCTATGTCCCACTGCGAGACGTCGCGCTGCTGCGAGCCGACATGGAAGGCGAGTCCGTAGGGATCGAGTCCGACGGCGCCGGCGCGTTCCAGCAGATCGGCCGCCATGTCGAGATGACAGCCGAACTTCTCCGACAGCGGCCAGTCGGCGCCGATGCCTTCCATGGCGATTCGGCACAGCACCCGGGCGCCCGGAGCGGCGCGCGCCAGCTTGGCCAGTTCGGCCTCGCTGTCGAAGGCGAACAGATCCACGCCGTACCCGTGCGCCGCCGCGATGTCGCGCTCCTTCTTGACCGTGCTGCCATACGCCATGCGCCCGGGAGCGATCCCGAGGGCGCGGCACTGCTCGATCTCGTATATGCTGGCGGTATCGAACCTGGACCCCAGCCGGTCGAGCATTTCGACGATCGGGCGCGCCGGGTTGGCCTTCACGGCGTAGTAGATCTCGGCCGTGGGCAGCGCCTCCGCCAGCCTGCGGTAGTTCTCTTCGACGATGTCGAGATCGACCACCAGGCATGGCGTCGGCGGCCGTCGGGCCGCCAGATAACGTTGGATCTTGTCGCTCATCCGATGCGGCCGCCCCCGCCGCCGGGAAAGAGGGGCGCCGGTGATAGACGGCGTTGCGAGACCTGTAAAGGGGGCTCGGACCCCGAGCGCCCGCCGCTGCGCGGCGACGCCGTCATTGCACATCGAATCCCGCCTCCCTATAAACGGCACGACCCTGTCAGCGGAAGCGAACCAGCGTGGCCCCGCGCGTCCTCGTCCTGAACGGCCCCAACCTCAACATGCTCGGCACGCGCCAGCCCGAGATCTATGGCCGGGAGACCCTGGCCGAGATCGAGGCGCTGTGCCGCGAGAAGGCGCATACGCTTGGCGCGGAGATCGCGTTCCGGCAGTCGAATCACGAGGGCGTGCTGATCGACTGGATCCACGAGGCGCGCGGAACTCAGGACGCTATCGTGATCAATCCGGCGGGGCTTACCCACACCTCGCTGTCGCTGATGGATGCGCTGATCGCCTGCGAGCTCCCGGTTATCGAACTCCATCTGTCCAACCCGCACCGGCGGGAGTCTTTCCGCCACGACAGCTATGTCTCGAAGGTCGCCGCGGGGGTGATCTGCGGCCTTGGAAGCCACGGCTATACTCTCGCCATCGAAGCTGCCGTCCGGTTGTCGGAACGGGGCTGATGCCGCCCTTCGAAATCGACGAGGCGTTGATCCGGCGGCTTGCGGCGCTCCTTGAAGAGACCGGGCTCGGCGAGATCGAATATGCGGAGGGGGAACGCAGGATTCGGGTTACCGGGCGGAGCGGAGCCGCTTACCCGCCTGCCCCAGCCCCGGCGCTCCCCGCTCCCTCGCGCCCGGAGAGGTCCGAGGAGGCCCGCGAAGACCCGGACGATGAGGCGGAAGGCGCCGTCCTCGCGCCCATGGTGGGGACGGTCTACCTGTCTCCCGAGCCCGGCGCGCTTCCCTTCGTGCAGCCCGGCGACACGGTCGACGCCGGCGATACGCTGGTCCTGATCGAGGCGATGAAGACGTTCAACCCTGTCCGCGCGCCGCGCGCCGGCAGGGTGGCCCGTGTCCTGGTTTCGGATGCCGCGCCGGTGGAGTACGGCGAGGTGCTGATGATCCTCGAATAGGCGCCTTTCGCATGTTCGACAAGGTTCTTATCGCCAACCGGGGAGAGGTCGCGCTCCGCATCCACCGCGCGTGCAAGGAGATGGGCATCCAGACCGTTGCGGTGCACTCGACCGCGGACGAGAACGCGATGCACGTCCGGCTTGCCGACGAGAGCGTCTGCATCGGACCGCCGGCGGCGCGGCAGAGCTATCTGAACGTTCCGGCGATCGTCTCGGCGGCGGTGATCGCCAACGCCGACGCCATCCATCCGGGTTACGGCTTCCTTTCGGAAGACGACAAGTTCGCCTCGATCGTCGAAGAGCACGGGCTTTGTTTCATCGGCCCGTCGGCGGATCACATCGCGATGATGGGCGACAAGATCGCGGCCAAGCGGGCGATGATCGAGCTTGGCGTGCCCGCGGTTCCCGGTTCCGACGGGCCGGTGAGCGAAGATGCGGAAGCGGCGCGAATCGCGGATGAAATCGCCTATCCGGTGCTGATCAAGGCGGCCGGCGGCGGCGGAGGGCGCGGCATGAAGGTCGCGGAGACCGAGGCCGATCTCCCCTCGGCGCTCGCCATGGCGCGTAGCGAGGCGAAGGCCGCGTTTCGCGACGATTCCGTCTATATCGAGAAATATCTCCACAAGCCGCGCCATATCGAGGTGCAGATCCTGGCCGACGGAGAAGGCAATGTCGTCCATCTCGGCGAGCGCGACTGCTCGCTGCAGCGCCGGCACCAGAAGGTGCTGGAGGAAGCCGGATCGCCGGCCCTCAACGACGACCAGCGCGCCCGGATCGGCCGCGTCGCCTGCGCGGCGATCGAGCGGCTGGGCTATCGCAACGCGGGAACGCTGGAGTTTCTGTACGAGGACGGCGAGTTCTATTTCATCGAGATGAACACGCGCCTCCAGGTGGAGCACCCGGTCACCGAGGCGATCACCGGAATCGACATCGTGCGCGAGCAGATTCGTATCGCGGCCGGCATTCCGCTCGGCTTCCGCCAGGACGATGTCGTCTTCTCGGGCCATGCGATCGAGTGTCGGATCAACGCCGAGTCGTCGGAGACATTCGCGCCGTCGCCCGGCCGCATTACCGATTACCACCAGCCGGGCGGGCTCGGCGTGCGCGTCGATTCGGGGCTTTATGCCGGCTATTCGGTGCCGCCCAACTACGACAGCCTGATCGCCAAGCTCATCGTGCACGGAACGACCCGCAACGAATGCCTGATGCGCCTCAGACGGGCGCTGCAGGAATGCGTGATCGGCGGTATCGAAACGACGCTCGCGCTGCACGATCGCATCATTTCGCACGCCGATTTCATCAACGGCGACTACGATATCAAGTGGCTGGAGGCTTTCGTCGGGGAGACGGGGTGACGCGATGGCGACCCTCAGCCCGGAGACGCTGCTGCGCGCCTACGCCGTCGGTCTGTTCCCGATGGCCGAACGGCGCGACGACCCGACGCTCTACTGGATAGACCCGGAGAAGCGCGGCATCCTGCCGCTCGACCGCTTCCGCGCGCAGCGCAGGCTGGCGCGAAGGGTCCGGAGCGGCATCTTCGAGATTCGTGTCGACACCGCTTTCCGCGACGTCATTTCAGCCTGCGCGGAACCGGGCACCGGCCGCACCGAGACCTGGATCAACGACGAAATCGTCGATCTCTATTGCGAGCTGCACGAGATGGGGCGGGCGCACAGCGTCGAATGCTGGCGCGACGGGCGGCTGGCGGGCGGCCTATACGGAGTCGCGCTGGGCGCGGCGTTCTTCGGCGAGAGCATGTTCACGCGCGAGACCGACGCTTCGAAAGTGGCACTGGTCCATCTCGTCGCGCTCCTGAAGGCGGGCGGCTTCACCCTCCTCGACGTGCAATTCGTAACGCCCCATCTCGCCCGCTTCGGCGCCGTCGAGATCCATCGCTCGGGCTACCGGCAACTGCTCGCGGACGCGCTCGACAAGTCGGCCGCGTTTCAGCGCGAAGTCGCCCCCTCCGAGGTGGAGGCGGTTCTGCAGTCGACCGCCCAGACGTCGTAGACCGGGTGCTCCAGGCTTGCCAGGGCGGGGCTGGATGCGAACATCCAGCCGCTGAACAGCCGTACGTTCGGCCCGTCCCGCGGGACCTCGTCGATCTCGAGGAAGACGGTCGTCTCGGGCGGCTCCTCGGGCGGACGCTTGCGGCAATAGCGCGCGACGATGCGGAGCGTGCCGAAGCCCACCGCCCGTCCGACCGGAGCATCGAAGGTGGATATCCTCGCGGTGACCTTGTCGAGCCCCTGGAGCACCGCGACGCGGCCGTCTTCCGCCGTCGCGGGCATGGCGGCCAGCAAAACCAGGGCGGCAGCCAGCCTCGGCGTCACCCTTCCCCCGCCCGCGGCTTGACGGCGAGGAAGCGCAGCCGGACGTAATCCGCGACCCAGCCGGTTCCCGGACGGTAGAGCGCGGGCTTCAGGGCCGCCTGCACCTCCGCGATCATCGTGGGGCGTTCGGGCGCCGCCACCGCGCCGAGAAACGGCTCCGCGAAGGTCTCCAACCAGCCCGAGATGTCGCCGGGAAGCGTCGTCGGCCGCTCGACGAGGGCCATCTCGGCTACCTCGAACCCGCGCGCGGCAAGCTTACGGCGATAGGCGTCGGGCGTCGGGAAATACCAGGGGAACCGGGATTCGCCGTCGATTCCGCGCCGTCCGAGCGCATCCATCAGAGCCCCTGATATCCTGGCGACATTGCCCGCGCCGCCCATCTCGCCCGCCAGGCGCCCGCCCGGACGGAGCGCCCGCCACGTGCCTTCGATCACGGCATCCGGGCGCTTCATCCAGTGCAGCGCGGCATTCGTGACGATGGCGTCGAATTCGGAGTCGAACGGCAGCGCGTGCCCGTCCGCGACCCGTGCATCGAGGCCCAGCATCCTCGCCGCCGCGACCTGCTCGGGGCTGGAGTCGACCCCGACAATGCGCTTGCACCCGGGCGCGACCGCGGCGGTCAGCGCGCCGTCGCCGCAGCCGAGGTCGAGAATTTCGTCGTCGGGCCCGGGGGCCAGCAGCTCGATCAGCGGTCCGGCCAATTCGGCCACGAAGCGGCCGTGTTCGGCATAGCGGACGGGATCCCAGCGCTGCGCCCCGGCGGAATTCGCCTCGCGCTCCATCGGCCTATCTGGTGGCGTCACCGCCCTCGTTGCCGGTCTGGCTGAAAATCAACTGTCCGAGCAGGGAGGTAAGGTCGATCGCGCCCTGTGTGATCTCGATCTCGCCCTCGTCCGGAATCGTCTCGTCGTCCCCGCCGGGCGTCAGCGACAGATACTTGTCGCCCAGCAAACCGTCGGAAGTGATCGCGACCGAACTGTCGAGCGGCAGCTTGATGTCGGAATCGATGCTCATCGTCACCACCGCGAGATAGGTCTCGGGATCGATGCGATGGTCGAGGACGGTACCGATCTTGATGCCGCTCATGCGTACGTCGCTGCCCCGCTGGATTCCGTCGATCCGGTCGAACTTCGCGCTCACGGCGTAACCCTCCACCGTCTTCACCTGCGCGGTGTTGTAGGCGAACACGAAGAACAGCGCCGCGACCGCGACGACCAGGGCGCCGACCAGCGTCTCGATGGGGCTCCTACGCATCGGATCGGCCTCCGGGACCGGGGATCAGGCGGGCGGCTTCCACGGCTCGTACTCGCTCCGGCCGCGCTCCCGCCCCGACTCGCTAAGGACGTGGCCGGGCGGGCGATAGGCGTCCGGCGTGCCGGTGGCGTTCGGGCGGTGCGGCTTCTGCCAATCCCGTTTGGGAGATCCCCCCTCGGGCGGCACGTCATCGGTGGTGTAGTGCAGCCAGGCATGCCACTCCGGCGGCACGCGCGACGCTTCGACCTCGCCGTCGTAAAGCACCCAGCGGCGCTCCCGGCGCTCCGGAGGCGGCGATTTTTCGCGGTAATAGCGATTGCCGGAATCGTCGGTTCCGACGGGCTCGCCCTTCCACCAGGTGAATATCCGCGTGGTGATCGTCATCGCGTTTCCCGGCCGCCGGCGGGCTCCGCCGCGCGGTCTTCGAAGGGCCGGGACTATCGCACTTGTCCGGCCCACCGTCCAGCGCCGCGATCGACCCCTCCCGCTTGTGCGGAATGCCGCCGGCCCGCACAATGGGTATCGACCCGATCGGTTCCAGAGGCGAACATGCCCGACGGCGGCGAGCCGGTAAAGGTAAAGATTCTCAACGATATAGCGGAGATCGAGCCGGCCGAGTGGGATGCCTGCGCGGGTCCGGACAACCCCTTCGTGTCGCACGGGTTCCTGCGGATCCTGGAACAGAGCGGCTCGGTATCGGGCCGCACCGGATGGCTGCCGCAACACCTCGCGATCGAGGACGACGACGGCCGCCTGATCGGCGCCGTGCCGTGCTATCTGAAGAGCCATTCCTACGGCGAGTACGTATTCGACTGGGGCTGGGCGGATGCGTTTGAGCGCGCCGGCGGCCAGTACTACCCGAAGCTCCAGATTTCGGTGCCGTTCACTCCGGTCTCGGGCCCGCGCCTCATGGTTCGCCCCGGCGCCGATCGGGAGCAGACACGGCTGATGCTGGCGGCCGGACTCATGGAGCTCGCCAAGAGCCACGGCGTGTCGTCCTTTCACATCACCTTCTGCACCGAGGACGAGTGGTCGACGCTCGGCAAGGCGGGCCTCCTGCAACGCATGGGCCAGCAATTCCACTGGCACAACCGGGGCTACGACTCGTTCGACGACTTCCTAGCCGGGCTGTCCTCGCGCAAGCGCAAGTCGATCCGCAAGGAACGACGCGAGGCAAACGCGGGCGGCATGGAGATCAGGGCGCTGACCGGCGAGGGCCTGGAAGAGCGCCACATGGAGGCCTTCTACGGGTTCTACCTGAACACCGTCGACAAGAAATGGTCGAACGCGTACCTCACCCGGGAGTTCTTCACCCGCCTGGCTGCCGAGTTGTCGGACAAGGTCGTTCTGGTCGCGGCCTTCCGGGAGGGGCATCTGGTGGGGGGAGCGCTCAACCTGCTCGGCAGCGACACCCTCTACGGGCGCAACTGGGGCGCGGAGCGGCGTTACCGGATGCTCTATTTCGAGGCCTGCTTCTACCGCGCGATCGACTACGCGATCGAGCACGGGCTCGCCCGTGTCGAAGCGGGGGCGCAGGGCCCGCACAAGATCCAGCGCGGCTACCTGCCGAGCCCGACCTACAGCGTCCACTGGATCCGCGAGCCCCGCTTCCGCGACGCCGTGGCGGACTTCGTCAACCGCGAGCGCGTGCTGCTCCGCCACGAGATGCACGAGCTGACGGAAGCCGGCCCCTACCGCCGGACCGACAACGACCCGGGCTGATCGTCAGCCCCGTATTTCCACCTTCACCGGGGTGCAGTTGTAGGCGTTGCAGGGCGCGAGCACGTCCATCGGGCAGTTCGAGAGGCCGACGAGCAGCGGCATATTCGCCTCGAACTCGATATAGTCGCCGGGCTTCGAGACCGGGTAGTCGATGATCCACCGCTTTTGCCCGCAATCGTGGTGGTAGTTCATGAACAGGTCCATCGTGTCCGGGATGTCCTCGTAGCCGATGCCGTAAGGCTCCATGACGCCTGTGATGATCTCGTGGCAGCCGTCCCGGGGGCCCACGCCGTGGCTCTCGTAGAGGTACCGGTTGCACATCCGGTTGTGCACGTCGTGGACGCCCTTGGGCTCCGGCGTGTCGGCGGTAATCGTCATCATCGGCCGACACGAGGTCGACATCAGCGTGTCGCCGACGCTGAGAGCGTCGCGCGGCACGTATTCCGCTCCGGGCGCGGGAATGTACCGGGTCCGCGAATAGGAGGTGGAGAGCTTCTCTCGCGGGTTCTCCCGGTTGAACAGCGCCATGTCGACCACCTGCTGGCCTTCGAGGTCGATCACGCGGAGCCGCTGCCCCGTCTCGATCTCGACCGCGAGCCCGGTCTTGGGGGGTATCACCCGTTCGAAGATCGTGTCCATCGCCTGCTCTCCTTCCACGATCCGGTCCAGACACCGAACCGGCATCCGTCCCGATGGCAAGTACGAGCGAAGGGAAATCGGTTGAAATTTGGCACGACAACGTTCCCTATTCGTAACGCTGGGCCGCCGTCGTCCGCGACGATGCCGATAAAACTCCGGCGGACGCTAGCCTCTTCGAACCCGCCGAACCGCGTTCGCAAATGCCCGGTCATCGATCGCGAACCGGTCGTCGGCCAAATCCCACAGCTCGCGGGCGTAAGTTCCCCGAGGACCATGCACAAGCCAAACCGTTATTCCTTCCTGCTGAGCGGCTTCAAAGGCAGGAAGGAGGTCGCTATCCCCCGCTAGCACCGCAGCATGCGTGATGGCACGCTTGGCAGCAAGGCCCGCAATATCCAAACCGATCATCAGGTCGACACGCTTTTGCTGGAAAATCGGTATGCCGTTGGCGTCATCGCCACGGTAAGCGAGGCGACCCTCGCGTACTCGATACCTTGGCAAGCGTCCCAAACCGGAAAAGAAGCTTCGCTTCTTGCTGAACCTATCCCTCTCATCGGCGGAGGGCGGATTACTTTGATATGGTAAACAGTCGTAGAAATAGGTGCGGAGCAGGTCGAGAGGTTCCTGGGTGCTCCGAGCAATCCTCTCCCTTACGGCGTCGCTGAGCTTTTCGTAATCGATCCAAAAGCCGAGGTGCTGCTCGGCGATCTTCGCGACATAACCCCCATCGATGAAGATCGCCAATTGGGCCAAAGCACCGGTCCGATCAGACTACCCGCGAGACCATAAAAAATCCGAGTGTGCGCCGAAGCTCACACTCGGGTCGTATACAGCACTTGGTATGCCTGACGTGCCCCGCCTCCAGACGGCGACGGGGGACGCCAGGGGGCATTTGTCCGGATATATATGGCCATACCGTAGAACGTGTCAACTCGCGTCGGGCAGACGGTGACGTATCAGAGTTTGTGTCAGTTGAGGCGAGGGGGGTACTCCGTGGGTTGCTGAGATCCACGATGAGGAGCACCCCCATGCCGCAATCCGCGACGATCGAGAGTTTACCCGCCGCGTTCCGGATAATGAAGGCGAT
>JAJEHI010000128.1 GCA_022823775.1 Defluviicoccus sp. | reverse complement strand
GCACGTGCACCGCCCAGCGGATTCCGGCCGCGATGGGCTGATAGAGAAGCGCCAGCGCGAGCGGCATGCTCTCCGGCACCTTGTGCAGCATGGTGCGCTCGTGCAGGTGGATATATTCGCTGTAGCCGCCCCAGAGCCCGTGGCCCACGTCGCGCGGGGTGTAGCCGTAGCAGGGCGGCGCGCCCGGCGGCATCAGCGAGCGGCAGTTGTGGTAGGCGCCGCCCAGGCAGAGCTCGCACCGCCCGCAGGAGAGATGCGGTTCGAGCGCCACCCGGTCGCCGACCGCGACGCCCCAGGAACGCGCCGCTTCCTTGCCGATCTCAGCGATGCGGCCGACCGGCTCGTGCCCCGGGATGACGGGGTACCGCATGATGCCCTTGGCCGCGAAATTGCCGCGATACTGGTCGACGTCCGAGCCGCAGAGGCCGCAGGCCTCGACCCGGAGCAGCGCCTCCCCGGGACCGACCGGCGGCACCTCGTGCTCGTCCGGCTCGATCCGCCGGTCCGCGACCTGGACCATGACCCTGGATTTCATGCCGCGTCTCCCGCGCGATCGGCAACGAGCCTATCGACTGGCGGACAGGGCAACAAGAAAGCACAATCCGCCAATGGAAACGGTATCGCTGCCACGCCTGAGCCTGGCCGAACGCGACCGCCGCCATGCCGCGGTCCGCGCGGCGATGGCGGAGAACGGGCTCGACTGCATCGTCGCGCCCGAGAACACCGGAGAGTGGGACGCCTGCCAGCCGGACGTCCGCTATCTGACGACCGTCGGCGGCGGCGGTACGGCGGCGGCCGCGGTCTTCCCGGCCAAGGGCGATCCCATCGCTATCGTCCGCGAGCCCAGGCGGGTGGAGTTCTGGCAGGCGGCGCAGGACTGGGTCTCCGACATCCGCGCGACCCGCGAGGGAAGATGGGGCGAGGCGATGGCGGCGGCGCTCGCCGACCGTTGCGGCGGCGCCGCGCGGGTCGGCATCGCGGGGCTCGAAGGCGTGCTGCGGTTTCCCGACGGCACCGTGTCGTCCGGTGAGCTGGCCGCGCTCCAGTCGGCATTTCCGGAAGCCGAATTCGTCGACGCGACCGCGCTGATGCACGACATCCGGCAGGTCAAGAGCGCGGAAGAGATCGCCCTGATCGAGCGCGCGCAGGCCTGCGCCGATGCGATAAGCGAGGCGGTATTCGAACACGCCCGGCCGGGCGCGACCGAGCACGAGCTCTATGCGGAAATGATGGCGGCGCATATCCGGAGCGGCGGCGAGGTGCCGGCGATGCTCCTGATCGGCATCGGCAAGGCACCCAGCCAGACATTTTTGATGCCGACATTCCGCGCGCTGGAACGGGGCGACATTCTGATCTGCGAATCCGAGATCAAATATGCCGGCTACATGGCCCAAAGCGTCGAATCGGTCTCGCTTGGACTGCCAGGGGCCGATTACGAATGTCTATTCGATGCCTCGCTTTCCTGCTTCGAAATGCTCATGGATGCGATCCGGCCCGGCGTGCCTTATGCCGACCTCATCCGCCTCTGGGGGGCGCATATGGAAAAGGCGGGGCTCAAGGCCGCGCCGACCATGGGCCACGGGGTGGGCCTGGGCCAGGACGGACCCACCACGCGGCCGGGCGGCGACGCCCAGGGCCGCATCGTCGAGGCCGGGCATTGCCTCATCCTCAAGCCGTGGGCGACATCGGCCGACGGCGAGCGCGCGATCCGCGCGGGCAACACGATCATCGTGGAAGAGGACGGGGCGCGGCGGCTCGGCCGCCTGGCGATGGCGTTCCGGACGCTGGGCCGAGGCGGATTCAGATGTTGAAGATGTCGATCGGCCCGACGATCCGGTCGTCGAGCACGTAGACCGTCTTGCGCGCGATCGCGAGTCCGGCCTCCACCCGGCGCAGGGTATAGGCGTAGCGCCCTGCCCGGAGTATCGGCGGGTCCGTCCGGCGGAAGCTGTTGACCAGCCAAGTCGCGGAAACCTCGATTTCCGCGTCCCCGGCCTCGGTCGCCCGGACGTTGCTCACCACATGGGCGGTGTGGGGCAGCGGCGCGCTGGCAAAGGAATCCCGCCCTTCGATACGGAAGATCCGTGCTTCCAGACCCGGACGGTCGAGATAGATCAGGCTAACATCGTTGTCGGGGTCCTCGCTGAAACCCTCGTCGCCCGCGATCGCCGGCGCCCAGAACACGGCATCGTCCGTGTAGAGGGCAAGCCAGACCTCCCACTCCCGGCGGTCGAGATGCCAGGCCTCGCGGTAGAGCAGCTCGGCGGCCTCGGCCGTCAGCGCGGCGTCGAAGCCGCTCACCGACCGTCCATCCGGCGCCGCCACTCCCGCCAGAAGGCGTAGAACGGCGTTTCGCTCTCGCGCCCGGGGTTGCTGTAGAGCGGCCGGGCGCCGAGCTCGCGCGCGGCCTCGTCGGCGCCCGCGACCATCGTCGCGTAGCCCAGCGCAAGGTCGTTCCACGCGTCCCCGCCGGCCGCGAGCGAGCCTGAATGGGCAACTTCCATCGCCCGCACGTCGTCGGGCACGGCGAGGCTCGAAGGCAGGAAGAAGTCCTCGTATTTGCGGATCCGGGCGCGCCTCGCTTCCGCGGTCTCCCCGACCGGCGCGAGGCACCAGGTGTCGATTTCGGTGAGGTCGACCGCGATCGGCCGCCACAGCCGGATACAGGTCGAGGCTACGTCGTTGAGGAAGAAATTGGGAAAGATCGTCACCGTTCGGCCCCGGTCGATCATCCAGCGCGCCTTTCCTTCGCCGAAGCGGGCGGTAATCGCTTCCCGCGCCTCGTTCAGCGGGGCGGCTTCGGGCGAGCCCCGGTCGGACCAGTTGATCATGTGCCCGTTGCCGACGTCGTAGCCGCCCGACCGGATACTCTCGAGATCCAGGATGCGGCTCGCCTCGGTCTTCGCGCGGGCATCGTCCGCCCCGCCCGAGAGCGTCTCGCGCTGGCGAACCGTGTGAGCGAAGTTCCGATGCACAGTGGCGACGTGATAGCCGTCGGTCGAATTTTCCGTCTGCAGCTTCCAGTTGGCGCGCATGACATAGGTGCTCTCGCCTTTCAGCACCTCCATGCCCCGTTCCGACTGGTCGGCCATCAGGTCGATGAACGGCCGGGCGTCTCCGAGGAAGGTCTCCAGATCCTCGGCATCCGGATCGATGCAGGCGAAGACGAAGCCGCGATAGGACGCGACCCGCGCGACCGGCTTGAGATCGGTGCCGAGCCGGTCCAGCGCTTCCGGGCTGTAGCCCGTATCGCGGCCGCGCACCCGGATGCATTTGCCGTCTGCGTTGAACGCCCAGCCGTGATAGCGGCAGGTGATGGTGGGCTGAACGCCCGCGCGCCCGCGCGTCAGCATCGAACCCCGATGCGGGCACGAATCGTGGAAGCAGCGGATTGTGCCGTCGAGCCCCCGGATCGCGAACACCGGGTAGCGCCCGACGGTGCCCCGGACGTACCGGCCGCGCTCGCCAAGCTGGCTGTCGTGGCAGATGTAGTTCCAGCAGCGCTGGAAGATCCGCTCCATCTCGCGTTCGAACAGGCCGGGCTCGACGAAGGCGGCGCGCCTGACCCGGAATATGCCGTCCCCGGGGCGGTCGTCGACGAAGGCGTGTGCGGAAGTCCCGGTCATCGCGGGCGCGATGGTCCGGCCCGCCGCTTTCGCTGTCAACTGGACGGGGCGGGCGGCGTGACTAAGATGCGCCCCGGTTTCCGCGGAGGGGAAGGATGAGCGGGTGACTCCAAGCGGCGAGGCCGCCGGCGCCCGAAAGCCGGTCGCGTTCGGCGACATGCGCGGCTGGATCGAGGCGTTGCGCGCGGCGGGAGAGCTGCGCGAGATCGACGCCGAGGTCGACTGGGACGTCGAGCTCGGCACGATCTACCGCATGGCGCAGGGGAAGGGCGACCGTCCGGCATTCCTGTTCAAGAACATCAAGGATTACAACGGCGCGGACGCACGCTGCCGCGAGATATTCGTCGGCGGCCAGGGCGCCTATTCGCGGTTCGCCATGATGTTCGGCCTGCCGCGGGACACGCCGGTCCGCGACCTGGTGTGGATCTGCCGCACCATCTTCAACGAACGGATTCCGCCGGTCGCGGTCGACAGCGGCCCGGTAAAGGAAAACGTCCTCACCGGCGACGATATCGACCTGCTCTCCTTCCCGGTGCCCAAGTGGAACCGGCTGGACGGCGGGCGTTACGTGCTGACCTATGCCGGCTGCGTGACCAAGGACCCGGATACCGAACTGCACAATGTCGGCATTTATCGCGGCATGGTGGGCGGCAGGGATACGATCCCCGTCCTGATGTGGCGGGCCCAGCACTGGGGCGGGCATTTCACCAAGTACGAGGCGCGGGGCGAGAAAATGCCGGTCGCCTTCGTGCTCGGCTGGGAACCCTCGCTGGGGTTCACCGCCGGCGCGCCGGTGCCGCGCGACATCTCCGAATACGACGTGATGGGGGCGATCCGCGGCGCCCCGGTGGAGCTCGTCCCCTGCGAAACGGTGCCGCTGATGGTGCCGGCGTCGGCCGAGATCGTCATCGAGGGCTGGATCGACCCCGACCCCGCGACCTTCACGGAAGAAGGCCCCTATGCCGAATTCACCGGCTACTACGCGACCGAGCGGACGCCCAAGCACACCGCGAAGGTGACCTGCATCACCCACCGCGACGATCCAATCTTCCGCGGCACGGTCGAGGGGGCGCTCTCCTACAGCTATGCCGAGAACGCGATCATGAGCTCGGTCCAGCGTTCGGCGACGGCGTGGAACGCGCTGGAACGGGCGGGCGTGCCGGGCGTTAGCGACGTGTTCGGAATGCCGATCCATGCCGGGGTCAACATGGCGGTCCAGATCCGCCAGACCTATCGCGGCCAGGCCAAGCAGGTCGCGGCCGCGCTGTGGGGCGATTCGTCGTCGCACGTGCGCTACAAGCACGTCATCGTCGTCGACGAGGACATCGACATCCACGACTACGCGGCGATCGACTGGGCGGTCGCGTGGCGGGTCAACGCGGGCGAGGGCGATATCGTGATCTTTCCCGCGACCTGGGGCGCCGGGCTCGACCCGTCGGTGCGCCGGCGGGATGCCGACGTGCACCTGTTCGGCACCGGCAAGTGGCACCGGGTGCTGATCGACGCGACGATCAACCTCGACTACCCGCCCGAGCGCGATGGAAGCCGCTACCCGCCGACGGTCGAGCCGATGGAAGAGGACAAGCGGGCCGCGCTCGCGCGCTGGTCGGCGCTCGGCCTCGACGATCTGAAATAGACCGCCCCGACATCTCAAGGGAGTACCGCGCGATGGACCAGCCCGAAGGTCTTTCCAACCGTTTGCAGCCGCGCCAGTTCGGCGACCTCCGCGGCTGGATCGAAGCGCTCGACATCGCCGGCGAGCTTCAGCGCGTGGGCGCTAAGGTGGACTGGGATTGCGAGCTCGGAACCGTCGCGCGCAAGACCTTCGGGACCGGGCACGGGCCGGCTCTCCTGTTCGACAATATCGAGGGCTACGGGCCTGACGACGACGTCTGGTCGCGCGCGGTCTTCACCGGCGGGCTCTCGAACTATTCCAGGGTCGGGATGATGCTCGGCCTGCCGCAGGACGCGCCGGTCCGCGACCTGGTGCTGGCCACGCGGCACTACCTCCAGCAGCGCGTGCCGCCGACCGAGGTCAAGACCGGCAAGGTCAAGGAGAACGTCGTCACGGGGGACGACATCGACATCTACAAGGTGCCGGTGCCGCGCTGGCACCGCGAGGACGGCGGGCGCTACATCAACACCTACTCGGCGACGGTGACCATGGACCCCGACACCGGGGTCCACAATATCGGAATCTATCGCGGCATGCTGGGCCAGAAGGACACGCTGCCGGTGCTGCTCTGGCGGGCGCAGAACTGGGGCGTCCACTTCCAGAAATGGGAAGACCGGGGGATGAAGATGCCGGTCGCCCATGTCTACGGCTGGGAACCGGCGATGCCCTTCTGTGCCTCCGCGCCGGTGCCGACGGGCGTTTCGGAATACGACGTGATGGGCGCGATCCGGGGCGAGCCGGTGCCGCTCGTCAAGTGCGAGACCTCGGACCTCATGGTGCCGGCGGATGCCGAAATGGTAATCGAGGGCTATATCGATCCCGACCCGGCGACCTTCGAGCAGGAAGGGCCGTTCGGCGAATACACCGGCTATTTCGGCGGCGACCAGGGACCCAAGCACGTCACCAAGGTCACCTGCGTCACCTACCGCGACGGCTCGATCCATCGCGGCACGCTGGAAGGCACGCTGCCCAAGATGCTGAACGAGAACTCGATCACGAGTTCGATCCAGCGGGCGGGCGTCGCCTGGAACGTGCTGGAGCGCGCCGGCGTCCCGGGCATCACCGACGTCCACTGCTCGCCGGCCAATAACGGCACCACGCTGATGATCCAGATGCGCCAGACCTATCGCGGCCAGGCCAAGCAGGCGGCGGCGGCGATCTGGGGGTCGAACGCCTCGCATCTCCGCTACAAGAACATCTGGGTGGTCGACGAGGACATCGACATCCACGACTACGGCGCGCTCGACTGGGCCTTCGCCTACCGGGTCAACGCGGCCGAGGACGACATCGTGATGTTCCCCGGCTCCTGGGGCTCCTTGCTCGACCCCTCGACCCGGCTCAAGGACCGCGACCCGATGCTCTACGGCACCGGCAAGTGGTGCCGCGTGCTGATCGATGCCACGGTCAACCTCGACTTCGAGCCCGAGGAGGCCTATGGCGGCGAGCGCTACCCCCCGATGGTCACCCCCCACGACGTCGACATGGATCTCGTCAACAGCCGCTGGGAAGAATACGGCTTCGACCCGGAGGGGTGAGATTCGGGGCGGTGGCGTCCCTTGATACGGCGCTGGCGCGCCTACTCGGGATGAGGCGACCATGAAGAAACCCTCACCCTGAATAGGCGCGCCAGCGCCGTATCGAAGGGCGCCCTACCGCCGCTCCCGTGAGAATGCGCGCAGCAGCGAACGGAATCTTGCGATTGACATTGACTGTACCAAACATGGTACATATTTTCGGTGATAGCGCCTGAGAAAACCGTCATCGCCCGATTCTACCGGTTGGCCAGCGGCCGGGAGCCGGTACGGGAGTGGCTATTGGGATTGTCTCGGGAGGATCGCAAACTGATCGGCCGGGATATCATGAGGGTGGAATTCGGCTGGCCGTGCGGTCCGCCATTGTGCGCGCCGATCACGAACCATCCCGGGCTATATGAGGTGCGCAGCAATCTGACCGACAGGCGAATCGCCAGGGTATTCTTCATCGTCTCGGGGCGGACCATGGTCCTGCTGCACGGCTTCATCAAGAAAACCCGGGCGACGCCCCGGAAAGAACTCATGCTGGCTCGACGCCGGATGAAGGAGCATGATCGTCATGTCTGAAAAGAACCCGCGCGTCGGATCGGCGCTCGAAGACCTGATGCGGGAAGACGGCGCCTACGAGGATGCGAAGAACTACGCGATCAAGTCGGTTCTTGCCTATAAGCTGGCCCAGGCGATGGAAGCGCAGAATCTCTCCAAGGCGCACATGGCCGCGCGCATGGAAACCAGCCGCTCCCAGCTCGACCGTCTGCTCGACCCGGAGAACGAAGGCGTAACCCTGCACACGCTGAAGCGCGCCGCGGCGGCGGTCGGGATGCGTCTTGAGCTCGAACTCCGTCAATCCTGACGCCGGCTGAGCGCATGCCGAAATCTACCGCCGCTCGCGGAAGAAATCCCGCAACAGCGCGGCCGCGCGGGCCTCCCCGATGCCGCCATAGACTTCCGGGCGGTGGTGGCAGGACGGCCGGTCGAACACCCGCGCGCCGTTCTCCACTCCTCCGCCCTTCGGGTCGGGGGCGCCGAAATAGAGCCGGCGGATGCGCGCGAACGAGATCGCCTGGGCGCACATCGGGCAGGGCTCCAGAGTGACGTAGAGATCGCAGCCGGTGAGCCGCGGGCGGCCCCGCAGTCGGGTCGCGGCGCGGATCGCCAGCATCTCCGCATGGGCGGTGGGATCGGCGTCGCGCTCGGTGCGGTTCGCGGCCTCGGCCAGCACCCTGTCCGACTCCGCCTCGACGATCACCGCGCCGACCGGGACCTCTCCCGCCTCGCCGGCCTCCTCGGCCAGCGCCAGCGCGCGGTCCATCCAGCGTTGCCCGGAACCGGTCATCGCCGAACCATCCGGCGCGGCCCGCGAAGGGTCAAGCCGGCGATTCGGGAGGCGCCCCTCACCCCCAGCCTCTCACCGCGGGGGAGAGGGGGATTCACGCGGCGCCGCTGCCGCCTTAGCTTCTCCCCTCCCGCTTGCGGGAGGGGCCGGGGGAGGGCCGGGCCGGAAAATGCTGTAGAGTGCGCGCCATGAAGCGACCCCTGATCGGACTCACCCTCGATTCGGAGCCCGCCGGCGGTTACTCGAACCAGCCCTGGTATGCGCTTCGGGAGAATTACTGCGGTGCCGTGATCCGGGCGGGCGGGCTGCCCCTCCTGTTGCCGCACGAGCCCGGGCACGCGGCGGACTATCTCGATCGCGTCGACGGGCTGGTCGTCACCGGCGGTGCGTTCGACGTCGACCCGGCGCTGTTCGGCGCCGAGACCCGCCACGAAACGGTGACGACGAAAGACCGGCGTACGGCGTTCGAGAAATCGGCGACCGAGGGCGCGCTCGAACGCGACATGCCGGTGCTCGGCATCTGCGGCGGGCAGCAGCTGCTCAACGTGGTCCTCGGCGGCACGCTGATCCAGCACATTCCGGACGAGGTCGAGGGCGCGCTGGCGCACGAACAGCCGAACCCGCGCACGGAACCGGGCCATACCGTCTCCGTCGCGCCGGGCAGCCTGCTCCACAGGATCGTCGGCGCGAACGAAATGGCGGTCAACAGCGCCCACCATCAGGCGGCGCTCGACGTGGGCGAGGGCGTGCTGGTCGACGCGGTGGCCCCGGACGGGGTGATCGAGGGGGTCGAGAGCAAGCGGCATCGCTTCTGCCTTGGCGTACAATGGCATCCCGAATACGAGATCGATCGAGGGGATGCCAGGATCTTCGAAGCCTTCGTCGAGGCGTGCCGCGAAGGCGCCGGCTGAGGCGAACAGCAAGGGCGAGCGAATCGCCAAGTACCTCGCGCGCGCGGGCCTCTGCTCGCGCCGCGAAGCCGAGCGCTGGATCGCCGCGGGGCGCGTCGCGGTGGACGGCGCGGTGCTTTCGACCCCGGCCACGCTGGTCGACGAACGAAGCGCCGTCACGGTGGACGGAAAGCCGGTCGGACCGCCGGACCGGCCGCGCGTCTGGCGCTATCACAAGCCGCGCGGGCTGATCTGCACCAACGCCGACCCGCAAGGCAGGCCGACCGTGTTCGATGCGCTGCCCGTCGGGCTGCCGCGCGTGGTGTCGGTGGGGCGGCTCGACATCAACTCCGAAGGCCTTCTCCTGCTCACCAACGACGGGGCGCTTGCCGGCTCGCTGGAACGCGGCGACTGGACCCGGCGCTACCGGGTGCGCGCGTTCGGCAAAGTGGACGAGGACCGGCTCGCGAGGCTCGCGGACGGCGCGGCGGTCGACGGCATCGCCTACGGTCCCATCAAGGCGCGGGTCGACAGGATGGAGGGGCGTAACGCCTGGCTTACGGTCAGCCTCACCGAGGGCCGCAACCGCGAGATCAAGCGCGTGTTCGAGAGTCTGGGCCTCGCGGTCAATCGCCTGATCCGGACCGGTTACGGACCCTTTCTGCTCGGCGGGCTGGCCCGCGGCGCGCTCGCCGAGGTCACGGAGAAAGTGCTCGGAGAACAGCTCGGCCGTGCGGATCGTCGGGGGTAGGCATCGGGGGCGCCGCCTTGCCGCGCCCGGGGGAAAAACGATCCGGCCGTCCAGCGACCGGCTGCGGGAAGCGCTGTTCAACATTCTTCTGCACGGCGACTTCCCGGCGGTCGAGGGCGCCGAGGTGCTCGACGCCTTCGCCGGCACCGGCGCGTTCGGGCTGGAGGCCCTGTCCCGCGGCGCGGCGCGGGCGACCTTCATCGACCGCGACATCTCCTGGGTCCGGCGCAACGCCGAGGAGTTGGACGAAACCGGTGCCGTATCGATCGCGGGCGACGTGCTGTCTCCGCCGCAGGCGGAGAAGCCGGCGGAGATCGCCTTTCTGGACCCGCCCTACGGTCTCGGGCTCGCCGCGCCGGCGCTCGTCGCGCTGCGCGCCGCGGGATGGATCGGCCCGGCCAGCTGTACGATCGTGGAGATCGGACGCGGCGAAACGCTGGACGCGCCGGATTTCTCCGTGATCAGGCAGCGCGACTACGGCGCGGCGCGGCTCCTGTTCCTGGAAGCGCGGGGCCCGCCCTCCCCCGGCCCCTCCCGCAAGCGGGAGGGGGGAAGGTAGGGGCGGAGCGGCGCCGTGCGAATCTCCCTCTCCCCCAGCGGGGGAGAGGGTCGGGGTGAGGAGGATGCCCCGCCGGTCAGCGCAGGCGCGGCGGGACGCGGACCCTTTCCGGCACCTTCGCGCCCAGCCCTCCGGCCTCCGCGCGGGCCAGGACTTCGATGCCGAGCGCGAGGTCGGACATGCCCATGCCGACCGCCTTGAACAGGGTGAGATCGCAGTCGGCGGGGCGCCGCGCGTCCTCGGCAATCAGACGGGAGATCGGGCGCACGTTCGCCCAGGCGGCATCGTCCTCGCCGAAGCGCTCGCGGAATTCCGCGGAAAGCGCGCGGACGCCGTCCACCGTGTCGACGGCGATGACGCCGCAGCGCTCGAACACGTCCTGCGCGAATTCGACTCGGACCGGGACGATGGCCCCCATCGCGTTGACGTGGGCGCCGGGCGCGATCATCCGAGCGGAGAGGAAGGGTTCGGTCGCGTTGGTGATCGCGGTGACGATGGGCGCATCCGCCGCCGCCTCCTCGACGCTCGCGGCGGGTATGGCGGCGATGCCGAGCTCGTCCTCGATCCGCCGGACCAGGTCGACGCGCGCCTCTCCCCTGCGGCTGAACACCCGGATCTCCTCGATATCCCTCACGGCGGCGCAGGCGGCCGCGTTGGGAAGCGCCTGCTTGCCGGTCCCGATCAGCGCGAGCGAACGAGCGTCCCCGGGGGCGAGCCGCGCCGTCCCGACGCCGGTCATCGCGGCGGTGCGCATCTGGCCCAGGGCGGTCGCCTCGACGACGGCCCTCAACCGCCCGTCTTCGAGAGAAAACAGGATGAGCACGGTCTGCGACCTGCCGCCTACATTGACCCAGGTCTTGGTGCCGCAGATCCCAGCGCCCGCTATCGAGGCGCCGATGGCGTGCATCGCGTCGTTGTCGGCGACCATGAGGTGGGTCTTGGGCAGATTGGCGGCGGCGCCGTCCGCCTCCATCGCGAGGATCCGCTCGAGCGCGCCGATCGCTTCGGGGAGCGAAATCGTCGCGGTCACCTCGGCCTCGGTAATCCAGATCGGAGCGTCGCCCATGAGGTTTTCCCGGCCACCCTGTCGCGTCGGCGAGTCTAGAGCATTTTCGGACCTTATCGGGTCGCGACTGTAGCCGTGAGCAACCGGATAGAAGGGTGACACTACGGACCGGTTACAAGGGTAACAGTGTTCCGGGTTTGTTTGGCCTTCGCGCGGCCCGGCCGGGCCGCGCGAAGGCGCTGGAGTTTTTTGCTCCCGCGGTCGATGATGCCGAGGT
>JAJEHI010000025.1 GCA_022823775.1 Defluviicoccus sp. | reverse complement strand
GGCCCCTCCCGCAAGCGGGAGGGGAGAAGGTGAGGAGGAATGGGCGGCGAGCGAATCCCCCTCTCCCCGCTGGGGAGAGGGCCGGGGTGAGGGGGAGCCGCACGGTAACCGGGTACGATCAGGGCCGGTCCGAATTTGCGCTAACTCCCGTTATTCGTGTCATCCGGTGCCACGAATAATGGGACCGTTTCACCGGCCGGTGTCCGGGAATCGCGCTGAACCGGACATTCGCGTCCCCGGGGGACAGGAATCGGAGCGCGGCGCGCAACGATATTTCGCGCGAGCGGAATTTTTGCCACTTAGGGCGGTTTCTTCATGCGATGGATAAGTCAGCAAGGCTGACCTTTGTTTCACGTGAAACATTAGGCGCCCGCGATGCGCGCCACCGCGCCGGCCAGAACCCGGCAGCCGAGCACGATATCCTCCTCCGACGTGTCCTCGATGACGGTGTGGCTGTGCCCGCCGATGGAGGGGACGAAGAGCATCGCCGACGGCATGTAGCGGCAGAGCACCATCGCGTCGTGCCCGGCCCCGCTCGGCATCCGCGCGTGCGGCGCTCCGAGCGCCCGGGCCGCCGCCTCGATCTCGCCGCCGAGGCCCGCGTCCATCGCCGCCGGCGCGATGTCGAGGGTGCGGATCGCGGCGATCTCCTGGCCGGACCGCTCGGCATGCTCCCGGGCAAGAGAGCGCAGGCGGTCTTCCAAGGAATCCAGCATTGCGGGGTCGGTGTCGCGGATCTCGACGACGATCTCGGCCGCCTCGGGGATCACGTTGGCCGCGCCCGGCGTCAGCGTCAGGCTGCCGATGTTCCACACCGTGTCCGGCCCGGCGAGCGCGGCGAACCCCGCCAGCAGCTCGCTCGACAGGCCGATCGCGACCGCGCCCGCGTCCTTCCGCATCGCCATCGGCACCGTGCCGGCATGGCCCGCCTGCCCGTCGATATGGAGCCGGAACCGCCTGATGCCGACGATCGCGGTGACCACGCCGATCCGCGTCGCCATCGCCTCCAGCCGGGGGCCCTGCTCGATATGGGCTTCGAGGAAGGCGCGGTAGCGGCCTGGGTCCAGCCGGCGCGGCGGGTTGTCCGCGAACCCGCTGGCGGCGATGGCGTCGGCGAGGCGGCGGCCGTCGATGTTGCGGGCCACCGAGATCTCATCCTCGCTCACCGCGCCGAACAGGGTGCGGCTGCCGAGGGTGGGCAGGTAGGTGCTCTCCTCGTCCTGGAAGGCGACCGCGTCGACCGGGCAGCGCTCGGCCAGCCCGGCCTCGACCACCGCGCGCGCGATCTCGATCCCGTAGATCACCCCCATGGCGCCGTCGAGCCAGCCGCCGCCCGGCACCGAATCCGAATGGCTGCCGATCAGGATCGCGGGGCCGTCGGCGGGAGCCTCGCCGAGGACGTTGCCGACATCGTCGATGGCGGTGCGGAGCCCGGCCTCCTCCATGCGCCCGCGCAGCCATCGGCGGGCCGCGATGTCGGGCTCGCTGAAGGCGAGCCGGGTGACCCCGGTGCCCTGCTTGCCGAAGGTCGCGAGGTGCCTGAGGTCGGCGAGAAGCCGGGCCGGGTCGATCTCGAAGGCGAGGTCTGACATGGGTCGCGCGACGGTCTCTCTATGGGCGGCGATCGGGCCGGAGGGTATCATCGACGCGGCCATGACCGAACTCTCCCCCTTCAGGACGCCCGGCGACGCGCTCGCCCACCAGGCCGACGCGCGCGGCGGCCGCGAGGCGCTCGCCTTCCCCGAGACCGGCGCGCGGCTGACCTGGTCCGAATGGCACGAGGCGTCGGCGGCACTCGCCCGCGCGATGCTCGACCGGGGGTTCCGCCCGGGCGACCGCGTGGGACTGCTGGCGGAGAGTCGGATCGAATGGCCGACGGTCCAGATGGCCGTCGCCATGGCCGGCTGCGTGCTGGTGCCGCTCAACACGCATTACCGACGCGACGACCTCGCCTACGCGCTCGGGCACGCGAAGCCGCGCGGCCTGTTCCTGTCGCGCGCGTTTCGCGGCAACCCCTATCTGGAGAACGTCCGCGCGGTGCGGGGCTCGGTTCCGGAGCTCAAGACGCCGGTCCTGCTCGACGGGGCGGACGAGGATTGCGCGGGGTACGCGGAGCTGCTGGAAGCGGGCCGCGACAGCGGGACGGCGCTGCCGCCCGTGGACCCCGAGTCGGTGGGCTCGCTGCAATACACCTCGGGCACGACCGGCTTTCCCAAGGGCGCGCTGCTGACCCATGCCGGCACGATGGCCAACGCGTGGGGCATTTCGGGAAGGCTCCGGGTCACGGAAGAAGACCGCTGGACGTCGATCATCCCGCTCTTCCACTGCGCCGGCTGCATCATGTGCATCCTCGGCACGGTGCAGCGGGGCTCGGGCTATGTCGGGGTCTCGCATTTCGATCCGGCGGCGATGTTCCGCATCGTCGAAGAGGAGCGCTGCACCGTGCTGTCGGGCGTTCCGACCTCCTACGTGGCGATGCTCGACCACCCGGCGCGCGGCGATCGCGACCTCTCCACCCTGCGCGCCGGCACCTGCGGCGGCGCGGATACCGACCCTGCGCTGCTGGCGCGCTGCGCGGAGGAATTTCCGATCCCGGGCGTCGTCCAGGTCTACGGCCAGACCGAAGCCAGCACGCTGATCGCGCTCGCCGACTGCGCGGCGCCGGAGCGCTTCGAGACCTGCGGCCCGCCGCTGCCGGGGGCGGAGGTGCGGATCGCCGACGCCGTCACCGGCCGGGAGCTGCCGCCGGGCGAGATCGGCCAGATCGAGACCGCCGGCCCGATGGTCATGCGGGGCTATTTCGACAACCCCGACGCCACCGCCGAGACCGTCGGCCCCGACGGCTGGATGAAGACCGGCGACCTCGGCTACCTGACCCCGGAAGGGAACCTCGTGGTGGCCGGCGGGCGGCTCCGCGACATGATCATCCGGGGCGGCGAGAACATCTATCCGGTCGAGATCGAGAACCTGCTGCGCGCCCACCCGGGGGTGACCGACATCGCCGTGTTCGGCATGCCGGACAACTATTACGGCGAGATCGTCGCGGCGGCGGCGATCGGCGGGGAGGACCTCGCGCCCGACGAACTCGGCCGGTTCTGCGAGAGGCGGATCGCGCGGTTCAAGGTGCCGGCGCGCTGGTTCCGGGTCGGGTCGTTCCCGCTGACGGCGAGCGGCAAGATCCGCAAGACCGAGCTGCGGGAGATGGCGGCGGCGGGCGCGCTGGACGCGCTATAGCGGCACGTCGGGGGTGCGCTCCCAGGAGCCGTGGCGCAGCCAGTGCTCGACCATCCACAGCCGGTCGACGCCCCAGACCGGCTGGTCGTCGACGATGAAGAAGGGCGAGCCGAACGCCTTGCGGGCGACCGCCGCGTCGACGGCGGAGCGCAGCAGGTCCTTGACCCGCGGATCGGCGAGCGCGGCCTCAATCGTTTCACGTGAAACATCGAGCGCCGCCGCCTCGTCGGCCACGACGGCCGGATCGGTAATGTCGCGCCCCTCGGCCCAGAGCCGTTCGAGCAGGCGCCGCGCGAGCGCCTTGGCCCTGGCTTCGTCCCTCCCTGCCAGCCAGTAGAAGGCGCGCGAGGCCGCCACCCCGTTGACGCCGTCGAGGTCCGGGACGGTGAGCGGCACGCCGAGCAGCTTCGCCATGCGCGGCCGGTCGATTACGAGATAGTCCGATTTCAGCGGGGTCTCCATCAGCGGCTTGATGCCCATGACCTGGAGCACCGTCACGCCGAGCAGGAACGGGCGCCACTTCACGGGTCGGCCGTATCGCGCGCCGATCTCCTCGATCCGCGCCGCCGCGAGATAGCCGTAGGGCGAGATGAAGTCGAAGTAGAAGTCGATGGGCGCGGCGCGGTCGGTCATGACGGCTCTCCGGCGTCGGGCGGCGCGATTCCGATGCGGAAGTCGGGCTCGCGGCGGAACTCGCGCGCGAGGAAATCGACGCAGGCGCGGACCTTGGCCGACAGGTGCCTCGCGTGCGGGAACACCGCATAGACGTCGTCGGACAGGTCGGTGGGGTGGGCGCGGTATTCGCGGAGCACGATCTCGGCCCTGCCCTGCTGGATCTCCCGCCCCACCATCCAGACGGGCAGGAGCACGATGCCGATTCCGGCCGTCATCGCCGCGGCGATGGCGTCCGAGTTGTTGGACGAGAAATTGCCGGAGACGGGAACCGCGAACGCGCCGTCTTCGCCGGTCAGCTCCCAGACGATTTCGCCGGGCTGACGGCGAAGCACGATGCAGTTGTGCGCCGCGAGGTCCTCCGGCCGGCGCGGTTTTCCGCGGCGCGCGAAATATTCCGGGCTGGCGCAGAGAACCCGGTCGATGGTGGCGAGCTTGCGCACGATATAGGTCGACGGGCCGTGGCCCCCGATGCGGATCGCGAGATCGGCCCCCTCCTCGATCAGGTCGACATAGTGATCGGTCACGTTGAGCTCGACCCGCACCTCGGGGTGGGTTTCCAGGAACTCCCGCATATAGGGCGCGACGTAGCGCCGCCCGAACACCACCGGCGCGTTGAGCCTCAGGGTGCCGCGCGGCGCCTCGGCGAGTTCGGCCACCGCCGCGTTCGCCTCCTCCACGTCGGCGACGATCCGGCTCGCCCGCTCGTAATAGAGCCGGCCCGCCTCGGTCAGCCCGATATGGCGGGTCGAGCGGTTGAGCAGCCGCGTGCCGAGCGCATCCTCCAGCCGCCCGACCTGGCGCGAGACCGAGGACGCGTTGAGACCGACCTGGCGGCCCGCCGCCGAGAACCCCCCGGTCTCGACCACCTTCGCGAACAGCCGCATGCCCGAAAGCGTATCCATGACACCCTTTCTTTGCAGTTTATGCAAAGATTATAGTCCAATTTCTCCTATTATAAAAGCGATAACCGGTAATTATCTCGCATCCAACGACGGGAACGATCCCGAACGAAGGAGACGGACATCATGTCATATGCGAGCGAGTACCTGACGCAGACCGCACCCACCGACCGCCAGACCATCCAGGCCCGCGCCGAGCGGTTGCGGGGAGAAGAAATGCGCCGGCTGGCGTCTGCGCTGAAGCGCCGGATCGCGGCCGCGGTCGCCGGCCTCGGCGGACGGCGCACCGCCGGACGCCCGATCCGGACCGGCCGGCTCCGGATGGCGCCGTAGCGCCTGCTCGGGATGAGGGGACCTTATCGCTCCCCTCACCCTGGGTAGCGGCGAAGCCGCGTATCGAAGGGCGCTTGGAACGATAACTCGACGGGGGAGGCCCGCGACATTTCTTCCGTTATGCCCGGCTTTAGTCCGGGCATGACGATGGGGAAAACGGAGCGGCGGCGGGGACAGGCTTCTTAGCGGTCCGCCCGATCTGCGCTAAGCTTCGGCTTCGTCCAGACGGAACGGAGGGTCCGATGTCGGATTTCAAGCAGAAGCTGGTGATCGACCACGCCGACGGCGCCACCTACGGGAAAGAGGGAATCCGCGATCAGTTCGTCTACCGCCATTTCGGCGTCGAGGAGGCGACCGGCGGCAAGTACGGCGCGCACCTGATCCGCGGCGGGGACGGCCCGCCGCCGATCGAGGCCCACATCCACACCGATATCGATTTCCTGATCGTCTACGTGGTCAGCGGCTGGGTCACGTTCTGGTACGAGGGGCACGGCGAGGAGACGCTGAAGGCGGGATCGGTCCACATGTTGCCGCCCGAGATCAAGCACTCGGTGCTCGCCTGGTCCGACGATCTCGAGATGCTGGAAATCACCTCGCCGGCCGAATACGGCACCCGCGAGCTGACGGCCGAGGAGCTGGAAGCGGCCGCCTGAGCGGGCCCGGCCCTCCCCCCCTCCCGCGGGCGGGAGGGGGGAAGATAAGGATGGGGAGCCGGCACCGCGCGAAGCCCCCTCTTCCCCCGCGGGGGAGAGGGTCGGGGTGAGAGGGCCGTCCCCGACCCCTCATTCCCCGGGATCGGTATTGCGGTTCCGCCTTTCGCCGTAGGCGACCCCGAGCACGCCCGAGAACACCACCAGGCCGCCGATCCAGGCCCAGGGATCGGGAATCTCCCCGAAAATCGCGTATCCCAGCAGGCTGGCCCACACCAGCTTGGTGAAATCCATGGGCAGGACGACCGTCGAGTCGGCCTCGCGAAACGCCTGGGAGAGCGAGATCTGCGCGAGCGTCCCGATCGTCGAAATCGTCAGCAGCAGGCCGAGCTGTCCCCATGTCGGCCACTGCCAGACGAACAATGCGGCGACGAACGCCATCGGCAGCTGCAGGAACGCCGCGTAGAACGTGATGGCGACGCTCGACTCGGTGCGCGACAACGCCTTGATGCAGGTCATCGCGACCGCCCACGAGGCGGCCGAGCCGAGGACGTAGAGCGAGCCCGGGCTCACGGTCTCGAAGCCCGGGCGCAGGATGATCATGGCGCCGGCGAATCCGAGCAGGAGACCGACCGCGCGCGGCGTCCGCATCGCCTCGCCGAGAATCAGCACGGCCAGCAGGCTCGCGAATACCGGCGAGGTGAAGCCGAGCGCGGTGATCTGCGCCAGCGGTATGAGCCCGAGGCTGGTGAAATAGCCGAGGATGGCGACGAAGTTGAACAGCGCGCGAAGCCCGTGCAGGCCGATGCGGCGGGTCCGCAGCGGGTTCGCCCCCGGCCGCAACAGCACGGGCGCGAGCAGCAGCGTCCCGAACAGCTGACGAAAGAACACGACCTCGAAGACCGGGAGCTCCCGGACCAGATCCTTCGCGATCGCCGCCATCGTCATGCTCAGCATGGCGGCGAGCATCATCAGGCCCATGCCGCGCAACGGCGGCGGCACGCGGCGCACGATCCTCGATAGATGCCGGACGAGCTCGGTCACGCTTTCACCTGCGGCGCGGACAATGGTTATTTCGCCGCGCCTTGTCGACCGGCGCGCGCCGCTCAAATCCCCTCTCCCCCCGCGGGGGAGAGGGTCAGGGTGAGGGGGGACGGCGATCCGCCCAGGGGCGCGCGGCCTCGAGCTCGGCGCCGGCGCTGATCAGGCGGGTCTCGGCGTGCCAGGGGGCGACGATCTGCAGGCCGACCGGCATGTTCGCGGCCGTCCAGCCCGCGGGCAGCGCCAGCGCCGGGTGGCCGGTGTGGTTGAAGGGGTGGGTGTAGGGGTACCAGTCGAAGCGCGGGTTCCGGTACGGCACGCCCTCGATCTCGACCGGGTCGAAGGCGAAGTGGTCGGCCGCGATCGCCGGGCGGGTGAGGCACGGCGTGACCAGCAGATCGTGCCCCGCCAGCACCGCCTCGACCTTGCGGAACAGCGCCGCGCGCCCGAACAGGGCCTTCTCCAGATCGGCCGCGCTCAGCTTCCCGCCCAGCTCGATGCCCATGCGGAGCGAGCGGTCGATGCGGTCGCCGTATTCGGGCAGCTTGTCGGTATAGGCCGCGCTCGCCAGCGCGCCCACGATGGCGAGCAGGATGTCGCCCGCCTCCGAAAGGTCGATCCCGACCGGCGAGACTTCGGCGCCGAGGGCGCGGAACGCGGCGACCGCCTCTTCGCAGATCCCACGCGTCTCGCCGTCGAGCGCGGCGTTGCCGACCGTGGGCGCCCAGGCGATCCGGGTGCCGGTCATGTCGCCCCGGGGCCGGGCGTCGGGCATGTAGTCCCGCGCCGCGGCGCCGTGCGACCAGGGATCGCGCGGATCGGGCCCGCCGCAGACCGACATCAGGGCCGCGATATCCTCGATCCCGCGCGCCATCGGGCCGATCACGGTGGTGGTATCGAACAGATCGGGGGTCTCGGGGCACGGGAAGACGCCGAGCGTGGGCTTGAGACCGCACACCCCGGTCGCGCCGGCCGGGATGCGCACCGAACCCGCGCGGTCGGTGCCGAGCGCGAGCGCGCCGCAGCCCGTCGCGAGCGCCGCCGCCGCGCCGCCCGAAGAGCCGCCCGGCGTGGTCTCGGGATCCCACGGGTTGCGCGTCAGCCCCCAGAGCGGATTGGAGTTGGTGCCCTTGTGGCCGCACTCGGCCATGTTGGTGATGCCGAGCAGGATCGCGCCCGATGCCCTGAGCCGTTCGACGACGACGGTGTCGGAGGCCGGCACGTTGTTCTCGAACATCGGCGAGCCGAAGGTGATCCGCATCCCCGCCACGTCGATCATGTCCTTGATCGTGTAGGGGACGCCGTGGAGCGGTCCGAGCGGATCGCCGCGGGCGACGGCCGCTTCCGCCTCCCTCGCGTGGGCGCGCGCCTCGTCGGCGCAGACTATTGTGAAGGGGTTGAGCGGCCCCTGCACGGCGTCGACGCGGGCGAGGATCGCCTCGACCAGGTCCACCGGGGAGAGATCCCCGGCCGCGATCCGCCGGGCGGACTCGGCCCCCGACAGGAAGCAGAGGTCCGCTGCGCTCACGTCGCCTGCTCCAGATTGACCCGGGCCGTTCCGCCTTCCCAGAACACCACCCGGCGCTCGACGAAGCGCACCGTCGCCGTGCCGGCGACGCCCATCGCCGCGAGGATGATGACGCCCGCGAACATGTTGGAGACGGTGAGGCTGACCGCGGCCGAGTCGATCATGTGACCGATCCCGCGCTCGGAAGCGACGAACTCGGCGACGACCGCGCCGATCAGCGCCAGCACGACCCCGATCTGGAGCCCGGCGAAGATCTCGCCCGCGGCCGAAGGCAGCTTGGCGTTGAAGAAGACGTAGCGGCGCGAGGCCGAGAAGGCCCGGCAGAGATCGAGCAGCTCCGGATCGGTCTGGCGGATGCCGACCACCGTGTTGACGAACATGGGGAAGAAGCAGATCAACCCGACCATGATGATGCGGGATTCGATCTCGTGGCCGAACCAGACCAGGATCAGCGGCGCGAGCGCCACCTTGGGCATCGATTGCAGCGCCACCACGCAGGGATAGACGAACTTGTCGAAGGTCGCGGATTCGGCCACCGCGACGCCGATCAGGAAGGCGAGGCCGCAGCCCAGCACGTAGCCCAGCACCGTCGCTTCCGCGGTGGCCCAGAAGTGGCCGAGGAATCCGCCGACGCGGAACCCGTCCGCGATCGAGGTCACCACCAGCCATGGCTCGGGCAGAATGTAGTCCTCGATGCTGAATTCGCTGACCGCGACCTGCCAGCACGCGATCAGAAAGGCGACGGTTATCAGCGGATAGATCGCGGTGCGAAGCCTGTCTTTCATGGGACCGTCCCAGGTGTCATGTGCGAGAAGTCCGCCCTCCCCCGGCCCCTCCCGCAAGCGGGAGGGGAGAAGGTAGAGCGGCGGCCTCGAAATCCCCTCTCCCCCGTGGGGGAGAGGGTTAGGGTGAGGGGGTGGACGCCGGTCCGGACATGCGCGCCCGCGCCCGCCGCTTGCGGAGGGACGCGACCGACGCGGAGCGGACCCTTTGGCGGAGGCTGCGTAGAAAGCAACTCGACGGCCTCAAATTCCGCCGCCAGCATATCATCGGCCGGTTCGTCCTGGACTTCTACCGCCCCGAATGCCGGCTCGCGGTGGAGCTCGACGGCGGGCAGCATGGCGAGGCGGCGCACAGCCGGCGCGACGACGCCCGGACCGCCTTCCTGGATAGGCGGGGCGTGGCGGTGCTGCGCTATTCCAACCTGGAAGCCCTGCGGGAGACCGAGACGGTGCTGGAGGACATTCTTCGCCGTGCCGCCGCGAGGCGGCGTCAACCCTCCCCCGGCCCCTCCCGCAAGCGGGAGGGGGGAAGGTAGAGCTGCGGCGAGCGGGCCGGGGCGAGGGGGTGGAAAGAGTGCCGGAACCACCTTGCCGA
>JAJEHI010000134.1 GCA_022823775.1 Defluviicoccus sp. | reverse complement strand
CGGGAATGCCGTAGATTTTGACGGCGCGGGGAAAGAGCGCGGGTTATTCGGCGGCGCGGCCGGCTATATCGGATTTTGCCCGGTCGCGCTCGGCCGCCGCGAGCCGTCCTTCCAGACGCTCGAAGCGCTCGTTCAGGCGATGCTCCATCTGGTGCATGTCCTGACGCAGCCAGAAGACGAGAGTGAGCGCCAGGATGGTGAGGATGAGCGCCAGAACGACGAAACCGGCGAGTTCTTCCGCCATGCCGTCATTCTATCCGGTGCATGGCGGCATCTCAACCCTGGCGGGTGCGGGCGATGAGCTCTGCCACCGTGTTCGCGCTCTCGACCGCTCCGGGGCGGAGCGCGATCGCGGTGTTCCGGATCACCGGGCCGCTGGCCGCCGACGCGCTCGAACGTCTGACCGGCCTCGCCGCGCCCGCGCCCCGGCGGGCAATGCGGGTGGAGATCCGAGACCCCGATAGCGGCGAGATCCTCGACGACGGGCTCGCGCTCCGCTTTCCCGCGCCGGCGAGCTATACCGGCGAGGATCTGGTCGAGCTCCACGTCCACGGCGGGCGGGCGACGGTCGAGGCGGTCGGGCTCGCGCTCGGGCGCATCCCCGGGCTCGCCCCCGCCGGGCCCGGCGACTTCACCCGGCGCGCCTTCCTCGCGGGCAAGCTCGACCTCACCCGGGTTGAGGCGATCGCCGACCTGATCGACGCCGAGACCGAGGCCCAGCGCCGCCAGGCGATGCGCCAGGCGGGCGGCGCGCTGGCGGCGCTCTACGACGGGTGGCGCGAGGCGCTGATCGGGGCGCTGGCCCATCTCGAGGCGGTCATCGACTTCCCCGACGAGGACCTGCCGCCGGAGACCGGGGCGGAAATCGCCGGCACGATCGCCTCGCTCGCCCGCGGCGTGGCCCGCCATCTGGCCGACGCGAGGCGCGGCGAGCGGCTGCGCGACGGGGTCTCGGTGGCCGTGCTCGGGCCGCCCAACGTCGGCAAGTCGAGCCTGGTCAACGCGCTCGCGCGGCGCGACGCGGCGATCGTGGCGCCCGAGGCCGGCACGACGCGGGACGTGATCGAGGTCCATCTCGACCTTGGCGGCTATCCCGCGGTCCTGGCCGACACGGCGGGGCTGCGCGCCGCCGCCGGCGCCGTCGAGGAGGAGGGGATCCGCCGCGCGCTCGCCCGGGCGGAGAACGCCGACCTCAGGCTGGTGATGCTGGACGCGCGCGCGCCGGAGCCCGATGCGGCGCTGCGCGGCCTGATCGACGGCGACGCGCTGGTCGTCCTCAACAAGACCGACCTGTGCGACGGCCCGCCGCCCCGGCAGGCCGCGGGCGCCGCCGCGCTCCCCGTCTCGGTCCGGACCGGCGACGGGCTCGACGCGCTGACCGGCCGGCTGCGGGAGGCGGTCGAGGAACGCGCGGCGACCGCGGCCTCCCCCGCCCCGACCCGGCTGCGCCACCGGCTCGCGCTCGAAGCCTGCCTCGCCGCGCTCGGCCGCGCCGAGGCCCAGCCGGAAGCCGAGCTCCGCGCCGAGGACCTCCGCGCCGCCGCCGCCGCGCTCGGCCGCCTCACCGGCCGGGTGGGCGTCGACGACGTGCTCGACGCGATCTTCCGCGATTTCTGTATCGGGAAGTGACGGTGGGGGGTGGACCCGCCCCGCCTCGGCCGTCGCCCGACCCCTCACCCCGGCCCTCTCCCCGGCGGGGAGAGGGGGATTCAGGCGGCGACGATCCCTCTTCCTTACCTTCCCCCCTCCCGCTTGCGGGAGGGGCCGGGGGAGGGCGGCGCGCGATCCCCGCCCTCAAGGTGCCGGCGGTCGAGCCCGTCGAGCACCTCCAGCCCGCGCGCCGCGTCGCCCCGGGCGGCGCGAACCCGGAACCGCATCTCGGTGTCGGGGGCGGTGCCGCGCCGGTCAGGCCGCGCTTGCGAGCCGCCTGACCGTTTTCCTGATGGTGGAGCCATTGTCCCGCTCCGCTGTTTCGAGCTCGTAATGGGATTGCAGGTTGAGCCAGAAGGCGGCGGAGACGCCGAAGGCGCGCTCCAGCCGCAACGCCGTGTCCGCCGTGACGCCGCGCCGCCCGCGCACGATGTCGCCGATCCGGTTCCGCGGAATGCCGAGCGCCCGCGCGATCCCGCCGGCGCCGAGCCCGTGCGGCTCCATGAAGTCCTGGCGGAGCGCCGCGCCCGGATGGATGGGTCCGATCGTCGGTGGCGGTCCGTTATCTCCAGATGCGGCAAGGTGTCCTTGTGCCCGGATCTGTTTATAGATCATATTCGGACCGGAACGGAGGGGCCAGGGCGATCCCGAAGGACATCGACAGTTTCGAGACGACCCGGGAGACGATGGCGCTGCTGAAGATGCTCGCTCTGGGCAACCGGCAGATCGACGCCGGACAGGTGCAACCCGCGGCGGAAGCGATCGCCCGGCTGCGGGAGCGCTGACGGGTTTTCGGGTCGGCCGACCGACGACGCGGTCCGCGACCTGACGGATATCCGCGACTATATCGACGCCCGCGATTCACGCGCCCGGGCGGATTACGTGCTGGACCGCATCGAAGAGGCTTTCCGGGGTCTCGCCGAGCACCCACACCGCGGGAGCTACCCGACGGACCTGTTGACATCGGGATCCGGGAGTACCGCGAGGTCTTCTTCAGGCCGTACCGCATCGTTTACCGGACGGTCGGGACGACGGTCTACGTACCCGTCATCGCGGACGGGCGGCGCGACATGCGGTCGTTGCTGGAGCGGCGGCGGCTGGAGGCGTAGAGGCGGGGGGCAAGGCTCGGCCGGGTCGACCTTGGCCCGTCATTTCGACCGGAGCGCCGAAGGCGTGGAGCGGAGAAATCTGGGACCTAACCACGCGGCGTCGCCGGCGGCGGTTAATACCGGCCCTTCACCGCCGTGGCATGTAGCAGGCTCGGGCGCAGGTTGGGAAAATGCTAGCCGAGCACCGAGATAAGACCAATCAGCGCACCCGCGAACCCCGTTAGGAGCGTAAGCCATGTCTGCCAAACATCACGGCGATGCTTCTGCTCGCGTTGGATGGCTAGCTTCAATTTGACGAGCTCTGTATCGCGCAGGCGGACCTTGTTGGTCTCAGCAAAATATACCCATGCTTGGCGATTGTCGTCGAAGTCAGGCACAGGGATGAGGTATTTCTCAGCTTGGGTAACAATCAACTGATGATGCAGCCTATGAATTGCCTCATCTATTTCGTCAAGCTGCGCAAAGTAGCGCGCGGCCATACCTTGCAGTTCGTTCCAATCAGCGTGCCTGCCTTCAGCTTCCTTTGTGGCCCGCTGATGGCTCTTTTGCAATTTGTTTCGCTTGCGCTGGAGCTTCCACAGCCTGTGCTTGAATACCAGTTCGTTCATGGTCCCTGCCTATGCCGGGGTCGGGTCAAGGCGGTAATCCTTCGTAACGGGGTAGGTACGGCCTCAATATAGCCCCACAGTCGTCCAGCATGGCTCCTTAGAAATACTAAGAGCTCGCGAGACCTGACCAGTTCTTATCATGGCAGCGAATCCGCCGCATTGCCGGTAACGATCCAGTCCGCATTGAGGACGTATGACCGCATATCGATCCACTAACTATAGGGTGGCAGCAGTATCTAATCGGGCTCTTCGACCAATTCGAGAGCGGGCAATTCTTCGTCTCCGCGCCCGTCGATCACATCGCTGAATTCAATGAGGGCCGTGCGAAGCGCCTGTTCTCCATGTCGTTGATTTTCTCGTGCACCCTGTATGCCTGCGATCAAGCGTCGCTGTTCTTCTGGATCAGGTGGGAAGTAGACTTCCAATGCTTCAAAGTCTCCAATTTGCGTCCGTCGTCGGTTGCTGTGTCCTGTTGTTATCGCTCTAAACGCTCTCTGAAAATAGCGGCTTCGCAATAGACAGGAAAAGAATTCCGGGTCTATGCGGTGGTCGGTAACCTCGTAAATTGGGAACTCCTTAGTGACAAGTGCGCCGTCAAACTGCGTCGAAACCACCGCTATACAGCCTTTCCAGAGATCGATCCCGGAAAAAACGATATCTCCTGCTCGTGCTCTATACCAACGGGAAGTTGAATCCTGAAAGTAAGTGCCTATCCATTCGGGGGGATTGCGACCCTTTCCGGGTTCCCGCGGACGAATATCTCCTGTTTGAGCAAGTGTCATAACCAATACCGGTTCATCTGGCTGGCGCCCAGGGAAGACCTCGTCTTCGCGCTTGTGCAGCACGTCCGATACCGGAAGCTTAATCCAACCAGGCGGCGCCGTCGTCGCCTCTTCTCTCTTGAAGAGAAAATATTTCGGATCAAGCCTATGACTTGGGTGTGCAGTCCAGAGCTCAGAGAAGCGAACGCTCATACAGTCTGGTGAAGTGGCTCCTTCATAAAGATGTGCATCGCTACAAAAGCGGCGATACTCTCCCAAAATCGTATTGGTCTGGTCTTGCGCAAGGCATTGTGTAGTGTCGGTAGTATACAAGTCGTTTACTGTCGATGGTATCGCTGTCGATGTGTATCCAATGTGGTTGGCTTCAGCCAAAAAGACGTAATGGTCGAAGGTTCCGAGCGCTTCACCAATTGCTTCGTCTTGAGTTTTGCCTTCTTCTATCATCGAATCATAGAAACTTTCAAAGTCGCGGCGTTCCCAAGCCGTGAATTTTCTAAAGAAAAGGATCGATGTCTTGTTCTGTGCACCAGATTTTCTGAAAGCGTGATCGGGCAGTGAAATGATAGCTTCCACGAATCCACTTCTCGCAAGCATTTTTCGGATTCGCGGACAATTCGATTGAGCGCCTTGATTGTTCAGAAGGCCATCTGGAACGATCAATCCGAACCGACCCCCATCTTCCAAGAAGTCGATACTTCGTTCAATAACTACATGTTCCGACGCTACCTTGGAGCGACCAGTCGCAACCTCGAAGGCCGAGAGAGTATTTGAGCCCAAATGATCTTCGTCGCCGGCTTTCACTTCATCTCCAAAGGGCGGATTGCCTACGATCCGTGAAAACTGGCCTGACCAACCGCTGGTCAGGCGTGGTTGAGAAAAGACTGTATCCAAGCAACTCCGGTTGGCCTCAATATTGGTGTGTCCATCATGATGAAGTAGGAGGTTTATTTTGCATATTCGCGAGAGAACTTCGTGGATTTCGATCCCGTAAACTCGGTGTTGCGCGAAGTCGTACTTCAGGCGGTTCCGCTCCGATTCGTTTGCTCCCCTGTAATCGGCATCGATTCGGTGCCAAACCTGAAGTAATACCTCAAGGAGGAAGCCACCACTACCGGCTGTCGGATCGATAACAAAATCTTCATGATCGATGCCAAGCATAGCAACTGTAAAGCGTGCTAGCTGGCGCATCGTGAAGTACTGGCCTAGTTCTCCTCTGAACACCGAGCCGAAAAAGTGCTCAAAGGCTCTGCCTATACTGTCTACGTCTGTCCTGACAAAACTTATTTCTTGGATAATTTCAACGACGTCGTAGATCTTTCTGTCGGGAAGGTTAATTCGTGAGCCGGTAGAGAAAATTGTAGTGTCATCGCGGCAACCCTGTGCAAAAAGTCGATGAATCCTATTTGATACTGCTGCAGTGGTCTCATTCGAACCAATCTGAAATTGTCGGGCAGAATCGGTTGGTGTTCGGCGTTCATCTATTACTTTTGCGAAAAGCACCTTGGACCATTCGTCGAAAGCCGTTAGAGGGTCTCGACGCCCACCTGCCCAAATTATTGAATGGGCTTGGCGAATTTTGGATTCGAGAATACTGGGTGAAACAGCTTCAATATCCTGTGACCCACCTGCATGAAATCGAAAAATCGGAGCGCTGCCGTACTGTTCCGGAACAGCATCGCGCTGTCCAAGCTTGTTAGTTTTTCGCTCCATAGGTTTGAAGTTGCCAACATCAAAATAGCAAGAGAATTTGTATTCGTCATAAAGAAGAAAAGGAGCGCGCAGGGAATTGGCGTTGCCGAAACCTTGTTCTATTCCTTGGGCACGTTTCGCAGGGTTCTGACCAACCGCTTTGTTTTCTACAACTAGGTACGGGCTGGAACAGTTGTCATTTTCATAAACCACAATGTCCGCCCAATCGCTCGGTGTTCGCCGCGGCACTTGGACTTCTGTTCTCATGCGTTCCGGCGGATATCCTTTGTTTACAACCAAAAAAGCTAAGGTTCGGGCGCGCACCCACTCCTCCGGATCATTCCAATTGTATTGTTTACGTTGATTTAGATGGTAGGTAACTCGATTGTCCGAAATCTCAATAAACCCTCGAGCTAATGCTTCTTGAAGGTCTTCGTCTTTTAGAGCATTTTCTTTGGTGTCGAAAGGCTTGGGCATTGGATGTCTAAGAACAATAGTTGAAGACAAGAACTAGCCGTCGTGAGCAATACCCGTGACGAAGCATGGGAATGCTAGAAATTTCGAAACTCGCACAGGATACTCTATATTCGATTGCTTCTGAGGAGGACATGGTTTGGCTACATGAGATCGGCTCCCCTCAATTCTATCCAGTGGGAGCAGCGGGTCAAATGCTAGGCGACCACATCCTACCGAACGTGGATACCGATGCGATCGCCTTGGTCGTGTTCGCGATCCGCGGCGACTACGCGCCCTCATGGACGGTCAGGGCGCTGTTCGACTAGGGCCCGCGAATTTCGCGCTTGCAATGCGGATCTACGATTACTAAGTAAAAGATCAATCACCTTGGAAGCCCCATGCCCCTCATCCGCGTAGCCGACGAGGTCTGGATCGCCGCCGCCCTCCTCCACCAGCGCTACCCCGACCGCGAGGACTTCACCGTGGGCGAGATCGTCGAGCGGGCCCGCGAGGAGCGGGTCACGGGGCTGGCGGAGGCGCGGCCGGGGGTGCAGAGCCACGCCTATCTCCACTGCGTCGCCAACCGGCCGCCCAACCCCGGGCGCTACCGGATGCTGGTCGAGACCGCGCGCGGGCGGCGGCGGCTGTTCCGGCCGGGCGATCCGTGCCACCCGCTGCGCGCCGGGGCCAAGGCCGTGCCGGAGCCGCGCGAGGTCCCGGCGCCCTATCGCGGGCTGATCGACTGGTACCGGCGGGACTATGCCGGCGCCGGCGCGGGGGAGGGCGCGGCCGACCCGATCCTCGCGCTGCGCGGCGCGGGCCAGGCGGACGGGGACCCCGACGCCTGGCTCGCCCGCCTCCGCCGGGGCGCGCCGTGAGCCGGATCTTCTGGGACACCCACCCGTTCCTCTACCTGATCGAGGACCGGGGCGAGCGGGCGGACCGGGCGCGGGCGCTCCGCGAATGGATGCTCGAAAGGGGCGATGCGCTGCTGACCTCGGCCCTCACCCTGGGGGAGGTCCTCGCCCGGGCGGGCGGCGACGAGGGGCTCGGCCAACGTTGCGAGCACGCGATCCACGCGGCGGCGACGGTGCTGCCCTTCGACCGCCGCGCCGCGCTCCGCTTCGCCGAAATCCGGCGCGACCCCGCGATCGGGGCGGCGGACGCGGTGCAGCTCGCCTGCGCGGCCGCCGCGGACGTCGACCTGTTCGTCACCGGCGACGACCGGCTGAGCCGGGCCCGGGTCGAGGGCATCCAGTTCATCCGCTCGCTGGAGAAGGCGGCCCCGTGACCCGCCGCCAATGTTTCACGTGAAACATAGGTCAACAATCCTGTCCTTTGTTTCACGTGAAACAATGGTCAACAATGCTGACCTATGTTTCACGTGAAACATTAGGCCGCTCCGGCGGGTGACATTCGGGGCCGCGCGCCCTAACTTGCCGGCGATGAAGACCTACGACGTCATCGTGGTGGGCGGCGGGCATGCCGGGGCGGAGGCCGCGGCGGCGGCGGCGCGCATGGGCGCGCGCGTGGCGCTGGTCACCCAGCGTCTCGACCGGATCGGCGAGATGTCCTGCAACCCGGCGATCGGCGGGCTCGGCAAGGGGCATCTGGTGCGCGAGGTCGACGCGCTCGACGGGGTCATGGGCCGCGCCATCGACCGCGCCGGAATCCAGTTCCGCGTGCTCAACCGCCGCAAGGGCCCGGCGGTGCGGGGCCCGAGGGCGCAGGCCGACCGGGCGCTTTACCGCGAGGCGGTGCGGGCGCTGCTCGACGCGACCCCGAGGCTCGACCTCGTCGAGGGCTCGGTGGCGGACATCGCGCGCGGGCCGGACGGGCGCGCGGCGGGCGTGGTGACGGAGGCCGGCGAGACGATCCCGGCCCGCGCCGTGGTGCTCACCACCGGCACGTTCCTCCGGGGCGTCATCCACATCGGCGGCGACAGCCGGCCGGCCGGGCGGGTGGGCGACGCGCCCTCGATCGCGCTCGCCGAGACGCTGGAGCGCGCCGGCTTCGCGCTCGGCCGGCTCAAGACCGGCACGCCGCCCCGGATCGACGGGCGCACCGTCGACTGGGCCGGGCTCGAACGCCAGAAGGGCGACGACCCGCCGGAGCCGTTCTCGACGATGACCGGGCGGATTACGACGCCCCAGATCGACTGCCACGTCACCTGGACCAACCCGGCGGTCCACGACGCGATCCGCGAGAACCTCCACCGCTCGCCGATCTATTCCGGACGGATCGGCGGCAGGGGCCCGCGCTACTGCCCGTCGATCGAGGACAAGGTGGTGCGCTTCGCCGAACGCGAGCGCCATCGGATCTTCCTCGAGCCCGAGGGGCTCGACGACGACACGGTCTATCCCAACGGCATCTCGACCTCGCTCCCGGAAGACGTGCAGGAGCGCTTCGTGCGCGCGATCCCGGGGCTCGAGCGGTGCCGGATCCTGCGCCCGGGCTACGCGGTGGAGTACGATTTCATCGACCCGCGCGAGCTCGAGCCGACGCTGGAGACAAGGCGCATCCCCGGCCTGTTCCACGCCGGCCAGATCAACGGCACCACGGGCTACGAAGAGGCCGCGGCCCAGGGGCTCGTCGCGGGCGTCAACGCGGCGCTCCTGGCCGGCGGCGGGGAGGGGCGGTTCGTGCCCGACCGGGCGGACGGCTATATCGGCGTGATGATCGACGATCTCGTCACCCAGGGCGCGCCGGAGCCCTACCGCATGTTCACCTCGCGCGCGGAATACCGCCTCCTGCTGCGGGCCGACAACGCGGACCGGAGGCTGACGCCCAAGGGGATCGCGGCCGGCTGCGTCGGGGGAGAGCGGGCCCGCGCCTTCGAGGCCAAGCGCCGGCGGATCGAGGACGCGAGCGCGCTCGTCGCCTCGCTGGAGGCCCGGCCGTCGGAGCTCGCCCGCCACGGCATCCGGGTGGCCCGGGACGGGGAGCGGCGGACGGCCGCGCGGCTCCTCGGCTATCCCGACATCGACATCGCGCGGCTCGCCGCCGTCTGGCCCGAGCTCGCCCGGATCGCGCCCGACGCCGCCGAGCAGGTCGCGATCGAATGCCGCTATGCCGGCTATCTCGACCGCCAGCAGGCCGATATCGAGATGTTCCGCCGCGACGAGCGGCTCGCGCTGCCGGCCGCGCTCGACTACCGGGCGATCGGCGGGCTGTCCGGCGAGGCGGTGGAAAAGCTCGACCGCGCGCGCCCCGGGACGATCGGCCAGGCGGCGCGGATCCCGGGCATCACCCCGGCCGCGGTCACCGCGCTCCTGCGTCATGTCCGGCGATCCCCCGCTCACGCCTGAGGCCTGCGCGGGCGCGCTTGATGTTTCACGTGAAACATTGGCGCGGCTCGAAACCTATGTGGACCTGCTGAAGCGCTGGCAGCGCCGGCGCAACCTGATCGGCCGCGGCACCGAGTCCGACATCTGGCGCCGCCACATCCTCGATTCGGGCCAGCTCGCCGCGCATCTGCCGGCGGGGGCGCGGCGGATCGTCGATCTCGGTTCGGGCGCGGGGCTGCCCGGGCTGGTGCTCGCGATCCTGACCGGGGCCGAGACGGTCCTCGTCGAGGCGGACGCCGCCAAGGCCGCCTTCCTCGTCGAGGCCGCGCGGGCGACCGGGGCGCCCTGCGAGGTCCGCCGCGCGCGCATCGAGGCGCTCGACCCCTGGCCGGTCGACGCCGTGACCGCGCGTGCCCTCGCGCCGCTCTCCCGCCTGCTCGAATACGCCGCCCCGTTCGCCGCGCCCGGCCCGGGCGATCCGCCGGTCTGCCTGTTCCCCAAGGGCGCGCGCTGGCGCGAGGAATTGACCGAAGCCCGGGCCGCGTGGCATATCTCGGCCCGCGACGCGCCGAGCGCGACCGAGCCCGCGGCGCGGATCCTCATCGTCGAGCGC
>JAJEHI010000131.1 GCA_022823775.1 Defluviicoccus sp. | reverse complement strand
CTTGTCGCCCCAGCGCGCGAGCGCGTCGGTCGTCACGTCGAGCCGGGCGCCGTTGGCGCTGCCGTGGACCACCACGCAACGGTCGATTCCGAGCGCCTCTCGCAGGGTCTCGTAGTCCTCCGCCGTCGAGGGCGGGCAGGTGTAGCTCCGGTTTTCGGCGAGCGGGTACCTGTCGAAAGGGCCGAACACATGCATATGCGTGTCGCAGGCGCCGGGCGGCGTCCGGAGCCTGGGTGTCGTCGGGGCCAGCGGGCCCGGGCAGGGGTCGGTCACGGCACCGTTCCTCCTCTAGGCCTCGATCGTCAGCACCGCCTTGCCGACGACCTTCCGTTCCTCGAGCAGCCGGATCGCGTCCATGTACCGCTCGAACGGGTAGCGGGCCATGATGTTGGGGTCGATCTTGCCGGCGAGCAACAGGTCGAACAACGCCGACTGCGCCTCCGCCAGCTTGGGCGAGCGCCGGTGGATATAGCTGTTGATGGTCATGCCCAGCACGCCGATGTTCTTGAGCAGAAGGTAGTTGGTCCGGACCTGCGGGATCGTGCCCGACGTGAATCCGGCGACCACGGCACGTCCCTCGTCGCCGATCGCCCGGATGGTCGCATCGAACACTTCGCCGCCGACGAGATCGAAGGCGAGGTCCACCGGGCGTCCGCCGGTCGCCTCGCGGACCTGGGCGCGGAGCGATTCGCGCAGGTTATCGGCGGTAAGGTCGATCGCCGCGTCCGCGCCGGCCGCGCGGACCGCATCCGCCTTGCCGGGAGAAGAAAGGCCGTCCAGCACCGTGCCGGCGCCGAGCGGTTTGGCGAGGTTGACGGCGGCCATCCCGACGCCGCCGGACGCGCCGTTGATCAGGACGATCTCGCCCTCCCGCAGCTTTCCCCGCGTCGTGAGCGCGTGATAGGCGGTCTGGTAAGCGAGCCCCATCGCCGCGGCGGCATCGAAGGCGACGCCGTCGGGTAGGGGAAAGCAGAGAGCCTCCGCGCAAGCGACCTTCTCCGCGAGCCCGCCATGGACGACATGCGCGATCACCCGGTCGCCGACCTTGAGGCCGCCGACGCCGGCGCCGACCGCCGAGACCACGCCGGCCGCGTCCTTGCCCGGCGTGAACGGGGCAGGGGGGTTGTTCTGGTATTTGCCGTCGAGCGAGAGAAGGTCGGTGAAGTTGATGCCGCAGACCTTGACGTCGACGACCACCTCGTCGTCCTTCGCCGAGGGGTCCGGAACTTCCTCGATCCCCACCGTGCGGTTCGATGTGTCCTTGATGACGACGGCGCGCATGTCTTCTCCTTCGCTCGCTGGGCGGATCGCGCGCCGGTATAACCGCTGGCGGGCGGAGAGAGAAGACTGCCCCTTGGCCTGCCCTGTGGTAAAACCCGGCCATGCTGAGCGCCGAACACAACGCGCTGGTAACCGGGACGGGGGCGGAAACGGCGGGTGGCGCGTTGATGCGCCGCTACTGGCAGCCGGCCGCCCTGGTCGAAGAGCTGGCGGACGAACGGCCGCTGGTGCCGGTCAGGCTGATGGGCGAGGACCTCGTGCTGTTCCGCGCCGATGACGGCGGGTTGCGCCTGACCGCCCGGCGGTGCCCTCATCGCGGCGCGGATCTGCGTTTCGGCAGGCTTGAGGACGGCGGCATACGCTGCCCGTTCCACGGCTGGCTCTTCGACGGCAGGGGAAACTGTCTCAAGCAGCCGGCGGAGCCACCGGGCAGCAACTTCCATACCAAGATCAGGATGGCGGGATACCCGTGCGTCGAGCGCAACGGCGTCGTTTTCGCCTGGCTCGGCCCGGGCGAGCCCCCGCCGCTGCCCGATTTCGACTGCTTCGCCGCGCCGGACGCCTACACCTTCGCGTTCAAGGGCTATCTCGAATGCAACTGGCTGCAGGCGCTGGAGGTCGGGATCGACCCGGCGCACGGCTCTTTCCTGCACCGCTTCTTCGAGGACGAGGACCCCGAGGAGGGGTACGGGCTCCAGTTCCGCGACCGGGTGGAAGGCGCGTCCTATCCGCTCACCTGGATCATGCGCGAGTTCCCGTGCCCGGAGATCCGGATCGAGGACACCGGCTACGGCATGCGGCTGACCGCGCTCCGCGACCTCGACGAGGCCAGCAAGCACGTCCGGATCACCAACCTCCTGTTCCCCAACGCGATCGTCATCCCGCTCGGCAACGACATGATCATCAGCCAGTGGCACGTGCCGATCGACGACACCCATTGCTGGTGGTACGCGATGTTCACCAGCTATGGAGACAAACTTGACAAGAAGGCGATGCGCGACCAGCGGCTCAAGCTTTACACGCTGCCCGACTACAGGCCGCGGCTGAACAAGGCCAACGATTACGGTTTCGATGCGTCCGAGCAGGAGCGGCTGACCTTTACCGGCATGGGCGAGGACATCAACGTGCACGACCAGTGGGCCGTGGAATCGCCCGGCCCGGTCCACGACCGCACCGCCGAGCATCTCGGGGTGTCGGACCGGGCGATCATCCACTACCGCAGGCGCCTGATCGAAGCCATCGACGCGGTGGCCGGCGGCGCGGCGGCGCCGATGCGGCCCAACGGATCGAACGATGCGCCGCTTGCCGTCGATACCGTCGCGCCGCGGGGAGACTGGGACGAGACCTGGCGCCGCTACGATGCCGAGCGCCGCGCGCGCTCGGGCTGGGCGGCACCGTGACGGGATCGAGCGGCCGGGCGGACTTCGTCGAACGCCACGGTCTCTGGGACGACTCGGATCGAGAAGCCGCGGCGGAAATGCTGCGGCGGATCGAGGCCGACGGGCTGGAGGCCGTCCGCTTTTCCTTCCCCGACCAGCACGGAATCCTGCGCGGGAAGGCGGTAATGGCTGGCGAGGTCGCGGGCGCGCTCGCCGGCGGCGTTTCGATGACCTCGACGCTGCTCGTGAAGGACACCGCGCACAAGACGGTGCCGCCGGTCTTCCGGCCGGGCGCGGGGATCGGCATGCCGGATCTCACCGGCGCGGCGGATTTTCTCATGGTTGCCGATCCGACTACCTTCCGCGTTCTTCCCTGGGCGCCGGGGACGGGGTGGGTGCTGTGCGATATCCGCTGGCCGGACGGCCGCGCGATCCCCTACTCGACCCGAGATCTGTGCCGGACCTGGCTGGCCCGGCTTGCCGAGCGGGGCTACGACTACGTCACCGGCGTCGAGGTCGAGTTCCACATTTTCCGCCTGGAAGACCCCCGCATGGAGGCCGAAGGCGCCGGCCAGCCCGCCGCGCCGCCCGATGTGTCGCTGCTCACCCACGGCTACCAGTATTTGACCGAAATCAGGCTCGACGAGCTGGATCCGATCTTCGCGGTGCTGCGGCGCGATTTGACGGCGCTGGGCCTGCCGCTGCGCTCGCTGGAGGTGGAATTCGGGCCGAGCCAGGTCGAAGTCACCTTCCAGCCGGGTATCGGGCTGGAATCGGCGGACACCATGATCCTGTTCCGCAACGCGGTGAAACAGATCTGCGCGCGGAACGGCTATCACGCGACCTTCATGTGCCGGCCGCGGATCGAGAACGTGTTCGCGAGCGGCTGGCATCTCCACCAGTCGCTCCGCGACCGCGAGACCGGCCGCCCGCTCTTCATGCCGGAGGAAGAAGACGGCGAGGGCGCGCTCCTGTCGGCGCTCGGGCGCAGCTTCGCCGGCGGCATCCTCGACCACGCCGGCGCGGCGTCGGTCTTCACCACGCCCACGATCAACGGCTACAAGCGATTCAAGGCGTTCTCGCTCGCGCCCGACCGGGCCGCCTGGGCACGCGACAATCGGGGAGCGATGCTGCGCATCATCGGCGGCGCGGGCGAGCCCGGTACGCGGATCGAGAACCGCGCCGGCGAGCCCGCCGCCAACCCCTATCTCTACCTCGTCTCGCAGATCGTCGCCGGTCTCGACGGCATCGACCGGCGGACCGATCCGGGCGAGGCGACCGAAACGCCCTACGACGCCGACGCGCCGGCCCTGCCGACCAGCCTGATCGAGGCGGTCGCGGCGCTGCGCGTCGACGAGGTTTTCGCCGATGCGCTCGGCAAGCCCTTCGTCGACTATATCTGCATGATCAAGGAAGCGGAGATCGCGCGCTACCTGTCGGACGTGACGGACTGGGAGCAGCGCGAGTATTTCCGCATCTTTTGAAGCGGTTCAGAACCGCCGCACCACACTTTCGACGGCGATCCCGACGCGGATCAGGTGCGCATCCGCCCCGGTGCGGTCCATGACCATCAGGCCCACCGGAGCCTCGCCGGGCTCGTGGATCGGGATCGACAGGGCGCAGCGGTCGAGGAAGTTGCCGAACGTCGTGTTGCGCAGGATGAACGGGTTCATCTCGGCGTAGAGCTCGTCGCTCGCCACGATGTCGCCGATCGGGGGAGCGACGATCGCGACCGTCGGCATCAGGATCGCTTCGTAATCGGCGCCGATGGCATCCGCCCGGGACCGGATGCCGGCGCGGGCCTCGATAACGTCCAGCAGGTCGGCGCCCGAGATTTTGGCGCCTCGTTCGATCCGCGTCCGCACCCGGGGATCGACCATGTTGCCCTTGGCCGCCAGACGGTCGCGGTGGAGCGCATAGGCTTCGGCGCCGAGGATCCCGCCGGCCGCGCTGACTTCCGCGATGTCGGCGAACGGCTCGAAAGCGATGTCTTCCAGCAAGGCACCCGCTTCCGAAATCCGGTCCAGTGCCGCGTGAAAGGCCGCGGCCACGGTGTCGTCCATTCCGTCCTGCACGATCGTCGTCGGGACGCCGAAACGCGCGCCCCGGATCGGGAGCGCGGTATTCGAAGCCCACACGTCGCCGCCCGCCATCGCCGCGTCGAGCAGCGCGCAACACGTCACCGTTGGAGCCAGCGGCCCGGCCGAATCCAGCGTGTTCGACAGCGGGAACACGCGGTCGAGCGGAATGCGCCCGACGGTCGTCTTGAATCCCGTCACGCCGCAGAGAGCCGCCGGGATACGGACCGATCCGCCGGTGTCGCTTCCGATGGCCGCCGCCGCCATGCCGTCGGTCACCGAGACCGCGGCGCCCGAGGACGACCCTCCCGGTATCCGCCCGCGCGCACGGTCCCACGGGTTCCTGGGCGTGCCGAAATGAGGGTTGATGCCGATCCCCGAATAGGCGAACTCCGTCAGGTTGGTGCGGCCGAGAACTATCGCGCCCGCCGCGCGCAGACGGGCAACGACGGTCGAGTCCCTGGTCGCGGGCGGCTCGTCGGCGAGCGTCGGCGAAGCGGCGGTGGTGACCTCGCCGGCGACGTCGAAGAGGTCCTTCATCGAAACCGGCAGGCCGGCGAGCGGGGAGGGGACCGCGCCCGCTTTTCTCATCGCGTCGCTCGCGTCCGCCTCGACCCGCGCGCGGTCGGCGTTGCAGGACAAGAACGCCCGCGAACCTTCTCCCCCCGGCGCCTCGATGACCGCGAGGGCCTGCTCCACGAGCTCGCGGCTCGTCGTCGTACCTGAGGCAAGGTCGGCGGCAAGCTGCAAGAGCGGTCGGGTTCCAAGCATCGCGGCGTCCTCCCCGTGCTGTGCGGCGCGGGATCTGAACACATCGGAATGCGGCGGCCAAGCACGGGTGGCGGGAAGGACGGCGAGTGGTAAGTTCCGCCGTCCATCGACGGGGTACAGGCGATGAAATCCGAGAAGGCAACGTTTACGGGCGCGGGCGGGGACACACTTGCCGCGCGGCTCGAGAGCCCGGCGGGCGAGATTCGCGCCTATGCCCTGTTCGCCCATTGCTTCACCTGTTCGAAGGACATTTTCGCCGCCTCCCGCATCGCGGCCGCGCTGGCGTCGAACGGCATCGCGACGCTCCGTTTCGACTTCACCGGCCTCGGTGCGAGCGGCGGCGACTTCGCCAACACCGATTTCAGCTCCAATGTCGACGACCTGATCGCGGCGGCAGACTGGTTGCGTGCCGAGCACGAAGCGCCGTCGATCCTGATCGGGCACAGCCTTGGCGGTGCCGCCGTGCTGGCCGCCGCCGAGGCGGTCGACGAGGCGGTCGGCGTCGTGACCGTCGGCGCGCCGAGCGATCCGGCCCACGTTTCCCACCTGTTCGCGGACGACATCGAAACGATCGAACGGGACGGCGAGGCCGACGTGACCATCGCCGGGCGTCCGTTCCGTATCCGCAAGCGGTTCCTCGACGACATCGCCGGACAACGCCTGCGGGACCGGGTGGCCGCGCTCCGCAAGGCGCTGCTCGTGATGCACTCACCGTTCGACCGCACGGTCGGCATCGACAACGCGGCGGAGATATTCCAGGCCGCCAAACACCCGAAGAGCTTCGTCTCGCTCGACAGTGCCGATCACCTGCTGACGCGACGCGAGGACGCGGTCTACGCGGCGGAGGTGATGGCCGCGTGGGCGAGCCGGTTCCTTCCGCCCGCGCGTTCACCGGCCGCCGCTCCCGAGGCGGATGCCGTGGTGGTCGCGGAGAACGGGATCGGGCTGTTCGGCCAGGACATCGCCGCGGGCGACCATCGCCTGACCGCGGACGAGCCGGTTTCGGTAGGCGGTCAGGATCGGGGCCTCACGCCATACCAGCTTTTGTCTTCGGCGCTCGGGACGTGTACGACAATGACGATCCGCATGTACGCCGAGCGCAAGAAATGGCCGCTCCAACGCGCCACGGTAACGGTGCGCCAGAAGAAGATCCATGCGTCGGATTGCGCCGAATGCGAGACCGGGGAGGGCAACATCGACTCCTTCGAGCGCGAAATCGAGATGGTTGGTCCTCTGGATCGGGAACAGCGCGCCAAGCTATTGGAAATAGCCGACAAATGCCCTGTCCACCGGACGCTGCACCGGGAGGTGCGGGTGATCACGACGTTGCGCCCGGAATCCTCGGGTGCAATATAAGATAACCGTCACAAACAGCTGGTAACCAAGGTTTTATTTTGTCCTTATCCGCTCACGAAAGGGATGGGACGGCGGCAGATTCGCGCTATGCCGCGTTCCGCCTCGCCGTGACCCTGGTCATGGCGACGATCGGAAGCATCGGGCTCTGGTCCTATGTGATCGTGATGCCGGCGGTCCAGGCCGAGTTCGACGTCGACCGGGCGACGGCTTCGGTTCCCTACACGATCTCCATGGTCTTCTTCGCGCTGGGCAACATCGTCGTCGGACGCCTGATCGACAGGATCGGAATGATGCTTCCAGGGCTGGCCGCGGGCGTCTTTCTGGGAGTGGGTTTCGCCGCCTCGTCCGCGGTCGAGGCGATGTGGCAGCTCTCCATCGTCCACGGCGTCCTGATCGGGATCGGCACGGGTTCCATGTTCGGCCCGCTGATGGCCAATATCTCGCATTGGTTCGTCCGCCGCCGCGGCATGGCCGTCGCGACCGTCGCCTGCGGCAACTATTTCGCCGGCATGCTGCTGCCGCTGGTCCTGCAGGATTCGGTAACGACCGACGGCTGGCGGCCGATCTACCTCGCGATCGGTCTCTTCAGCGTGGCGACGATCCTGCCGCTTTCGCTGCTGCTGCGGCGCGAGGGGCCGAAACAGGATCACATCGACCGGATCACCGGCATCGCCGGCACAGAACAGCTCCGCATGGCCGCCTTCACGCCGCGGACGATGCAGACCCTGCTCGCGATCGCCGGCTTCGGCTGTTGCGTCGCGATGTCGATGCCGCAGGTCCATATCGTCGCCTACTGCGTCGATCTGGGTTACGGCATCGCGCGCGGGGCGGAGATGCTTTCGCTCATGCTCGCGGCGGGCGTGATCAGCCGACTCGGCTCCGGGGTCCTTGCCGACTATATCGGCGGCGTACGCACGCTGCTCCTGGGCTCGGTGCTGCAATGCGTCGCCCTCGCCCTTTACCTGCCGTTCGACGGGCTTGCGTCGCTTTATGCGATTTCGTTCGTCTTCGGTCTGTTCCAGGGCGGGATCGTGCCGTCCTATGCGATCATCATCCGGGAGTACCTGCCGGCGAGGGAGGCGGGGCGGCGGATCGGGGTGGTGATTTTCGCCACCATAGGCGGCATGGCGTTCGGAGGCTGGCTGAACGGGTGGATTTACGACCTGACCGCGTCCTACCAGGTCGCGCTGCTCAACGGGATCGCCTTCAACTTCCTCAACATGGGGATCATGGCGCTGATCCTGTGGCGCACGCTTCGCGCTCAGCCCGCCGCCGCCTGAGCCGGAGTCCCGGCCCAGATTTCCGCGATTTCCTTTCCCTCGGTCAGATCGCCGAAGAGAAAATCCACATTCTGAAGGGTAGCCTCGTGCAGCGCCCGGTTTGCCGAGCCCACGCATTCGGAGGGAACGACCACGTAGTAGTCGCGCAGGAAAGCGTCCCGCAGCGTCGAATCGATGCAGATATTCGTCGCGACCCCGGTGATCACAAGGGTGCGGATGCCCCGCCGTTTCAGCATCGCTTCGAGCGGTGTCCCGACGAATGCGCTGTAGCGGTGCTTTACGATCTCCGGCTCGCCCTCCCCAGGGCGGATGGTGAACCAGTCCGCTCCCCAGCTCCCCTCCGCGCAGCAGACCGCATGCTCGAGCCCCATCTCCCGAATCTTGGTCAGCATCGGCGCGGAAAGATATCGGAAATCGTAGACCGCCTTGACCCAGATCGCCGGCACGCCGACGCCCCGCGCGGCATCCAGGAGTTCCGCGATGGCCTCCGCGACCGGCAGGGAGCCGCTTACGTCCCGGCCCAGGACAGAGTCGATATAGCCGCCGGGCGCGCAGAAATCGTTCTGCACGTCGACGACCAGCACCGCCGTATGGGCCGGGTCCACCCGTTCGGCGAGCGTATCGAGCAGTTCCTTCATCCCGCGGTCTCCGTCAGAAGGTCCAGTAGCGCCCGGACGCGCCGATCGCGGCGTTGATCAGCCCGATCCCGAGATTGGTCTTGACGATCAGCCTGATCCGGTCGAGCGCCGCGGCGGCGGTGGGCGGGTCGCCGGCGGCGAGCGCGTCCTTGAAGCGGCGGTAGGGGCCGAACCAGAGATAGAGAAAGATGACGATCATCACCCAGCCCAGACCCTGCATCAGATGGGCGTGTAGCGGCATCGATCCGAGACCGCCCCACTGTCCCCAGACCATGACGTAGCCGGTGACCGGCAGCACGATTACCGAGACCCACACCCAGACGAAGAACCGGACGAAGACGCGCTGCCAGAGGCCGAGCCGGTCGGGCCCGTCGAGCGCACCGGCCGCGGGCCGGAGATACCAATAGGCGAACGCCATCCCGCCGACCCATACGATCGCCGCGAGCGCATGCAGGGCGACAGAGAGAGCGAGCACATTTACCTCCCGCGGCCTGCGGCCGTCCAAACAGGGCGAGGCTTGATCGCCCCATGCCCATCAACTACCGTGCGCCGGCCGTTCGACCGGCCTTTCGTCAAATCCGAAAACAGCATTCTGGCGTCCATGAAGTTTACCGGCACCGACAGCTATATCGCGACCGAAGATCTCATGACGGCGGTCAACGCGGCCATCACGCTGGAACGCCCGCTGCTCGTCAAGGGAGAGCCCGGCACCGGCAAGACGCTGCTGGCGCAGGAAGTCGCAGAGGCGCTCGGCCGGCCGTTCTTCGAGTGGCACATCAAGTCGACGACCAAGGCGCAGCACGGGCTCTACGAATACGATGCGGTATCCCGGCTGCGCGACTCCCAGCTCGGCGAGGAGCGGGTCAAGGACATCCGCAACTACATCAAACGGGGCATGTTGTGGGAGGCCTTCGCTTCGGAGGACCAGGCCGTCCTGCTGATCGACGAGATCGACAAGGCGGACATCGAGTTCCCCAACGATCTCCTGCGCGAGCTCGACCGGATGGAGTTCTACGTCTACGAGACCCAGGAGACCGTGGCCGCCCGGCACCGGCCCGCGGTTATCATCACCTCGAACAACGAGAAGGAGCTGCCCGACGCCTTCCTCCGGCGCTGCTTCTTCCACTACATCCGCTTTCCCGAGCCGGACACCATGGAACGCATCGTCGGGGTTCATTTTCCTGGCATCAAGAAGGCGCTCCTCAAGGAGGCGCTGGAGTGCTTCTTCTCGATCCGCTCGGTCAACGGGTTGAAGAAGAAGCCGTCGACTTCCGAACTGCTCGACTGGATCAAGCTGCTGCTCGCGGAGGATCTCGCGCCGGAGGATCTGCGCGAAGATTCGACCAAGGCGCTGCCCAAACTCTACGGCGCGCTGCTCAAGAACGAGCAGGACGTCCAGATGTTCGAACGCCTCGCTTTCCTGTCGCGGCGGCAGAACTGACGCGGCTCGGCCGTGTTCGTCGACTTCTTCTTCCAGCTACGCCAGGCAAGCGTCCCCGTCACCATCCGGGAATACCTGATGATGCTGGAGGCCCTGTCGAGCGGCGCCAGCGACAACGACGTGGACGGCTTTTATCACCTCGCGCGCGCGGCGATGGTCAAGGACGAGAAGTACTACGACGCCTACGACAAGGTGTTCGACAACTTCTTCTCCGGCGCGATGCACGACACCGAAGACCTGTTTTCCAGGGTCATCCCGGAAGACTGGCTGCGCGCGCTCGCCGAGCGGACGTTCGATCCCGAAGAGCTCGCCAAGCTCGAGAAGATGAGCTTCGAAGACCTCATGGAAGAGCTCGCCAAGCGGCTGCAGGAGCAGCGCGGGCGGCACCAGGGCGGCGATCGCTGGATCGGCACCGGCGGTACGTCGCCGTTCGGCAATAGCGGGACGAACCCTTCGGGAGTGCGGATCGGCGGGGAAGGGGGCGGCAAGAGCGCGGCCAAGGTCTGGGAAAAGCGCGAGTTCCGCGGCCTCGCCGACGATGTCGAAATCGGCACCCGCAACATCAAGCTGGCGCTGCGCCGGCTGCGCAAATTCGTCCGCGACGGGGCCGAGGACGAATTCGACCTCGACGGTACGATCCGCGCGACGGCGGAAAACGCCGGCTATCTCGACATCAAGATGGTGCCAGAACGCAAGAACCGGGTGAAGGTGCTCCTGTTCCTCGATATCGGCGGCTCGATGGACAGCCATATCCGGGTCTCCCAGGAGCTGTTCTCGGCGGCGCGGAGCGAGCTCAAGCACCTGGAGTATTTTTATTTCCACAACTTCCCGTATGAGCGCGTGTGGCGTCAGGACCGGCGAGGCTACAACGAGTGGACCGCGACCTGGGACGTTCTCAATACCTACGCGCCGGACTACAAGACGATCTTCGTGGGCGATGCCACCATGAGCCCCTACGAGATCACCGAAATCGGCGGTTCGATCGAGCACTGGAACGAGGAGCCGGGCGAGGTCTGGCTGCGCCGGATGCTGTCCTTCTATCCCGATGCGGTCTGGATCAATCCCGTGCCGCAGGACCGCTGGATGTCGACGCCGTCGCTGCGGATGACCTACCAGCTCATGTCCGGGCGGATGTACCCGCTCACCCTCGAAGGGCTCGACGAGGCGATGTCCGTCCTGCGCAAGGGCGGACCGGCTCTGGCGAAGCATTAGCCCGCGGGAGTAGCGATCCCGCGTGCCGCGTGGACGAGCCAGTGAGCGTTCGCGACGATGCGCCGATCCTCGCGGAAATAGCCCATCAACTGGACTCCGAGCGGCATGCCACCGACGGAGAGCAGCGGCAGGTTCAGTGCCGGGCAGCCGGCGACCGAAGACGGTTCTCCGTAGACCATGTCGCCCACCGGCATGCCGGCCGACGCCGGATCGACCTGGTTGAGGGTTATCAATCCGTCGGCCCTGTCGGCGAAGGCCTCATGCCGCGCGCGGAAGGCGACGCACCATTCGAGGGCTTGCGCGTAATCCTCCGGCGTCAGCTCCCGACCCGCCACCACCCGTTCCTGGACGCGCGGACTCAACAGCTCCCAATCGCGGTCGGCATACATCGCGAGCGGCCAGCGCCCTTCGTAGGTCAGCATCAGGGCGATGACATCGCGAAGCGTCACGAGGTCCCGCTCGTAAGCCTCTATCTCCGGATCGTCGCTGCGGCAGGCGATTTCGATCCCCGCTTCCGCGAGCCCGCCGAGATACTCGTCGAAGGCCACCTTCGTTTCCTCCGTGGTGGCCGCCCAGCCGGCCGTGTCGAGCCGGATCAGGCGCGTCGGTTTCTCCGGTCGCGGCAGCGTGGGCGGACCGGCGAGGCTGGGATGGCCCGGATCGCCGCCGGCAATATGCGAGACGCAATGCGACGTGATCCACATATCCGCAAGCGTCCCGGTAATGAAACCGACATGGATCAGGCTGGGAGCCGACGGGAAACCGCCGAGGGAATTGATCGCCCCGTACGAGGCCTTCAGGGTGTAGGCGCCGCAATAAGCCGCGGGCCGGAGAATGGAACCGCGCACCTGCGAGCCGGTAGCCGCCGGGATCATCCGGGCGCCGACGGCCGCGCCGCTGCCGCTGGACGAACCGCCGGGGGTACGGGTCGTGTCCCAGGGGTTGCGCGTCGGACCGGGCGTCGCGAAGGCGAACTCGGTGGTGACGGTCTTGCCGACGATCAAGGCGCCCGCCTTGCGCAGCGCATAAACGCAGGCGCCGTCCCAGCCTGACGACCAACCCTCGAAGATGGGACTGCCGACCTGCATGGGCATGTCCTCGGTCTCGTGGACATCCTTGATTCCGACCGGCATCCCGTCGAGCGCGGAGAGCGGTCGCCCGGTCCGATAGCGTTCGGTCGAGGCATCCGCGGCCTTGCGGGCACCGTCGAGGTTGAGGGTAACGAACGCCTTCACCGCGGGTTCGCGCGCCTCGACGATCTCGATACAGCGCTCCAGATAAGCGCGCGGCGTGTCGCTCCCGTCGGCGAAGGAGGGGACGGCGTCGCTGAACGAGAGCAGCGTGACGGTCTTCGGATCGTACGTCTCGGTCGATGCGGGATCGCTCACCGATACCTCCCTGATGGTGGAAACGGTCGGGGCGCGGCAAGCGCCCCGACCTTCCGGGCTGTCGTGTCAGTTCTTGGGCGGCCAGAGGCCCACTTCCTTGTAAAACCTGATCGCCCCGGGGTGATACGGGTTCGAGTGCTTGGCCGCCATTTCCGCGGGTACCATGCGGTTGAACGGTCCGAAAGCCAGCGCGAGCGCTTTCTTATTGTGGTAGAGCGTCTTGGCGGTCCGATAAACCACCTCGTCGGACACATGGGCGCCGGTGACGAGGTAGAACTGCACCCGCATCATGGCCGTCGGTTCGACCACGCCGGTATTGGTCTTCTTGGGCGGAACCACGTTGGGTTCGGCGTAGGGAAGCACGCCGTGCATCCGCTGCGCGCCCTCCGGCGTGACGTCGAAAGAGATATAGCGCCAGCCGTTCTTCATGGTGGCCATCGCTTTCTTGCCGGCGCCCGCGTTCAACGGGATGTAGGCCGTATCCACCTTCCCCTGAACCAACGCGTTGATGCCCCGGATGAAGGTCGGCACCGGGAACCGGCGAACGTCGTCGTAGCTCATCTTCTGGGTGGCGAGTATTCCGCCGGTGATGTAGTGGAAGATGCGGCCGCTGGTGTAATCGGACGGCACGCGTTTGCCCTTCAGGTCGCTGATCTTGCGGATCGGCGAATCCTTGGGCACAGCGAACGTGCCGTTGATGCGGTACATCACGCCGACATTGCGCAACCCCTTGTTCGGCCGGCCTTCGAAGATCGCCGTCCCGTCATAGGCAAAGGCGGTCTCCCCTTGGTTGGCGAATCCGAAGTCCAGCTTCTTGGCGTGGATCAGCGGCAGATAGGTCGACGAGCCGCCATAGGGCGCGACCCGGAACTGGAGCTTGCCCATCTGGGCCATCACCTTGGCCACGGCGGTACCGGAGGCGAAGGCGAGCGATCCCTGCGGATTGGTGCCGACGCTGTAGGTCTGTGCGTGGAGCGCGGTGCCGGCCGCGGCGACGGCAATGCCGGCAACCGTCGCTATCGTGAACTTGCGCATGCTTATCCTCCCTTTTCGGTCCGGTCTGTAACGCGGAGAGACATCATTCTCCCGCCACGTCCGGCGGCACATTCCGGAGCCGTGCGCGACGGAACGCAAAATGTTCGTGCCCCAGGATCGTCAGCCCGATCGCGGAACCGGCGATTGCCACGGCGCCTTCGAGCCCCAGCGCGGTGTCCGGCATCATCGCGACCAGACCGACCACGCCGAGCGCGAGCCGGCGCGCAACGTCGAGGGGACGGGCGAAATATCCTTCGACGGCAACCGCGACGAGATAGACGCCGACCGTTGCCGTCGCGACGTTGATCGCGATCTGCTCCGCCTCGCCCTGCATGATCAGGGTCGGCGAAAGCACGAACAGGAAAGGCACGACATAGGCGACCCAGCCGAGCTTCATCGCCATGAATCCGGTCCGCGTCGGGCTTTCCCGGGACAGCGTTGCGGCGGCGAATGCGGCGAGCGCGATCGGCGGAGTGATCATGGACATCATGCCGAAGTAAAGGATGAAGACATGTGCCGCGAGAGGCAGCACTCCGGCCTCGACGAGCGACGGCGCGACCAGCGCGGCGAGCAGCACATAGACACCGGTGGTCGGCATCCCCATGCCGAGCAGGATGCAGATGCCCGCCGCGATCAGAAGCAGCACCGCGAGCTGCTCGCCGCCGAGCTCGATCAGAAACAGCGTGAGGGCGAACCCGCCGCCGCTGAGATTAAGGATGCCGATCACGAAACCCGCGGCCGCGACGATGATGTTGAGCTCCACCATCGCGATGCCGGTATCCCAGAATGTGGCGAAAAACTCCCGGAGGCGCAGCCGCTTGCCCTTGTAAGGACGGAGCGCACCGCCGACGGCGATCGTCGCCGCCGCGTACAGTGCCGCGATTTCCGGCTCGGTGTTGAGCTCGAACAAGGCGAAGATCAGCACCGCGAAGGGAACGATGAAATGCCATCCTTCCTTCAGGACGGTTCGCACCTTCGGAAGCGACTCCGCTGCGGCGGTGATGTCGTCGCGCGCCGCCACGAGGTCCACCTGCACGAAAACGGCGAAATAATAGAGAAGCGCCGGGATCAGCCCGGCGACGATCACGTCGGTGTAGGGCAGCTCCAGGAACTCGGCCATCAGAAACGCCGCCGCGCCCATGATCGGGGGCATGAACTGGCCCCCGGTCGATGCGATCGCCTCGATCGCGCCCGCCTGAACGCCGGAATAACCCGAGCGCTGCATGAGCGGGATGGTGATGACCCCGGTCGTTGCCACGTTGGAAACCGCGCTGCCGGAGATCGAACCGAACATCGCCGACGCCACGACCGAGATCTTCGCCGCGCCGCCGCGCCTGCGCCCCATCGTGGCCATTGCCAGGTCGGTGAAGAATTCGCCGCCGCCGGTCTTGAACAGGAGCTGGCCCAGGAAAATGAACAGGATCACGATGGTGACCGAGACGCTCAGCGCCGCGCCCAGCAGCGCGCTCGGATCGAAGCCCAGGTATATCGGCAGTTCCTCGATCGCGATCGAGCGGCCGGTCAGCGGTGCCGGCACCAGGTGGCCGACCATCGCATAGACTATGAACCCGAGCACAATGAAGAACAAGAACAGACCGGCGGTACGTCTCAGCGCCTCCATGACGAGGATTACGATGACGCTGCCCATTGCCAGCATTTCCGGCGGGCCGAAAGGCTGCTCGCGCAGGAAATAGGCGTACCAGATCGCGATCGAGAACAGCACCGCCGGCGCGATCAGCGCGATGATCCAATCGTACCAGGGAACGCGACCGTCCTTGCTCCGGCCGGCGCGGGTGAGGAGAAAAACCGTCGTGAGCGTAAGCCCGGCGGCCACCGCCAGGAACTGCTCCTTGTACAGCGCGATACCCAGATAGGACGGTATCTGCAGCGCGAGCAACAGGGAAAACAGGGTCATCGCCCCGGCGCACGCGCGCGCGCTGTAGAGGGTCAGCAAGCCACGTCCCCCCGCCCTGGGTCCGGGGAAAGCGGCGATCAGGCCGCTGCAGGAGAGCTCAGCCTATCGGAAGCCCCTGGACAACGCCACTCCCGGCCGTTCAACTCCACTCCTCGAGCGCAGCGGCTCCGGCCCCGGCGATGCGGCCGGAGACGAAGCATTCCGCGATGTTGCCGCCCGACATGTAGAGATGGCCGAAGGCGCTGCCGAGCTCGCCCGCCGCATAGAGCCTCGGGATCGGCGCGCCGAACACGTCGATCACCCGCTGGCGGCTGTCGTGCACCGGCCCGCCCTGGGTGTTGGATACCACGGGCCATACGGGGGCGCCGTAGAACGGCGGAGCGTCGATCGGCAGCATGGTGCCGGGCGGGCGGCCGAAATCGTCGTCGCGTTCCGCTTCGCAGAGAGCGTTCCAGCGCGCGACGCTCTCTTCCACCGTCGCCGGATCGAGCTCGAGCGCCGTGGCGAGTCCGGCGAGCGTGTCCGCGCGGGTCAGAATGCCCGCCTCCACCTCCGCGAGATTGTCGGCGCTCCACTCGAGGCGGAGGTCCTTGTCGTTGGACGTGGGGCGGCCCAGCGGATAGAGCTTTCGGCCGTTCTCGTCGCAGATCAGGTAGCTCGGGATACGAGGGTAGGCCTGCCGCACCGTATCGTAGAGCTGCATCTGGCGGTGCCCGGTGTCGTGCGTATATGGCGGATATTCGTTCATGTAGCGGCGCCCGTCGCGATCCAGCAGGATCCAGGTCATCTTGACTTGCGCATCGCTGATCTCGCCGGACTCGTCGCGCCGCGCCATGAAGCCGCCGCCGCCCGGCCGCCAGTCCGGCAGCCGCTTGACCCGGATGGCGTAAGGGTAGTCGGGGTCGGGGCTCCGGAAACCGTAGGCGCCGTGGAAGTGCCACATGTGCCAGAGCTGCGCGCCGAGATCCTGCGCCATGTCGATTCCGTCGCCGGTGTTGTGACGCGCGGCCGCGGAGAGAATGGGCCGACCTTCCCAAAACTGGTCCTGGCGTTCGGGGCTGCCTTCGAACCCGCCGCACGCCAGGATCACGCCGCGTCGCGCCCGGATCCGGCCGATGCCGTCCGGCCCCTCGACCGTGACGCCACGGACCTCGGACCCGTCCTCCGAGGTGAGCAACCTGAGCGCGCGGGTGTTGAGCCGGATCTCGACGTCTTCGTTCGCGAGGTTGTCGTCGATGATCTTGAAGAGCATCGGCCCGCCGGGCGCGCCGTTGGCCCAGGGGTAAAACGCGCGGGCATCGAAGTTCGGCACCGAAACGACGACCGTCTGGTAGAAGGCGTCGAAACCGGGCAGCGGGTAGTTCGCCCCGGTCTTGCCGGTCTCGATGGTAGTCGTGATCTCCGCGTCGTTGACCCTGGCGAGTTCGCGTACATAGGGCTCGAGACCGGACATTCCCTCGGCGAGCGTACGAACCACCTCGTCCGATGTGCGACCGGCGTTGGTGGCGGTCAGATAGCTGTAGGCGCGGTCGGCATCCATGGCGCAGCGCACCGCGCCGTAAGAGCAGATCGAGATGCCGCCGGGCACACCGGTCTTCTCGATCAGAAGCACCCGTGCGCCGGCCCGCGAGGCCTCCAGCGCCGAGATGGATCCCGAAAAACCGTAGCCGACGACCACGACATCGAACGTCTCGTCGTAGCTGTGTACCGAGCGGGGGATCCCGTTCATGTTCCTTCCTTACCGCAAGGGTTTCCGGGCACGCGCGAAACGCCGTACCGAGGAACGCCGGGGCTAGCGCCGAAAGGGCTGCGGGGCGTTATCCGCCGGGCTTGCCCGGGTTGAGGTGACCGCATTCGTCGCAGCGGCGTGAGTTCTCGCTGCCGTAATAGGCGTCGAAAGCCGGCGGCAGGTCCTCGACGATGTCGTGCAGCTGAAACTCGCTGCGATGGACGAGCGCATCGCAGTTTTCGCAATACCATTCGAAGGCATCGTGTAGCCCGTCGGGCCGCTGGCGCTCGATCACCATCCCGACCGAGCCCGCCGGGCGCTGCGGCGAGTGGCGGACATGCGGCGGCAGGAGAAGCACGTCGCCCTCCTTCAGCGTCACGTCGCGCCGCTTGCCGTCCTCGATGACGCGAAGCGTGATGTCGCCCCGGATCTGGTAGAAGAACTCCTCCAACGGGTCGTCGTGGTAGTCGGTACGCTGGTTGGGCCCGCCGATGACGGTGACCATGAAATCGGAATCCTGCCAGATCTGCGCGTTGCCGACCGGCGGTTTCAGCAGGTCCCGATGCTCGTCGATCCATTTCTGCAGGTTGAACGGGGCGATCTGGGTCATCTGGGATCTCCATCGCGCGGTCGAGGCGCTGTCAGGACAGCGATGCTAGCCGAGGCGCGGGGCGGAAACAACGAACCCGCACACCCGGGCGTCCTCGTCAGGCGAGCGCCGTGCACTCGATCTCGATGTCGAAGGGCCAGGGCCATGAGCCCACGGCAACAAAGGTGCGCGCCGGAGCCGGATCGTCGAAATAACGCCCATAGACCTTGTTGACGAGGTCGTAATAGCCGGCGTTGGAAATGAAGACGTTGACCTTGACCACCTTGTCGAGGCTCGAACCGGCGGCCTCCAGAACGGCCTTCAGGTTCTCCATCACCAGCTCGGTCTGGGTGGCGATGTCGGCGCTGGACACCTTCCCGGTTGCCGGGTCGATCGGCGGGGTGCCGGAGACGAACACGAAGCCGTTCGCCTTGATCGCCGGGCTCAGCGGCACGTCCGCCGCCTTCAGCGCTTCCGAAATACCCGCGACGTGGATCGCTTCCCGTTCCATGGTCTTTACCTCCCTGAGTTGACTTAGCCCTTGCGTCGGGCGCCGGCGTAGAAGAAATCGCCCGGAATGGCTTCGATGACCGGATCGATCGAGCGCGCCAGGGCGATCTCGCGTCCCGACCGGTGGTCGGAGAGGCGATACGAACCGTCTTCAAGCCGTGAAATGCGGTAGCAGGAATAAGGCGCGTTGCTGCGGTCGCCCGAATAGACCCGGATCTCGTCCGTTCCGGCCGTCGAAACGCGCTCGCTCCGGTACCAGCGGTGCATCAGCCTGAGCTTTCCCGCCAGCTTCCCGATCTTTTCGAGATCGCGCGCGCTGAATCGTGCGAGATCAAGGCGGACGAGGTTTGCGGGCATACCCGACTCTACCCCGGCGAGGGCCGACCGGGCAGAATCGCGCCCACGAAGGGATTTTCGACGCGTACACCGCCGTAATCCTGCCCGTGGCTCATGTCTTCCGAATAGACGGTTTCGCAGTCGGATGCGCGCGCGGCGGCAAGGATGGCGCTGTCCCAATAGGACAGTCGGAAACGCTCGCAAATCCCGAATGCCGCGTGCATCACGCCGGGGGTGATGGGCTGGACGGGAAACCGCTGCATGGAATGGACGAAGGCCACCGCCTCGTCGTGCCGCAACGCGCCGGGTCGCGAGGGGCGGGTCGCCTGATAATAGAATTCCTGGAGCACCTGCACCGACAGCGCGAGATCCGTCGAGGTCAGCAGGTCGAGCGAAAGCCGCCGCTTCTCCCGGTCCCGTTCCTCCGCGCCGACCGCGTAAAGCAGGATGTTCGTGTCAACGAAGCGCATCGCGGTCGTACAATCTCTCCCGCGGCAGATTGTCCGCGGCGCGCAAGCCCGCGCCTCGGGCGCGGATCGCTTCCAGCGTTTCGTCCTGCAATCTGCGCAGGCGGTCGAACCTGCTCTCCGGGTCGCTGCCTTCAGCCAGCTCCTTCAGGAAGCCCCGTACGAGCGCCGAGACCGACGTGCCGGCTTCCGCCGCCCGGATTCGGGAGAGGCGATAGGTCTCTTCGTCGACGGAAACCGTAATGTTTTTCATTTCACAGATTCACAGTTTCTGTATCATGCAATCGTACCGAATCGGACGCCGACGCTCAACGGTTCAAGCAGAACGATGTTGAGTATCCGGAAGAACGAGGCCCCGACGATCACAACCGTCGGGGCCTTGCACAGGCCGGCAGGCTGCGTTGCCTGCGGTCCGGAAACTGGCTCCCCGGGCCGGACTCGAACCAGCGACATGGTGGTTAACAGCCACCCGCTCTACCAACTGAGCTACCGGGGATTCGCACCCATTGGGTGAAGGCCCGCTATATAGCAATCGCCGGCGGAGTTGTCAGCCTCGGCATCGCGCCCGGCGGCTTACTCGGCCGCCTCCGCGAAACGGTCCCGGTAATGGGCGATCAACTCGGATGAGGCGTGGTAGATCGGCGTATGGCCGCGAATCAGGATCTGGGCGCTGCGCATGTAGGACGCGCTGGAGATCGCGATATCCCCGCCCTCGCTCGCGCCGTGGATGACGGCCCTCAGCACTCCGGCCGGATTACCGATGCCGACCTCGTGCTCATTCAGATCCGGACCTAAAGCGTCGAGCCCCGCCGCCACCTCGTGTGCGACGGTGCCCCGGATCAGGGAAGCGGCGGCGAGGCACGATCCGCCGGTCACCGCCATCGACCGGTGGCAGGTCTGCGGCGTGAAGTAGCGCGCCCGGACATGCGCGCCGCGCTCCGCCTCGGCGGCCGTCGGCGGGGCGATGAGACACATTTTAGGCATGGTTTCGCTGATCGCCAGCTCTTCCGCCGTCATCCCGCGGCCGTCGCGCTCCAGCCCCATGGCAAGACCGGCGGCAACCCAGAGCGGCTGCATCCTGGCCCTCAGGTCCGGGTCCTGTTCCAGATCCTCGGGCGTTTCGTCGGCCCGGCAACCGAGATCCTCGGCCCGCGCGACGATCATCGGCATCGCGAAATCGAGGCACGAGACCTCGACGCCGAGGAAGGTGTCGCGCCGCGCGCCGGTCGGGAACAGCTTGCCGGTCTTCGATCCGACCGGATCGACCAGCGACAGCGCGACGCCGGGCCACCGCCCCATCACGCCGGGCATCTCGGTGTTCGGGACGAGCGGCGCGCCGGGGTGCGGCATCTCGATCACGGCGTCGGCGGCGATCCCCGTATTTGTGTTGTAGATGCGTATCTCATTGCGGCCCGCCCGGGGCGCGATCAGGCCGGCCTCGAAGGCTACGAGGGGGAGGGAGGCCGACATGTTGCCGCAGTTGACGCTCCAGTCGATCGCGGCCTTGCCGGCGGCGAGCTGGGCGAGCGTGCTTTCCAGGTCGAATCCCGGCCGCTCCGAAGTGTCGAGCAGGAACACCTTGTTGCTGGTCGTGATACCGCGGCCGAGGCCCGTAATCTGGCGGTTACCCGGTTCCTCGCCGGAGAGCGGCACTCCCATGACGTTGCGGATGACCTCTTCCCGGAGCTCCGTCGACGCCGGCAGGTGTGACGCCAGGAGGACGATGCCCGTCGAGGTGCCGCCGCGAGCGTGCCAGACGGGAATCTCGAGCGTACCGCCGACGAAACGCGGTGCCAGCCCGTCGATCGCGTGTCGTTGCAGGGTCATCGGTCGCGGCCTCGCTGGTTCGAAAGATCGGAGGCGCATTCTAGGGCGAGTCCTTCGCGGCCGGAACAGGACACCCCATGTTCGGGAAGGTTGAACGGGAACTTCCAATTCCGGACACTGCTCGCCGCGTGACCCGGGGAAAGGCATCGTCCATGAGCCGATCGACGAGAGCGGACGACACGGGAAGCGCCTACGGGCGCGGGCCGCGGACGCACGACCCGGAAATCACCGAAGTCGGACCGGGCACGCCGTGAGGGGAATGGATGCGCCGCTAGTGGCATCCGGTCGAGCTTTCGAATCGTCTGGGCGACAGGCCGCGCGAAGCGCGGATGCTGGGCGAAGACCTGATCCTGTTCCGCGATCTCCGCGGCCGTCCGGGGCTCATAACGCCGCCCTGCGACATCGGCGCCGGCAATTTCTACCGCGACCGCGCGGCGGCTCGCGGATAGGCTTTCGAAGAGGTCCGAAGCGGCGCGCTCGTTGACATCCTTCGCTTCCGGGTGGAGGATTCTCACGGGATATTCGGGAGGAAAGACCGTGCAGACACCGAACACAGACGCCCATACGGGCATCGACGAACTTGCGTCCCGCTATGTCGACGTCGACTCCCTGGAATGGCAGCAATCGCCGTTCGAGGGCGTCTCGGCGAAGATTCTGTTGCAGGACGAGAACGGCGGCGTCCGGACCATGCTGGTGAAGATGGAACCGGGCGCTACGATTCCGGATCACGAGCATACCGGCCTCGAACAGAGCTACATCCTGGAAGGTTCGCTGGAGGACCATGACGGCGTCTGCGGCCCCGGCCAGTATGTCTGGCGGCCCGCCGGCAACCGCCATGTCGCGACATCGCCCGACGGCGCGCTGATGCTGGTGATGTTCGAAACCCCCAACGTCTATTACGACGGTCCGGCCAAAGGGGGGACGATGGAAGACCTTATGGCGAAGAAAGCACCGGTCGAAGCCTGATCGCTTTTCCGCCCGCAAGGGATCGCGCCGGGAGCAACCGCAAGGGGAGCAGGATTCGATGGCCGCCTACCTGATCGCGGAGACGCGAAACGTCAAGGATCCCGAATTGATGAAGGAGTATGTCGAGCTCGCTGTCGCGGATACCCAGGCGGCGGGCGGCAGGGTCGTTGCGATGGGTCCTGGCGAAAGGCTGGAAGGCGACTGGGAGCCCGAGAGGCTGGTCGTCGTGGAGTTCGACTCCATGGCCGCCCTCAAGGCCTGGTACGAAGGGCCCTCGTACCAGAAGCTGATCCCGATGCGGCAGGAGGCCTCCGACAGCAAGCTGGTAATCGTCGGCGAATGACCGGGGGCTGGTCGGTCGGGAGGGTCCGCATCGACCGGGTGGTCGAGTTTCAGCAGCCGCTGACGCCCCCGGCGATGCTGTTGCCCGAGGTCACGGAAGAGATTATCGCCCGGCACAGGGAATGGCTGGAACCGGCATTGCTGGAACCGGCAACGGGGATGCTGGTCATCTCCTTCCACAGCTTCGTGATCCGCACGCCGCGGAGCCTGATCCTGGTCGACACCTGCAGCGGCAACGACCGGGAACGGCCGGGAAAGGTGCGTTATCACCGGAAGACCTGGCCCTATCTCGAGAACCTCGCCAATGCGGGGGTGACGCCGGAGGCGGTCGACTTCGTGCTCTGCACCCATCTCCATGTCGATCACGTCGGCTGGAACACGCGTCTCCTCGACGGGCGATGGGTCCCGACCTTTCCCAATGCGCGGTACCTGTTCGACCGCGAGGAGTGGGACTTCTGGCAGGCGGAGTACGAAACGGAACGATTCGTCGACGATCCGTTCTACGAGGACAGCATCCTGCCGGTGATCGAGGCAGGCCAGGTCGACTTCGTATCGGGGGACCACGAGATCGACGCGTGGGTCCGACTGGAGCCTTCGCGCGGCCACACGCCGGGCCATGTCTGCGTTCGCATCGGGGACGGCGGCGCGGAAGCGGTGATGACCGGCGACATGATGCACCACCCGCTGCAATGCGCCGAGCCCGCGCTCAGCAGCTGCTTCTGCGTCGATCCGGAGCAGTCGCATCTCACCCGCCGGATATTCCTGGAGCGCCACGCCGATGGCGGAGTCCTCGTGCTGCCGGCGCATTTCCCGGCACCGACGGGAGGCAGGGTGAAGAGCGCGGGCGAAACGTTCCGGTTCTCGTTCGATCGGGGCGATTGAGCTACGCATTGCCGCGATCGTGGAAGTCGGACGGGCGATTCGGCGTATAGTCGGGCGCTCGATGGAGGATGTGTGGAGCGGCCCGTGAAGCTTGCCCGCCCCGCGTATCGATGGGCGTACGCCTGCGCGGCCCTGGGGCTCGCCGTCGCGCTCTCCGGCTGCGGCGGGATCGTCGCCGTGGGCTCGACCGTTGCGGCGGGCGCCGAGGCCGTCGGCACCGTCGTCAAGGACGCTATCAGGGAAGACGACAGGGAACAGGGCAAGCCCGGAGGCAGCCCGGCCAGGCCGGAATAGGCCCGTTCCGCTTGCATCCGTTCCACGCCGCGTCGGTTGCTTCCACCGAACTCCGGTCTATTCTCTCGATCGTCATGGTTCTTCCGGAGGTCGGGAATGTCCGATCGCGCCCCGCGACGCGGGACTCAGTATGACGACGGACTTGAAAAGAACGCGGCGAATTTCGCGGCGTTGACGCCGCTCAGCTTCCTCAAGCGTACCGCGAACGTCTATCCCGACGGCATCTCGGTGGCGTACGGCGAACGTCGCTTCACATGGCGCGAGACCGAACGGCGCTGCCGGGCCCTGGCCTCGGCGCTAACGGAACGGGGGATCGGCAAGGGCGATACCGTGGCGGTCTTCGCGCCCAACGTGCCGGCGATATTCGAGGCCCATTTCGGCGTGCCGATGACCGGCGCGGTGCTCAACACCGTCAACGTCCGGCTCGACGCCGAGACCGTCGCGTTCATTCTGGGCCACGGCGAAGCCAAGGTCCTGCTCACCGACCGGGAGTTCTCGCCGGTCGTGGCGGACGCGCTGAGCCGTCTGGACCGGCGACCCGTTGTGATCGATATCAACGATCCGACGGCCGAGGGCGGCGATCTCGTCGGGGATATCGAATACGAGAATTTCATTGGCTCCGGCGATCCCGGGTACGACTGGCGGCCGCCGGAGGACGAATGGGACGCCATCGCGCTCAACTACACCTCCGGCACGACGGGCAACCCGAAGGGCGTCGTCTATCACCACCGCGGCGCATATCTCAACGCGCTCGGAAACCTGGTCGCGCAGGCGATCCCGCCGCACCCGGTCTATCTCTGGACCCTGCCGATGTTCCACTGCAACGGCTGGTGCTTTCCCTGGACGATCACGGCGCTGGCCGGCACCCATGTCTGCCTGCGCCGGGTCGAGGCGGGGCCGATCTACCGCGCCATCGCCGACGACGGCGTGACCCATTTCTGCGGCGCGCCGGTCGTCCTCAACATGCTGGCCAACGCGCCGGAGAGCGAAAAGCGTCCGCTTCCCCGCCGGGTGGAGGCGATGACCGCCGGCGCGCCGCCGCCCGCGACGGTCATCGAGGCGATGGAATCGGCGGGTTTCCGGATCACTCACGTCTACGGCCTGACCGAGACTTACGGGCCGGACGTGGTATGCGCCTGGCACCAGGACTGGGACGCCCTGCCTTCGGCGGCGCGGGCCGGACTCAAGGCGCGCCAAGGGGTCGCCTACACGGTCCAGGAGGACATCATGGTGGCCGACGCCGATACCCTGGACCCGGTGCCCAGGGACGGCGAGACGATGGGCGAGGTCTTCCACCGCGGCAACATCGTGATGAAGGGCTACCTCAAGAACCCGCGGGCGACGGAAGAGGCGTTCGCCGGCGGGTGGTTCCATTCCGGCGATCTCGGCGTTTGGCACGAGGACGGCTATGTCGAGCTCAGGGACCGTTCCAAGGACATCATCATTTCGGGGGGCGAGAACATTTCCAGCATCGAGGTCGAGGGTGTGCTCTACCGGCATCCCGCCGTTCTCGAAGCCGCGGTCACCGCGCGCCCCGACGACAAGTGGGGCGAGACGCCCTGCGCCTTCGTCACCCTGAAGGAGGGCGAGAAAGCGACCGAGGCGGATATCATCGCGTTCTGCCGCGACAACCTCGCCCATTTCAAGGCTCCGAAGACGGTGGTGTTCTGCGACCTGCCCAAGACGTCCACCGGAAAGGTCCAGAAGTTCGTGCTGCGGGAACGCGCCCGAGCGCTCGGCGACGCCTAGGAGAGAGACATGGCCGAGCCTGACTATCCCCTGCCGCTGCCGCGCTCGCGGGACGAGATCGAGGCGATCTGGCGCGAGCGCTTGCCGATCGCGGTCGAACGGGCGAAGCGGTCGCGCTTCTTCGCCGGGCGTCTCGATCGTATCGATACCGCCCGGCTCCACGATCCCGACGAGTGGCGCAAGATCCCGATCCTGACCAAGGACGAGTTGCGCGCACTCCCGGCGGAGACGTTCCACGAGGATTTCTGCATCGCCGGACGCGATGCGGCGGTGGAGTACTGGCGTTCCGGCGGCGTAACCGGCAAGCCGCTGTTCTACCCGCGTTCGGCGGCCGACATGCGCCATGGCATGGAAGGGTTCAGGCGCCTCCAGACCGCCGCCGGCTGCGGGCCGGGCGACCTTGTCCATGTCTGCTTCCCGCTCGGCATCCACCCGGTGGGCCTCGCCTATGCCCGCGCCGCGCAACAGCTCGGCGCCGGCGTGGTGACCTGCGGGTCGGGCAACAACACCCCGACCGCGCTCCAGCTCGAGCTGATCCGCACCTTGCGCCCGACCGTGATCGCCGGCATGGCGAGCTACACGCTGCAGCTCGCCCAGCACGCCGAACGCCTCGGCATCGACCTCGCGGCGGGTTCGGTGAAAAAGATCCTTACCGCCGCCGAGCCGGTCTCGCCTGGAAAGCGTGAGCGCCTGGAACGCCTGTGGGGCGCAGAGCTCTACGATCAGTTCGGCATCACGGAAGGCTCGGCGATGGCGAGCGAGACCGACCGGCACGACGGCATGCATATCTGGACCGACCAGTACTTTGTCGAGGTGGTCGATGCGGAGACCAAGGAGCCCGTGCCGGACGGCGAAATGGGCCTCTTGGTGGTGACTCCGCTCTGGAACAACACGATGACGCCGTTCCTGCGCTGGGAGACCGGCGATTACGTCCGCTTCGTCGATCGCGGCGAGACCGACGGGCCGTTCAGCGTGTTTCCGATGATCCGGCATGCCGCTCGAACGGCGGGTTTCTTCAAGGTGCGCGGCATCAACATCAACCAGGCCGATATGGAGGATTTCCTCTATCGCAGGCCGGCGATCGCCGATTTCAAGATCGAGGCGATGGAGACCGAGGCCCTGGATACGCTCAGAATCTCCATCGAAGTTGCCAGCGGCGCCGACGCGGGCGCCATCGGCGAGGCGCTCGTGCAATCGGTACGGGAGACCTTCGAACTCTCGCCGGACATCGAGGTCATCGAGCCAGGTACGCTCGAACGGGAGTTCGCCGGCGCGGTGAAGCAGAACCGCTTTATCGATCGGCGCGGAACGCCGGACTGAGCGTCCGCGCGGTCAGACCAGCTCGCGCCGGTAATACTTGGCGAACTTCATCAGCGGCTCGTCGCTCATCCGGAAGACGACCGCGTCCTCGTCGACGCTGTGCGCGACGCTCCGCCACATCGGCCCCGCGAACGTGTCGCCGCGCTCCCAGGAAATCCGCTCGCCGTCGACGGTCGTCGTGCCGCGGCCCTGCATGACGCAGTAGATCGCGTTGGTCGTGGAGCGAACCGGCCGGGTTTCCTCGCCGGATTCGAAACGGTGTACGTCGAGCGCCATCGTAGGCATGTCCGGCGCATCGAGCCGGATACGCGTACCTTCGACGCCTTCGGGGTCGGGGTCCGCCTCGTCGAGCGCCTTGCACAACCCGTCCCACGAGAAACGGAGCGGAGAATCCTCGGTCACCAGCTCGACTTCCTCGAAACCGTCCGGATGGTCCTCGACGAACATCGGCTCCAGCAGGTGCACGAGCGGCACGTCGAGCCCGTCGAACCAGTAGGCGGGCTCGTCCCCGTCATGGCCGTGGCCGTGCCATTGCCAGCCGGGGGTGAGCACGATGTCGCCGGTCTCCATCGGCGTCTTCACCCCGTCGACGGTCGAATAGGCGCCCTCGGCGTCGATGATGACGCGGAGCGCGTGCGGCGCGTGGCGGTGGGACCGCGCCTTCTCGCCGGGCAGGATCATCTGGTAGGCAGAGACCAGCGTGCGCGTGGTCGCGACCCCGTCCGGATCGACCGGGTTCCGCATCACGAGATTGCGGCGTTCCGCGAGTTCGGTGTTGATCAGCCGCCCCGCGGCGTCCAGCGCCGGCTTGGCGACCGCGTAGCGCCAGTGCTGCGGCCGGAAACCGGTATCGGGTTCGGGTCTCAGGATCGGCTCGTCCCGGTCGATCCACCCGGCGGTCATCTCCACGCCTCCGAGTTCGGCATAAAGGTCCTCGAGCGATCCCACGCCGGCAATCCGTCGTTCGGCGGTCATGCGTCGGCTCCGTCGGTTCATGGCGACGGCTCAACTATAGAACGGGTCGAAGGTGATGCGAACCGCGCAAGCGCTGGAGGCCCGGAGCGGATTCGAACCGCTGTAAACGGATTTGCAGTCCGCTGGATAGCCACTCTCCCACCGGGCCGGCGCGAGCGGCGTTTCTTTTACGCCATTCCGTGCGGGAGGGGAACGGGTGGACCGTGCGGTCCCCGGAGCGTTGTGTCGGTGGCGAGGAATTTGTATAGGACGGGGCAAGGACGGGGGCCCTGGCGGCCGTACGACGCGGAACCGCAACCCGAACGACGACGCGGGGGTCCGAAGGAGGCAGGATGGCGCAGTTTGCCGCCCAGCGGCGTTCCATGGTCGACAGCCAGCTGCGCACCAACAAGGTGGTCGACGAGGCCCTGCTCTCGGCGCTGCTGGAAATCCCCCGGGAACGCTTCGTGCCCGACCGCCTGGCTTCGGTCGCCTATGTCGACGAAGACCTGCCGCTCGACGGCGGCCGGTTCGTGATGGAGCCGATGGTGTTCGGGCGTCTCGTGCAGCTCCTCGCGGTATCCCCGGGCGACGTCGTTCTCGATATCGGCTGCGGTACCGGCTATTCGAGCGCCGTCCTCGCCCGGCTTTGCTCGACCGTCGTTGCGCTGGAGTGCGATTCCGGGCTGGCGGAGACGGCGCGGCGTAATCTTGCGGAATCCGACATCGACAACGTGTTTGTCGTCGACGGGCCCTTGAGCGAGGGTTATCCTGATCAGGCGCCCTATAACGCAATCCTTATCGGTGGAGCGGTGCCCGAGATAGGAGCGGCGCTCACCGATCAACTGGCGGAGGGCGGCCGTCTGGCGGCGGTCGTCGCCGACGGTCCCGGCCCGGGGCGCGCGACGTGTGCGACGCGTAGCGGCGACGGCGTATCGCGTCGCGTGGCCTTCGACGCCAACACGCTGCCGCTTCCCGGGTTCGAAAAAACGGAACGGTTCGTACTATGACTCTGGCAGTCCGCAGGACATCGCTTTCGGCCGTGCTGATGGGCGTTCTCGGCATCGGTCTCGGCGCCGCGGCCGTCTCGCCGGCGGGTGCGCTCACGATCGACGAGGCGCTGGCCCTGGCATACCGCAACAGCCCGATGCTCGCCGCGGAGCGTGCGCGGGTGAGGGGACGAGACGAGCTGATCGGCCAGGCGCTGGCCAACTGGCGACCGAGGGTGGTGGTGGAAGGTACGGCAGCCTCCAGACACACCCGGTTCAACCGTACCATGCCGCCGAATCCGGGCGGCCGGGAGGGCGATGAGTCCCTTCCCTTCCAGGCCGGGCTCACGGTAACCCAGAACGTCTATCGCGGGGGCCGCAACGAAGCTCAGATGACCCGCGCGGAGGAAGAGATCCTCGCCGACCGCGCGCGGCTCTCCTCGGTGGAGCAGACCGTGCTGCTCTCCGCGCTGATCGCTTACGTCGATGTCGTCCGGGACCGGGCGGTGGTCGAGCTCAACGCGAACAACGAACGGGTGCTCAAGCGGCAGCTCGAGGCGACCAGCGACCGGTTCCGCGTGGGAGAGGTCACGCGCACCGACGTGGCGCTCGCCCGGTCCCGGCTGTCCCGCGCCACCGCGGATCTGATCCGGGCGCGCGGCATTCTCACGGACTCGCGCGCCAGCTTCGCGAACATCGTGGGCGTGCCCGCCGAGGCGCTGGAGGAGGTGGCACCGCTCTCCGGACTGCCGGCAACCGAGGACGATGCGGTGGCCCAGGCGCGTTCCGACAGCTTCGCCGTGGTCCAGGCGCGTCACGGCGAACGTGCCGCCCGGCAGCGGGTCCTCGAGGTCGAGGGCGAGCTTCGACCCACGGTAAGCGTGTCGGGGCAGATCGCCCGCGCCCTCGATCTGAGCGATTCCGACATCGAGACCGACAGGATGGAAGTGACCGGACGGGTGACGGTGCCGCTCTACCAGTCCGGCGCGGTGTCGTCGCGGGTCCGTGCCGCCAGGCACACGGTGGTTCAGCGCCGCAACGAGTTCCTGCAGGCGGTCCGTGCCGCGGCCACGACCGCGACGCAGCGGTGGGAAGACTACAAGACCGCCGAGGCCGGGATCGCGGCCTTCACCGAAGCCGTGAGGGCTGCCCGGATCGCGCTCGAAGGCGTCGAGCAGGAGGCCCTGGTCGGATCTCGCACCGTGCTCGACGTGCTGGACGCGGAGCAGGAGCTCCTCGATGCGCGGGTCAGCCTGGTGAGGGCACGGCGCGATCTGGTGGTTGCGACCTACGCGTTGCGCTCGGCGGTGGCGAAGCTCACCGCCAGGGGCCTGGAGCTCGAAGTCGAGCTCTACGATCCCCGCGAGAACTACCGCAAGGCCCGAGAACGCTGGTACGGCACCGGCATCGAAGAATGACCCGACGGCCGCCGGAGCGGTAGGGCGGAGACAGGATATGAACGAACGCACCCCTCGAGACGAGCCTTCGACGGAAGAAATCCTGGAGTCGATCCGTCAGGCGGTAGCCGAAGGCGCGGCTGCGGGAGAGACAACGGACGCGGAGGCCTCCGCAGGAGGCGACCGGGGGCCGTCCCCGAACGTCGACGAGGGCGCAACGGAAATACTGGAATTGACCCAGGAAATCAGGGAGGACGGATCGGTGGTCGACACGGAGACTGGGGAGAGCCTCGCGGGAACCTCGCCGGACCGGCCGGAAACGGATCTGGTCGGCGAGAATGCGGAGACCGCGTCCGCGGCGGCATTCGCTGCCCTGGCAGAAAGCGTGGCCGAGCTCAAGTCGCTGCACGAGGACCGGGGCGGCAAAACCATTGAAGAGGCCGCAAAGGAAATCATGCGGCCGATGATCAGGGATTGGCTGGACGCGAACCTTCCCGGCGTCGTCGAGCGGCTCGTCCAGCGGGAGATCGAGCGTATGTCCCGCCAGGGAGAGACTACCGCCGGCCGCTGAGCCGGTTCGGTATTTCGTAAACTTTACCAAGACACCGATGGACAAGACCTATCGGCCCGCCGAAGTCGAAGATCGCATCTACGCGCGATGGGAATCGGCGGGCGCGTTTGCCTGCGGGCGTGCCCGGGACGCGGAGCGGAACGGCGCCCCCTATTCGATCGTCATCCCGCCGCCCAACGTCACGGGCAGCCTTCACATGGGGCATGCGCTCAACAACACGCTCCAGGACATCCTGATCCGCTTCGCCCGGATGAAGGGCAGGGACGCCCTCTGGCAGCCGGGAACCGACCACGCGGGAATCGCCACGCAGATGGTGGTCGAGCGCCAGCTGGAGGCCGAGGGAAAGACGCGCCACGATCTCGGCCGCGAGGCGTTCATCGACCGCGTCTGGAACTGGAAGGCGGAATCGGGCGGCACGATCACCGGCCAGCTGCGCCGGCTCGGCGCGTCCTGCGACTGGAGCCGGGAGCGCTTCACCATGGATGACGGCCTGTCGCGGGCCGTCCGCACGGTGTTCGTCAGGCTGTACAAGGACGGTCTGATCTATCGCGACAAGCGCCTGGTCAACTGGGATCCCAAGCTTCACACCGCGATCTCTGACCTCGAGGTCGAACAACGGGAAATCAAGGGCAAGCTCTGGTACATCGCCTATCCCGTCGAAGACGGGGAGGGGCGGACGATCACGGTCGCGACCACCCGGCCGGAAACCATGCTGGGCGACACCGCGGTGGCGGTCCATCCCGATGACGAACGCTACAGGGATCTCGTCGGCAAGTTCGCGATCCTGCCCATCGTGGGCCGACGGCTCCCCATCGTCGCGGACGAATATTCCGACCCCGAGAAGGGTTCCGGCGCGGTCAAGATCACGCCCGCGCACGACTTCAACGATTTCGAGGTCGGCCGGCGCCACGGGCTCGAAATGGTGTCCATCTTCGACGAGAACGCCAATCTGAACGAGAACGTTCCGGCCCGGCTCCGGGGTCTGACCCGCGAGGCGGCGCGCAAGAAGGTCCTCGAGGAGCTCGAGACGGCCGGGTCGATCGAGGCGGTCGAAGACAACCCGATGACGATCCCGCACGGCGACCGCTCCGGCGTGGTCATCGAGCCGATGCTCACCGACCAGTGGTTCGTCGACGCCCAAGCCCTTGCCGGACCCGCGATCGAGGCGGTGGAGAGCGGACGCATACGCTTCGTCCCGAAGCATTGGGAGCACACCTATTTCGATTGGATGAGGAAGATCCAGCCCTGGTGCATCTCGCGGCAGATCTGGTGGGGCCACCGGATCCCGGCCTGGTTCGGACCGGACGGCACGTTCTTCGTCGAGATGACCGAAGAGGACGCCCGCGCGGCGGCCCGGAAGCATTACGGCGCGGATGTCGAGCTGTTCCAGGACACCGACGTTCTCGATACCTGGTTCTCCTCCGCGCTATGGCCGTTCTCGACTCTCGGCTGGCCCGAAGAGACGGCCGAGCTCGGACGCTACTACCCGACCAGCGTCCTGGTGACCGGATTCGACATCATCTTCTTCTGGGTCGCCCGCATGGCGATGATGGGACTCCGCTTCCGGAACGAGATTCCGTTCGAGACCGTCTACATCCATGCCCTGGTGCGCGACGCGCGCGGCCAGAAGATGTCGAAGAGCAAGGGCAACGTTCTCGACCCCCTGGAGCTGATCGAGGAATACGGTGCGGACGCGCTCCGTTTCACGCTTACCGCACTCGCCGCGCAGGGCCGCGACATAAAGCTCTCGACCGGCCGGATCGCGGGCTACCGCAACTTCGTCACCAAGATATGGAACGCCGCCCGCTACGCCCAGATGAACGGCTGCACGCCGGACGGGGCGTTCGACCCGAAGGCGGTTTCGTTGACCGTGAACCGGTGGATCGTGGGAGAGATCGCGGTTGCCGCGGCGGAGGCCGAAGAAGCGGTCTCGGCCTACCGCTTCAACGATGCCGCGCAAGCGCTCTACCGCTTCACCTGGCACACGTTCTGCGACTGGTATATCGAGTTTACCAAGCCGATCCTCGATGCCGGCACGGAAACGGAGAAAGCCGAAACCCGCGCCGCCATGGCTTGGACGCTGGATACGCTGCTCCACCTCCTGCACCCGATCATGCCGTTCGTGACCGAGGAGCTGTGGGAAGCGCTCGCGCCGCCGAACGCGCCGCGCGGGCATCTGCTGATCGACGGAAGCTGGCCCGACCTCGCCGATACCTTCGTGCGCTCGGATGCAAAGGCGGAGATGGACTGGGTGGTCCGCGCGGTGTCGACGATCCGCGCCGTGCGTGCCGAGATAAACGTGCCGCCCGGGGCGAAGCTAGGCCTGATCGTCCAGGGAGCGAACGCCGAGACCGGAGCGAGGCTGGATCGCCACGAAGGGCTGATCCGGCGACTCGCCAGGCTCGAGGGGATCGACGGTGCCGACGGCGCGCACGTGCCGAAGGGGGCTGTCCAGGCGGTCGTCGACGAGGCCGTGTTTGCGCTTCCGGTCGGCGAAGTTATCGATATCGGGCAGGAGAAGTCGCGGCTCGAAAAGGAGCTCCAGAAGCTTGCCGGCGAAATCGGCAAGATCGACGCCAAGCTCGGAAACGAGAATTTCGTCGCGCGGGCGCCCGAAGAGGTGGTTGAGGAACAGCGCGAACGCCTCGTCGAACTGCATCGGTCGAGGGACCGCCTCGCCGAAGCCATAGATCGGCTGGCCGCAGCCTAGCCACCCGAACCGGCCCCGGTTATGGTGCGGCCGGATTTCGCACCGACCGGGGAAAGACATGCCGGATTCCGCCAGAGGAACACCGAACGGCTTCGACAAGTCGAAGCTTCCCAGCCGCCATGTGACCGAAGGGCCGGAGCGCGCGCCGCACCGGGCGTTCCTCTACGCGATGGGTCTCACCGACGAAGAGGTGCATCAGCCGCTGGTCGGCGTCGCGACCTGCTGGAACGAAGCCGCGCCCTGCAATATCTCGCTGTCGCGCCAGGCACAGGCGGCCAAGCGCGGGGTTTCGGACGCCGGCGGCACGCCGCGCGAGTTCGCGACCATCACCGTCACCGACGGCATCGCGATGGGCCATGACGGGATGAAATCCTCGCTGGTAAGCCGCGAAATCATCGCCGACTCGGTCGAGCTCACCATGCGCGGCCATTGCTACGACGCTCTCGTGGGGCTGGCCGGCTGCGACAAGTCCCTGCCCGGAATGATGATGGCGATGGTGCGCCTCAACGTCCCCTCGGTGTTCGTTTACGGGGGGACGATCCTGCCCGGCAGGTTCCGCGGCCGCGATGTCACCATCGTCGACGTGTTCGAAGGGGTCGGGCAGCACGCGGCCGGCAAGATGTCGGATGCCGATCTGGAAGAGCTGGAAGCGGCGGCCTGTCCCTGCGCCGGCTCCTGCGGCGGACAGTTCACCGCCAATACGATGGCCTGCGTGTCTGAGGCGATCGGTCTCGCCCTGCCCGCCTCGGCCGGCGCGCCGGCAGCCTACGAATCCCGCGATTCCATGGTCGAGGCGTCGGGCCGCGCGGCGATGCATGCGCTTCGGGAAGGGATCCGTCCGCGCGATGTCGTCACCCGCGAGGCGCTCGACAACGCGGCGAAGGTGGTGGCGGCGACCGGCGGGTCGACCAACGCCGGCCTGCACCTGCCGGCGATCGCGAACGAGGCGGGAATCCGCTACACGCTCGACGACGTCACCGAGATCTTCAAGAAAACGCCCTATATCGCCGACCTGATGCCGGGCGGAAAGCACACCGCGCGGGCGATGTACGAAGCGGGCGGTGTCGGTGTCGTGATCAAGGAGCTGCTGGATGCCGGACTGCTGGAAGGCGATTGCCCGACGGTGACGGGAAAGACCTTGCGGGAGAACTACGCCGACGTTCGGTTCCCCGAAGATCAGGACGTGTTCTACCGGGCCTCGAACCCGCTTTCGCCGACGGGAGGCGTCGTCGGACTCAGGGGCAGTCTTGCCCCCGAGGGCGCGATCGTGAAAGTCGCGGGCCTCGCCCGGCAGCAGTTCACCGGGCCCGCCCGGGTGTTCGACTGCGAAGAAGACGCTTTCGACGCCGTCGTGAAGCGCGAGATCGAGGAGGGCGAGGTCATCGTCATCCGTTACGAGGGCCCGCGCGGAGGGCCTGGAATGCGCGAGATGCTCTCGACCACCGCCGCGCTTTACGGGCTTGGTATGGGCGAAAGCGTGGCGCTGATCACCGACGGGCGTTTCTCTGGCGGCACGCGCGGGTTCTGCATCGGCCATGTCGGGCCGGAAGCCGCGGTGGGCGGCCCCATCGGCCTGATCGAGGACGGCGACATTATTTCCATCGACGCGGTCGGGGGCAGGCTGGATGTCGCTCTGAGCGAGGAAGAACTGGAGGAGCGACGCAAGAACTGGAAGCCGCGCGGAACCGACCACAACAGCGGCGCAATCTGGCGCTACGCCCAGACCGTGGGCCCGGCGGTGAACGGGGCGGTGGTGCATCCGGGCGGCGCGGCGGAGACGCACACTTTCGCGGACATCTGACCGTCGGCCGCCGGCGCCAGGGCCGGCGGCGTTTCCCGACGACGCGGATCAGGACGGTTCGAATACCCCAGAGCAGCGCGCCGAAAAGTCCGCACAGCAGGACGGGACCGCCGAGGGCCGGGATGCCGGTCATCTCGCCGCGAAAATACTGGATCGCGGCCCAGCCGCACCCGAAGGCGAGCCCCACGGCGATATAGCGCATCGCGGTTCAGCGCAGCCCGTCGGGCTTGCGGCGATCGATCTTCATTCGGCCGACTATAAGACCTGTGGCCGGAAATCGGGAACCGACGGGGGGTCATCACGATAGGTTTATCGACGCGCGGCACTCTTCGCGCGCCGCGCTCTGGCCATTCCTTCGCCTCCGTGTATCCTGAAAGCAGCTCGGGGGGGCTGGGAGCCGCGCGATGGACGTGCGTCAGTTGCGTTATTTCGTGGAGGTCGTGCAGGCGAAGAGCTTCACCAAAGCCGCCGAACGGGTCCGTGTCGCGCAGCCGGCTCTGGGATTTCAAGTGCGCAAACTCGAGGAGGAGCTCGGCTCGAAGCTGCTCGTGCGCCACTCCCGCGGCGTACGGACGACGGAAGCCGGAGACGCGCTGCTCAAGCACGCTCAGGCGATCCTGCGCCAGATCGAACTTGCCAAGCAGGAGATGATCGATCTCGCCGGCCCGCCGCGCGGCCCTCTTGTGCTGGGAGTCACGCCGACCGCGAGCGCACTCCTCTCGACGCGTATAGTGCAGCAGTGCAGCGCCGCTTTTCCGGGTATCTCGCTCAATCTCGTCGAAGGGCTGAGCGAGGACGTTATGCAATGGCTCGACGAGGGCCGCATCGACCTGGGCTTCACCTATAACCCGACGGCGATCAAGGGTATCGAGGCCACGGCGCTGCTGATCGAGGACCTCTATTACATTTCGCCGATCAAGGACGGCATCGAGCGGACAGAAAAGATTCCGCTGACGAAACTCAGGGATCGTCCCTTGATCCTGCCGAGCAAACCGCACGGCACGCGGATGCTGGTCGAACGGGCGGCGGAACAGCGCGATATCCCGATCCATGTTTCCTGCGAAGTCGATTCCGTTGCCACGGTGCGGGAGCTGGTGGAGGCCGGGGTCGGAGCGACCGTCCTTCCGATCGGAGCGGTGCTGGACGCGGTACGCGCCGGGCGGCTTCACGCGGTCAGAATCAGCCGGCCAAGGATTTCGCGGACCCTGCATCTGGCCTGGCCCAGCCGCTCCGCCCAGACCAACGCCGCGACCGTGGTTTTCGATATAGTCAGGAAGCTCGCCGAAGAGCGTATCGAGTCCGGCGACGGGTTCTGGCGCGCGCCCTGACCGCGTCTTCCCCGTCCCGACCCCGAGGTTTCCCAGAAACGAGGAGCGTATTTCCATGAGTTCCACGAACGTGATCGAACGGCTCGACGAGGTGGTGGACGATTTCGCCAAGCGCGTTCGGATCTACAACGAAGAAGTGACGATGGAGCGTGCGCGCATCTTCGTGATGCAGCACCGCCAGAACACCCGTTTTCGTAACTCGGTCCTGAAGCTCCGGGTAGCGACCAATTGCCCGGAGTGGGACGTCAAGCTCGACATCATTCACGCCTGTTCGCAGGAAATCATCGCCGACCACGAATACGGCGGCGGGCAGCCGCATTGGGAAATCGTCGAGGATCTCGGCGTTTGCCTGGGCCTCGCCCGGGAGGATATTCGTGCCGAACCGTTGCTCGACACCACCCGGCTGAGCTGGCTGGCGTGGGAAGCGCTGATGACGAACCGGCACTGGCTGGAAGGGCTGATCGCGAACACCTGCGCCGAACGCTCGGCCCTGCCGGGATACGGTGCCGGCGAGCTGCGCGAGCTGGGCTGGCTCGGGCTCGAACGCAAGCGCTGGAGGGAAACGCTGGGCCTTGAAGACGAGAAGCTGGGCTTCTTCAAGATCCACGAAGAGGCCGATGTCGAGCATTCCGACATCGGCTGGAACGCGGTCGCGAAATATGCGACCGACCTCGGCATGGAAGATGCGGTGGTCGAAGCGTGCCGGGTCAACCTGATGGTCTGGGAGAACTACTGGAACGGCATATGCGCCGCCGCCGACCGGGCGAGGGCGGGCTGACGATGGCGCCGCTCAGACTGACGTTCGCGGCCAGCGAGTACGACCACTTCCACGACCTGGTCTCGGGCGACGTTGCCGCGGAAGGGATCGAGCTCAACTACCTGAAGCTCACCATCGAGGAGGTGTTTTTCCGCTTTACCCGGTTCCGGGAGTGGGACGTCTCCGAGATGTCGATGGGCAAGTACATTTCCCTCAAGTCCCAAGGCGATGAGTCGATCACGGCCATTCCCGTGTTTCCTTCGCGCGTCTTTCGCCAGTCGTCCCTCTATATCCGGGCCGACAGTCCTCTCAAGGGTGCCGGAGAGCTCGCCGGGAAGCGGATCGGCATCCCGGAATGGGCGCAGACCGCCTCGATTTACACGCGGGGCTGGCTTGCCCATCAGGTCGGCGTTCCCCTGACGGAGATCGAATGGATCCAGGCCGGCGTGAACCAGCCCGGACGGGTCGAAAAGGTGGAGCTTCGACTGCCGGAGGGCATCCGCTACCGCCCGGAACCGGAACGGAGCCTCAACGAGATGCTGCTCGCTGGGGACATCGACGTTGCGATGAGCGCCCATCCTCCGGAGGCGGCCGAGGACGGCAGCGGAGAAATCGTCAGGCTCTACCCCGATTACCGCGAGATCGAGGAAGCCTATTACCGGGAGACCGGGATTTTCCCGATCATGCACGTGATCGCGCTCAGGGGAGACGTTTTCCAGGCCAACCGCTGGATCGCGATGAACCTCCTGAAGGCGTTCGAGGAAGCCAAGGGGAACGCGATGCGCCGCGCGCTGGAAATCACGGCGACCCGGTTCCCCTTCGCGTGGTGCTTCGACGCCGCGGCCGAGGCGCGCGGATTGTTCGGCGACGACTTCTTTCCCTACGGCATCGAGGCCAACCGGAGGACGCTGGAGGCGTTCCTGCAATACGGGTTCGAGCAGGGCGTCTGCCACAGGAAGATCGCGCCGGAAGATCTGTTTCCGCCCGAAATCCAGGCCGAGTTCAAGGTATGACCGCGCGCCTGTCCCGACCGATTGCAGGGCCGTCCCCGGAACGCTAGGTTCGCGCCGACGCATAGGGCAGGGAGGTACCGATGGTCGCCAAGGTTCCGCTAACCATCGCTTGCGGCGATTACGACCGGGTCGCGGCGATCAAGGACGGTCGGGTCGAGGTCGAGGGTTGCGAAGTCACCTTCATTCCGATGGAGCCGGAAGAGGTGTTCTTCCGCGCCTTCCGCTTCCAGGAATTCGACGCCTGCGAGCTGTCGTTCTCCAGCTTCATGATCGTGACGTCGCGCGGCGAAAGCCCGTTCGTCGGAATCCCGGCCTTCGTGTCGCGCGTGTTTCGCCATTCCGGGATCTATATCCGCACCGACAAGGGCATCGAGAAGCCCGAGGATTTGCGCGACAAGACGGTCGGTCTGCCCGAATACCAGATGACCGCGCCGGTCTGGATGCGCGGCATGATGGAGGATGAGTACGGCGTGAAGCCGAACGAGATCCACTGGCGCTCGGGAGGGCAGGAAGAGGCCGGGCGGGACGAACGCACGCCGCTTGTGCTCACTAATGGCGTCGACCTGCAGCCGATCCCCGAGGACAAGACTCTGGTCGAGCTGTTCGAGGCCGGCGAGCTCGACGCGCTGATGACTGCCCGCGCGCCGTCGAGCTTTCTTCAGGGCAAGCCCAACATCGCCCGGTTGTTCCCGGATTACCGCGCGGTCGAACGGGCCTATTGGGAGAAGACCAAACTCTTCCCGATCATGCATCTGATGGGAATCAAGAAGTCGCTCGCCGAGCAATATCCCTGGCTACCGGGAAGCCTCTATAAGGCCCTGCTCAAGGCGAAGGCGATCGCGCTGGAAGAGGTGCGGGAGATCGCCGCCCTCAACGTCACGCTTCCCTGGGTCGAGGCCGAGGCGCTGGAGACCCGGGCGTTCATGGGCGACGATTACTGGCGCTACGGCGTGACGGAATGCGCCCACGAGATCGAGACGATCACGCGCTATTCCTACGATCAGGGGCTGTCGGTCCGCAAGCTCACCGCCGAGGACCTGTTCGCTCCGTCGACTTTCGAAATCTCCAAGATATGACCGGCGGGCGGGAAAGGCCGATGGACGAGGTACCGCTCGAAATCTCTATCGAAGAGCTCGACCGCATGCGGAAGGAGGACGAGCCTCACACTTTGCTCGACATACGCGAGCCGCACGAGCTCCAGATCAGCGCGCTTTCCGGGAGCCTCGATATTCCGATGGGAAGCGTGCCGGAGCGTGTCGACGAATTGCCGAAAGAGGGCACCATTGCCGTCCTTTGCCGCACGGGCAACCGGAGCATGAAGGTCACGATGTGGCTGCGCGAGCGGGGGTACGAGGGCGCGACCAATGTCGGCGGCGGCATCAACGCGTGGGCGGAACGGATCGATCCTTCCCTGCCGCAGTATTGAGAGGCGGCCCCACGGATGAAGGCCTAGCTCGGGAAAGCCGCGCTACAGCACGGCCTCGACCCGGGCGACTTCGGGAACGTAGTGGCGGAGCAGGTTCTCGACGCCCATCTTGAGCGTCGCCGTCGAGCTCGGGCAGCCCTGGCAGGCGCCCTGCATCTGGAGATAGACCACGCCTTCGTCGAAGCCGTGGAAGATGATGTCGCCGCCGTCCATGGCGACCGCGGGGCGGACTCGGGTATCCAGCAATTCCTTGATCTGGGTCACCACCTCGTCATCGTCCGTTTCGGGCACCGATGCGTCGGCGGTTTCCTCTATGACCGGAAGCCCCGCCGTCAGATGCTCCATCAGCGCGCCCAGGATCGACGGCTTGAGCACGTACCATTCGAGCGAATCGTCCTTGGTGACGCTCACGAAATCGGCGCCGAAGAAAACCGCCGTCACCCCGTCGATGTCGAACAGCCGCAAGGCAAGCGGGGATGCCGCCGCCGATTCTGCGTGTGCGAAATGGGCCGTGCCCTTGGCCATGACCGTACGGCCCGGCAGGAATTTCAGGGTCGCCGGGTTCGGGGTCTGCTCGGTCTGGATGAACATGGTTGCTCCGATCGGTTCTCAGGAGGCTTCGCTGGAGCCTGAAATAGCACGATTTGGGCGGCGATCAATTCCCGCCGCCGGCTGCCGGATCGGCGACCCGGTAGCGGTTGAGCAGCGGAAGCTGGGTCAGGATGAACACGAAGGTCAGCCCCATGATCCCGAACACCTTGAAGCTCACCCAGAAATCGGTGCTTTGGGTACGCCACACCAGCTCGTTCAGAAGCGCCATCGCGGCGAAGAACACTCCGAAACGAAGCGTCAGAAGACGCCAGCCCTCCTCGTTCATCTGCCACGCCGCGCCGAGCACCGGCTTGAGGAGGGAACGGCCGAAGACGAGGCCGCCCAGCAATACCGCCGAAATCATGGCCTGCACGATCGTGGGCTTGAGCTTGATGAATGTCTCGTCGTTGAGCCAGAGGGTGAGGCCGCCGAACACGCCGACCACGCCCGCCGTGATCAGCGGCATGAGCGGCACCCGGCGGTCCACCGCGTAGGAAAGCGCGAGCGCGGCCGCAGTCGCGATCATCAGCGCGGCCGTAGCGGTGATCAGGTCGGCAAAAACGTAGGCACCGAAAAAGACGATCAGCGGGCCGTACTCGGCAACCGGTTTGACGACTCCGGTCCGCTCGGCATTCGCAATCGTCATCGGCAGGCCTTCCCCGGTCCGCTACATGGAACGAAGGCGCGCCCGCGGCCCGGATCGCACCTTTCAGAAACAGAAAATGGGCCAGGAGCGCGCAGCTTTCAACCCGACGAGCCGGGTTGATTCCGGAGCTTTTGTGGTACGCTGGCAACATGGTGTCGACCGCCGAAATACCGGGAAACCGGACACCGCTTTCCGCCGAAGAGCGCACGCGCTTCAACGCGCTGCTCAAGGTGGCGGCCGATAGCCCGTTTCCCGGCGAACGCGCCAATGCTCTCGACGCCGCGCGAAGGCTTGCGAGGCGCCACGGCATGTCGCTGCAGGAAGTGGCGGGAGAGCCTCGCGCCCCGGCCCCAACGGCGCAGACGCCGCAGCGGGCGCACCGTTATACGGCGCGGGAAATGGGCGAGATCATCGCTTTTTCCGAAGCCCGCTTCCGCGCGGACAAGGAACGCTACGAACGGGCTCTCAGGGAAGCGAAGGAGCGGGGACTCGACGGGGGCGTCCGTGAGCCGGCCGCCAAGCCTTCGGCATCGGGCGCCCGAACCTTCAGCCAGCGCAGCCGCAGCCCGCAAAGTTTCGCCAAGGTGCTGCTGTCCGAGACGACGCTCCCGCTGCGGGAGATCGTCAGCCTGACCGGCCTCGACATCTATCGTGTGGTCGGCCTGAAGCTCAAGATGCGGTCCGCCGCCTGACCTCCGCCCGCGTCACGGCCGGGGCACGTAAAACTGCATTCCGAACCAGCGCCAACGGCCCTTTCGGGCCGGCATCGTGCAGTTGATTCGGGCGCGGCCGGGCGGAAACGCCTTCCCGACCCTGACGGCAACCCTGCTTTCTCCGAGCCGTTCGATGTCGGCGCGTCCCTGGCCGGACGCGTAGCACGCGATCGACGCGAGAGCGCCGACCGCCGGGCCGGTGACGGTGAACGCGAACCCGGGTGGGTTGTTTTCCGAAGTCAACAGGGGGTCGGCGGGAACGATGTCTTTTGCCCCGATGGGAAGCGCATTGGCCGCGAGCCTGAACCGGGACGCGCTGCCATAGGTCTCGTTCAGCGCGAAACGCGGCAGGAAAAAGCGGTCCGCGCCGCGGTGGAGCACGCCGGAATGCTGCCCGAACGCGGCGAGGAAGCCCGCGCGTTCGACAACGTCGCGAACCGCGCTGCTGTTCTCGCCGTACGGGTAGGCGAACAGGGTTGGACGCATGCCGAGCTCGCGTTCGAACCGCGCGTTCGATCTCGCGAGCTCGGCCGCGTTCTCTTCGGGCGTCAGAACCGGCATATGGGGATGGGTCTCGGTCTGGCTACCTATGATCACGCCCGCCGCCGCCACCTCTCGGATCCGGTCCCAGCTCATGTAGTTGCTGTACCCCCGGTCGATCGGTCCCGTCGCGACGAACAGGGTCAGGGGTAGACCGGCCGCTCGAAACCTGGGCCAGCCTTCGGTGTAGAGCGACAGGAACGCATCGTCGACGCTCAGCCCTACCGTTCGGTCCGGCAGGTCCCGACCTTCGCGGATCGCGGCCACGATGTCCGGCAGGGGAAGGACGGTGAACCCGCCGCTCGTGAGCAGTTCGATGTGCGATTCGAGCTGGGCGATCGTGGTGTTGGTCGATGGATGGGTGGTCTCGCCGAAACGGTGGTACATGAAGACGACGGCCGAATTCGCGGCAAGTGCGGGCGTCGCCAGATACGGAATTACGGCGGCAAGTACGAGAAATAGCCGCCGCCACCGGCGATGGAGTTGGGGCATAACGCGCTTTCCGTCGAACGAACTCGATTTGGCTCCCCGAAGAGTCCGCATCGACACGCTCCGTTGTCAAACGCGGAAATGCGACGGCGCGTCGCGAGTTCCGATTGTCCTTGCTCCGATCGGCGATCCGAATAGATTCCTTCCTTGCCGGAGAGACTTTCCCGGAAGGAGTCGAGTTTGGCCGAGACGGTCCACGCGGAACCGCCCCTGATCGCGGGCGAAGCGGTCAGGGTTGGGGAGGACGGACGGCCAACCCTGATCGGGTCTGTGTGTTCGGACTGCGCGACCCGGGTATTTCCCCCGGTGCCCCTTTGCCCGGAATGTATGAGGGAGGACATGGCTCAGGTGGCGCTCGGGCGGAGCGGGCGGCTCTACAGCTATTGCACCGTTCATGTCGCGCCGCGCGGCTGGTCCGTTCCCTACATCGCGGGTTATGTGGACCTGCCCGAGGGGGTACGCGTCTTCACCCACGTGGTGGACGCGGCGGAAGAGCAGCTGTCCATGGAGATGGAGGTCGAACTGACCACCGCGGTGCTCGGCAACGACGCCGACGGCGAGGCCTTTTCGAGCTACGCCTTCCGCCCCCGCCGACCGGAAGGCGACGATGCGTGAGGTCTCCGTGATCGGCGCCGGCATGGTCAGGTTCGGCAAGCAGCCGGACAAGACCCTGGCCGAGATAGCCTGGCCGGCGGTCAAGCAGGCGATCGACGATTCCGGCGTCGCGAAGTCGGATATAGGCGCCGCCTGGTGCGGAACCGCGCTCGGCGGGATGATGTCGGGGCAGCGGGTCCTGAAGGCGATCGGCCTGACCGGTCTTCCCATCGTCAATGTGGAGAACGCCTGCTCGTCTTCGTCCAGCGCGTTTCGCGAGGCCTGGATCGCGGTCGCGAGCGGCCTCTACGACGTGGCCCTGGTCATCGGCGTCGAAAAGCTGACCAGGTTCGGCGGCGGCACGCTGCCTCTCGAACGGGAAGATTTCGAGGTCGCGCACGGTATGGTGATGCCCGCGCTCTACGGCATGCGGGCGAAGCGCTACATGCACGATTACGGGTTGACGGCCGAGCAGCTCGCCGGGGTCGCCGTCAAGGCGCACGACCACGGCGCGCTCAACGCAGATGCCCAGTACCGGAACCGGATCACCGTCGACGAGGTAATGGCGGCGCGCCCCATCGCCGACCCGTTCACCCTGCTCCATTGCTGCCCGTCGGGCGATGGCGCAGCCGCGCTGGTGATCGCGGCCGATTCGGTCGCCTCGCGATACAGCTCGAAGCCCATCCGCGTGCTCGCTTCCGAGCTTGCATCCGGAAAATACCTGACCGGCTACCGGGACATGACGACGCCCGAGATTACGGTGCGCGGCGCGAAGGAAGCGTACGAGATGGCCGGCGTCGGGCCGGAAGATGTCGACGTGGCGGAAGTGCACGACGCCTTCACCATCGCCGAGCTTCTGTATTACGAGGCGCTGGGGTTCTGCGAGCGGGGCGATGCGGCGAGGTTGCTGGAGGACGGCGAGACCTCGCTCGGCGGACGGATACCGGTGAACCCCTCGGGCGGGCTCCTCTCCAAGGGCCACCCGGTGGGCGCGACGGGGGCGGCGCAGATGGTCGAGATCGTGCGCCAGCTTCGCGGCGAGTGCGACGAGCGCCAGGTGGACGGTGCGAAGGTGGGGCTCACCCACTGCACGGGCGGGGGAATCTCCGGCTTCGACCACGGCGCCTGCTCGATCCATGTCTTTTGCAACTAGGGGCAAGGTATGAAACCTCCGCCTTTCACTTATCACGATCCACGAACGATCCCCGAAGTGCTGGATCTTCTGGCGGCAAAGGACAACGCGCGGCTGTTGTCCGGCGGGCAGTCGCTGATGCCGATGCTCAACATGCGATATGTCCTTCCCGACGACGTGATCGATCTCAACCGGGTCGAAGGGCTGTCCGGAATCGCGGCCGCGAACGGGTCGCTCGAAATCGCCGGCATGACGCGCCAGCGCGACATCGAGTTTTCCGACGTCGTCTCGGCCCGTTGTCCGATCATGACCGAGGCGATCCTTCAGGTCGGCCACCGCCAGACCCGCAACCGCGGTACGCTCGGGGGCAGCCTCGCCCACCTAGATCCGTCGGCGGAACTCCCCGCGGTGGCGATGGCGCTCGACGCCACGATTCATGTCGAGAGCAAGCGGGGAAAGCGGGATATCGCGATGGCCGACTTTCCGGCCGGCTACATGACGCCTTCCATCGAGCTCGACGAGATGGTGACCGGCGCGACCTTCCCGCTATGGGAGGACGGCCACGGCTACGCCTTCATCGAGTTCGCGCGCCGGCACGGGGACTTCGCGATCGTCTCCGCCGGGGCGCTGATGACGACCGACGGCACAGGCAAGGTGAACCGGATCTCGATCACGGTCAGCGGCGTGGGGCCGTCGCCGCTCCGCTGCACCGAGGCGGAGGAAATGATTCTCGACCAGACGCCCGAGCTCGAGCTGTTCCGCGAAGCGGCGGAGACCGCGCGCGCGTTCGACGCGCTGGAAGACATACACGCCCCGTCCTCGTATCGGCAGCACCTGGCAGCGGTCCTGTCGCGCCGCGCGCTCGAGAAGGCGCAGACGCGCCTGGGAGGTTCCAATGGCTGACCGGCGCCGCGTAAGCGTCACCATCAATGGCGACACCTATGAGCGCGAGGTCGAGACTAGGCTGCTGCTCTCCGACTTCATCCGTCACGAGTGCGAGCTCACCGGCACCCATGTCGGCTGCGAGCACGGGGTCTGCGGCGCCTGCACGATCCTGCTCGACGGGATAACCGCGCGGAGCTGCCTGATGCTCGCCGTCCAGGCCGACGGGCACGAGTTGCTGACGATCGAGGGCATCGCGCCCAACGAGGAAGAGTTGCACCCGCTGCAGCAGGCGTTCATGGACAATCACGGGCTGCAATGCGGTTACTGCACGCCGGGAATGCTGACCACGCTACTCGAATTCCTGCGCGACAACCCGAACCCGACCGAAAAGGAAGTGAGGGTCGCCATTTCCGGCAACCTTTGCCGCTGCACCGGGTATCAGGGGATCGTCGACGCGGCGCTCGACGCGGCGGGCCGCCTGAGAGGCGAGGCCGAGGCCTGATTCCATGGGTGCCAAGGCGATGGGCGCCCGGGTCCGACGCATGGAGGACCCGGCGCTCCTGACCGGCCGCGCGGTCTTCACGGACGACATACACCTGCCGGGAATGCTCGAGGCGGCGTTCGTCCGCTCGGCCCATGCGCATGCGCGGATCCGTGGCGTCGACGCCTCCGCGGCCGAAGCGATGCCGGGCGTCGTCAAGGTAGTGACGACCGCCGACCTGCCGGCCGATCTCCGGTCGGTCCGGGTTCCGTTCCAGGTCCCCAATCCGGCGATCACGCAGCCTTTCCAGCAACGTCTGCTGGAGGACGAGGAGGTGTGTTTCGTCGGCGAGCCGATCGCGATGGTGCTCGCGGACACACGCTACCGGGCCGAGGACGCGGCGGCCGCGGTTGCGATCGATTACGAAATCCTGCCCGCCGCATCGGATTGCCGCGACGCGCTGGCAGACGACGCGAAACCGTGCCACGCGGAGAGCGACAACAACCTCTGCGCCGAGTTCAAGCTGGGTTACGGCGACGCGGCTTCGGTATTCGCGGGCGCGGAGCACGTGTTCGAGGTCTCGTTATGGAGCCACCGGGGCGCCGGCCTCGCCATCGAGAACCGGGCGATCGTCGCCGAGCCGGATACGTTACGGGACGTGGTGACTCTCTGGTCGGCGACGCAATCGCCTTTTCTCGTGAAGCAGAACGTGGTCGACATGCTCGACTGGCCGGCCGATCGTTTGCGCGTCATCGCGCCCGAGGTCGGCGGCGGGTTCGGTCCCAAGACCGTCTATTACGTCGAGGAAGCGCTTATCCCGCTCTGTGCGATGATGTTCGACCGGCCGATCAAGTGGGTCGAGGACCGGCGCGAGAACTTCGTCGCCACCAACCAGGAACGCGACCAGTACTGGGACATGGCGCTCGCCTGCGACGGCGACGGCAAGATCCTCGCCGTGCGCGGGACGATGATCCACGATACCGGGGCCTATATGCCCTGGGGGATCATCAGCCCCTACATTTCCGCGACAACGGTTCCCGGGCCCTATGTGGTTCCGGCCTACGAGCTCACCACCCGCGTCGCCCTGACCAACAAGGTGGCGGTGACTCCGGTGCGCGGCGCGGGGCGGCCGCAGGCGGTGTTTGCGATGGAACGCTTGCTCGACCGCGCGGCCGACGGTCTCGGCATCGATCGGGCGGAGATCCGCCGCCGCAACTTCATCCCCACCGAGGCGATGCCTTACTCCTTCGGGCTGATCTTCCGCGACGGCCAGCCGATGACCTATGACAGCGGCGATTATCCCCGCTGCCAGGCGGAAGCGCTGGCGCTCGCCGATTACGACGGCTTCGCCGACCGCCGGGCGAAGGCGGTGGTCGAGGGCCGCCACATAGGGATCGGTATCGCCAACTTCGTCGAGGGCACCGGTCTCGGGCCGTTCGAGGGCGCCACGGTGCGGGTCCACGCGAACGGCAAGGTCACCGTCTATACGGGCGGCGGCGATTCGGGGCAGGGGCACTGGACGACGCTCGCCCAGCTCTGCGCCGAGCCTCTCGGTGTCGATCCGCAGGACATCGCGGTGGAGGTCGGAGACACCGGCAAGATCGCCAACGGTATCGGGACCTTCGCGAGCCGGATTGCCGTCAACGCAGGCAATTCCGTTCATCTCGCCGCGACCTCGGTGCGCGAAAAGGCGATCAAGATTGCCTCCCACCTGCTCGAAGCGGCCGAGGAAGACCTCGATATCGAGGACGGGCGTATCTTCGTGAAGGGCGTACCGGAGGTTTCGACGACCTTGCGCGATGTCGCCCGCGCGGTGCGCGGGATGCCGGGCTTTTCGCTCCCCGGCGGCGTGGAGCCCGGCCTCGAGTCGACGGAGTATTTCTCTCCGCCGCAAGCCGCCTATTGCAACGGCACCGCCGTGGTCGAGGTCGAGGTCGATCCCGAGACCGGCGATGTAGAGATACTCAAATTCGCGATGGCGCACGATTCGGGAAACCTGATCAACCCGTTCATCGTGGACGGGCAGGTACAGGGCGCCTGCGCGCACGGCATCGGCAACACCCTGCTCGAATGGATGGGCTACGACGACGATGCCCAGCCGCTGACCACGACGTTCGCCGACTACCTGTTGCCGGGAGCACCCGACGTGCCGAGGGTGGACGTCGTGCACGTCGAATCGCCCACGCCGAACAACCCGCTGGGCGTCAAGGGAGCGGGAGAGGGCGGCACCATACCGGCGCTCGCCGCGATCGTCGCTGCGGTCGAAGACGCGCTCGGCCCGTTCGGCATCGCGCTCGACGACGTTCCGATCATGCCGGGGCGGCTGACGGAGTTGATCGACGACGCCCGGGCGCGCACGGGGTGAGCGAGCCGCGCCCCCTCGCAGGCGTCCGCGTCCTCGACCTGACGCAGTTTCTCGCGGGCCCCTTCGCGACCCAGATCCTCGGCGATCTCGGCGCCGAGGTAATCAAGCTGGAGGCGCCGTCCGGCGACTGGTCGCGCAGCCTCCCGCCGCATTTCATCGGTCCCGACAGCGCTTACTATCTCAGCGTCAACCGCAACAAGAAGAGCGTGGTCGCCGACATGAAGTCGGCCGACGGCCTCGCGCTCGTGAAGCGGCTGGTCGGCGCGTCCGATATCGTTATGGAGAATTTCCGCCCGGGTGTCCTCGACCGGCTGGGCCTCGTGTACGAAGAGCTCGCCAGCGAGAACGAAGGGCTGATCTGGTGTTCGATCAGCGGGTTCGGCCAGAACGGCCCGGATCGCGATCGCCCTGCCTACGACATGATCGTCCAGGCTCTCTCGGGCGGCATGAGCATGACCGGCGAGCCCGGCGAGCCGGCGGTGCGCGCGGGCATCCCGATCGGCGATCTCTGCGCCGGCATGTATGGCACGATCGGCGTTCTCGCGGCGCTGGAAGCCAGGCGGCGCACCGGCAAGGGCCGGCTGGTCGACGTCGCCATGCTGGACTGCCAGGTGGCGATGCTCTGCTACCAGGCGGCCTATTTCCTGCATTCTGGGGACGAGCCCGGCCGCCAGGGTCGCGGTCATGCCTCGATCCCCACCTACCGTTCGTTCGACGCCGGGAACGGCACCGAGCTCGTGATCACCGCGAACACCGAACGGATGTGGCGCGCGCTCTGCGGTGTTCTGGGACGGGAGGAGCTAGCCGACGATCCGCGTTTCGCGACCAACGACGACCGTTACGCCAACCGGTTCGAGCTCTGGCCGCTCCTCGAAGCGGCGTTCCGGGAGAAGGACGCCGACGCCTGGGTGCCGCTGCTGCTGGAGGCGGGTATCCCGGTGGGCAGGGTGAATACACTCGGGGCCGCGTTTTCCAATCCGCAGATCGTTCTCCGCGACATGGTGCTCGACCTGACCGCGCGCGACGGCCGGCGGGTCCGCGTCGCCGGCAACCCGATCAAGTTCGACGACGACACGCCGTCCCCGGCCGCCTTTCCGCCTTTGCTGGGCGAGAACACGCGCGACGTGCTCGGGGAAGTGCTCGGGCTGGCGGAGGAAGAAATCGAGGCGGCGCTCGCCGCGGGAATCGTCGGGGAACCGCGCCCCCAGGAGGATTAGGAATGTCAGACAGCCGGATCGACCTCGTAAAGGACGGCGAAATCGCCCGCGTAAGCATCGACAGACCAGAGGAAGGCAACCTGATGTCGGCCGCAATGATCGCGGAGCTCACGCGGCTTCTGAACGAGGCCGGCCGCGATCCCGTGCTGAAGGCCGTCGTGTTGACGGGGACAGGGGACGATTTCTGCGTCGGCCGGGAGCCCGGCGCGGGCGGCGGTGGCAGGACGGCTCTGGAAATGCGCGAGGGGTTGACCGGCCCCATCCTCGGTCTCTACGCCGCCGTTCGGGGCGCGGAAATCCCCGTCGTCGCTTCCGTCCAGGGCCGGGCCGCGGGCTTCGGCTGTGCTACGGCCGCCGTATGCGACATCACGATCGCGGCCGACGATGCCCTATTCAGCCTGCCCGAGATGACTCACGACCTGCCGCCCACGCTCGCCATGTGCGCGCATATCGACCGCACCATGCCGAAAGCGATCGCGTGGCTGGTCTATTCGACCGGGACGGTCGACGCGGATACCGCGAGAACGCTGGGCTTCGTCAGCAATGTCGTTCCCGCCGCGGCGTTGCGCGACGAGACCGAGGCGCTGCTCGCAACCCTGACCGCGCGGCGGCGCGATGCGCTCATCACCTGCAAGCAGTTCCTCTCCAACGCACGCCTGATGGAGACCGACAAGGCCGCCGACTACGCCGGCAACCTGCTCTCGGTGATCCTGTCCTCGCGCTGAGCGCGTTTCAGTCTTTTCCGCCGGTATCGAGGACCCGGTCGAGAATCCAGTTGTCGACCGCGTGAACGCCGGCCTCGCGGCGACTGAAGCGGCCCGCGCGCGCGTGGGGCGAAGCGAGACCCCGCTGCTGCATCTCCGTCGCACGGTTGTCCTCGGGATGCGATGTGTCGGTCCTGGCGATGTAGTCCGGCAACACCGACGCGAAATCCGGCCGTCTCGTCGCGGTCTCGGGAAAGCAGAGCCCGGTGACCGCCTGTGTCCGGTCCGGGGCGATCGGCCGGAACGACATCCACCACATGCAGTCGAGCGTGAAGACCAGGAACGAAGCGGGATAGAGCCCGATGAAATAGGTCCCTTCGGCCGCGCGCCCTTCGAGGGTCGGTATCGGCGGCAGCGTCTTTTCCGCGTCGAGCCTCGCCGCGATCGAACCCTCGTGGCGAAACCAGGAACCCGACCAGTTTCCGAAGGCCTCGAGCTGTTCGGGAAGCTGGTCCTTCAGCGTTCCCCGGTGAACGACCGCGACGTGATAGCTCTCACGCTGGTTTTCCAGGCAGAGCTTCCAGTTGCAGGCGACATCGTAGGTGCGCCGATGGAGGCAGACCATGCGTTCCGCCTCGTGCGATTCGAGGTAGCCGGAAAGGTTGCCGAGATGCTCGTCGATTTCCTCGCCTCCGGCGCCGAATTTGAGGAACACGAAACCCGCCCATTCGGCCAGGCTCAGAGGAATCAGGCCGAATTCGGTGGGATCGAAATTCTTCGTTTCTTCCATCCCGGCCGCGGCGATCAGCTTGCCGTCGAGGGCATAGCTCCAGCCGTGATAGGGGCAGGAAATCGCCTTCGCGGTACCGCTGCCGGAAAGCAGGCGCGAACCGCGATGCCGACAGGTGTTGGCGAAAGCGCGAAGCGTGCGGTCGTCATCCCGGAGCACGATCGCCGGTATCCCCGCCAGATCGACCGCGAGATAGTTCCCGGGCTCGGGAATCTCATCCGCGCGGCAAACCAGGTTCCAGTGAACGCGAAAGATGCGGTCCATCTCCCGCGCGAAGAAGGCGGGATCGGTGTAACACGCGGGCGGCAGGGTCTCGGCTTCGAGGAGGGGCAGGCGGACCCTCTCGTAGCGCGCCGGATCGAACGGTTGCGTCAATGGATCGCGGCGGCAGCCGGGTCGTCGGCATCGAATGCCGGCAGGACGAGACCGAGCTTGCCCACGACGACCTCGCGTGCCCGGCGGACATAGTCCTCGCGCATCGCCTCGTTGGTGCGCTTCTTGATGCCCCACTTGCGGTAGAGCGCATTGTTGCGCGAGCCGGAGCGTCCGAAGAACGGCGGGAACAGGGGGAATATCCGGTCGATATGACCCTGGATCAGCGCCTTGCCGTCGTCGCTCTGGCAGATGTCGGTGCAGAAATTCTCGCCGAATTCGGCGTGGAAGTGCTCCTCCGGCATGGTCATCCGGGCCAGTCTTCGGACCGGGTGGAAAGAACACTGTACAAGGTCTTCGACTTGAAGGATTTCCGCCAGATCGCCCAGCATCTTGATGACGCAGAACTCCTCCCAGGTCTTGAGGTCGAAATTCATGACGGACAGCGGACTTTTCTCGGTCTTCTCCGGCAGCATGCGATCCTCGGGGATCCCCATCTCCCGGCCCAGTTCGAAGAAGCGGTAGTGATGGCCGTATTCCTCCATCACGATCCGGCAGGTCAGCCACTTGGCGTAGGGCGTGGGCGCGAGCGCGATCGCCGGCTCGTCATAGACGCGCGAGCCGTAGAGCTCGTTGATCGCGTGGCTGATCACGATCTTGCGGCAGCACTCCCGGTACTCCTCCGGCGCGCCGCGAAAGGCCTCCACGCTTTCGACCTGGGGAAAATCGCTCATGCCGTTCCTCAGCCTGAACCGTCGCTTGCCTTCTCGGCTTCAGTATAGAACGGGTCGGCGTGGCAGTCCCTGCGTGAGAGGCCGAGCGCGTGCAGGCTTTCGGTACAGCTTTCCACCATCGCGGGAGGACCGGCGAGGTAGGCCTTGAACCCGTCGAGGTCGTCGAAATCGGCGGTGAGCGCGTCCGCAAGCCAGCCGGTGCGGCGGCCGGTCGGAACGTCGGGTTCCGACAGAACGGTAACCGTGCGGAGATTGGGATGATGAGAGGCGAGGGCAGTGAAGTGTTCTTCCAGGTAGATATCGCGCTCCGCCCTGGCACCGAAATAAAGGAACATGTCCTGCGCGGCGCCGCCGGCGAGCGCGGTTTCGGCGATCGACTTGATCGGGGCGAGACCGGAGCCGCCCGCGACCAGCAGGATCGGCCCACGGTGGCTCTTCCGATAGTGGGCGGTTCCCATCGGACCGTTGACCGAGACCGGGTCGCCGACCCTGAGAGCGCCGAGGACGTGGCGGGTGACCCGGCCGCCGGAGACGAGACGGATGTGGAATTCCAGCCGCGTCGCACCGGGTGGGGACGCCATCGAGAAATCGCGTGCCGGAAGGCCCTCGAAGGCGAGCGCCGCGTACTGTCCGGCGGTAAAGTCGAACGGCCCTCCGCTCTCTATTTCGAGCGAGAGGATACGGATATCGTGGGTCGCACGGTCGATTCCGGCGACCCGGCAATCGAGACGCCGGCTTGCATGCACCGCCTCCTCGTCCGCCTCGACGGGTTGAACTGTGCAATCCGACCAGGGAACGGAGCGGCAGGCGAGGATCAGGTCCCGGCGGCGTTCTTCTTCGGTCAGCGCGAACGGGGAGTAGGGGCTCATCTCGACCTCTCCCGAGATCAGATGCGATTTGCATCCCCCGCAGTTGCCCGACCGGCATCCGTGCGGGTAGTCGATTCCCTGTCCCAACGCGGCCTCGAGGATCGTCCGACCCGCGGGCACGTCGATCCCGGCCCAGCGTTCGCCGCCGGGCTTGTTCAGGCTGACGCGATAGTTCATTCCTCCTATATCGAACCCGGCGCGGGCGATGTCCACCGGCCGGGCAGGCGGCACACGGTAGGATGCTGATCGGCGAAATCCTCTCCGACGCGGCGGCGCGCGTCCCGGACAAGGCGGCGATCCGGATGGGCGGGTTCGAGCAGAGCTTCGCGGCGCTCGACAGGGCGGCCAACCGGGTCGGCAACGCGTTGCTCCGCGCCGGCTACGGCCGGGGACGCAATATCGCGATCCTGTCTTCCAACCGGCCGGAATATGCCGAAATCCACTTCGGCGCGGCGCGCTCGGGCGCGGTTCTGGCGCATCTGTCGACGCGGATTTCCGACGGAGAGCTGGACCGGATCGTCGCTGATACGGATATCGAAGCCCTGTTCGTCGATGAGAGCCTGGCCGGAGAGGTCGTCGGTCTCCGAGAGCGGGTTCCGGGGCTGGAGCGCATCGTCGTCATCGGCGGCGGCGCGCCCGAGGGCGCGGAGCGTTACGAAAACTTCCTTTCCGGCGCCTCCGACGGCCCGCCTCCGGCCGCCGTCGCGCCCGGCGACCCCTGCCTGATCAACTTCACCGGCGGCACCACCGGGCTGCCGAAGGGTGTCGTGGCCAGCCACGAGTCGCGGGCGATCGGATCGGTGCGCGCACGGCGCGAGTTCGAGCTGAAGGACGACGACGTGTTCTGCTGCTCGACCCCGATGTTCCATATCGCCGGCCTCCTGGTCTGGTTCCAGACCGGCGTCCTCAACGGCAACACGCAGGTGTTGATGCCGCGTTGGGACGCGGAAGAGTTCATGAGGCTGGTGGAAGAGGAGAGCGTGACGGCGGCCTTTCTGGTTCCGGCCCAGATCAACGCGGTGATCGGACATCCGCGCTTCTCGGCGGATCGCCTCAGAGGATGGCGCTATTGCAATTTCGGCGGCGCGCCGATGCCGAACGCGCTTGCGGAACGGATGATGGAAGCGTTGCCCCATCTCGAATGGGTGGAGCAGTACGGCCAGTCGGAAACCGGCAATCTGACCGTGCGGCCGCCGCGGTTCGCGCGCTCCAAGATGGGAAGCGCCGGGCGCGCGTTCGAAGATGTGGACATCGCGATCTTCGACGGCGAAGACCGGCCGCTGCCGTCCGGCGGGATCGGCGAGCTGGTAACCCGGGGAACACACCGGATGCTCGGCTACTACAAGGACGCCGAAGCCACCGCCGAAGTGCTGACTGCCGAGGGCTGGATTCGCACGGGCGACGTGGGGTATCTCGACGAAGAGGGATTCCTGTACCTCGTCGACCGGTCGAAGGACATGATCGTTTCGGGCGGCGAGAACATCTATCCCAGCGAGATCGAGGACGCGCTCTCCCGGCATCCGGCGGTCGGCGAATGCGCCGTGTTCGGCATTCCGGACGACCGCTGGGGGGAGGTGCCGGCGGCCCATGTCGTGCTCCAAGCCGATGCCCGAGCCGAGGAGGAGACGCTGATCGCGTTCGTCGCGGACCGAATCGCCCGTCACAAGCGGCCGCGCCATATCCGCTTCGTGGACTCGATGCCCAGGACCGCCGTCGGCAAGATCCAGAAGAACCTGATCCGCGCGCCCTATTGGAAGGCGCGGGAACGAGCGATCTGAACACCGGAACCGGAGGATAACGATGAACGGAACCGTATTTTCGCTAGCGACCCTTTCCGGCGGACCGGCCGGCTCGTTCGCCGCGATCGTCCTCGGAGAACGCGCTTTTTCCATAGCGGGCGTCTATCCTGCCTACAGGGACAGCGCGCGCGGCAAGGCCGGTCCCCTGACGGCGACAGGCGACATCCAGGACATGCTGGAAGGCTGGGACCACAATTTCCCGGTTCTCCAGGAGATCGTGGCCTTCATCGAGGACGAAGGCGCGGACAGCGACCGCTTCGCGGACATTTCCGCCCCGTTCGACGGGTTGCGCGCGCTGCCGCCGGTCCAGCAGCCGGGCAAGATCCTGAACGCGGCGCAGAATTTCCAGGAACATGTCGACGAGATGATCCGCGCCGGCAATACGCCCGGAGACGGTCCGAAATTTACCGGCGACCGGTCGACCTCGATGCCCTATCTGTTTCTGAAGGCGTCCACCGTGCTCGCCGGCGCCAATGACGACATCGCCATCCCGCGCGGCATGGAGAGAATCGACTGGGAGGCCGAGATCGCCTGCGCGATCTGGAAGGGCGGCAAGAGAATCGGGGCCGACAAGGCGCTCGATCGCATCGCCGGATGGATGACGACCAATGACGTCTCGTGCCGCGACCTCAACATGCGCCCCGACCGCCCGGCGCTGAAATCGGACTGGTACGGCGGCAAGAGCCACGAAAACTTCGCGCCCATGGGCCCGGTGATGGTGCCGAAGGCCTTCGTCGGCGACCACATGAACCTGTTCATCCGGCTCACGCTCAACGGCGAGGTCAAGCAGGACGGCAATACCTCGCAATTCATCTATACCCCCGAGGAGCAGATCGAATTCGCTTCCAACGTTTCGGGTGTCGAGACAGGCGATATCTTCGTCTGCGGCACCTGCGGCGGCGTCGGCATGGGGACCGGCACCTTCCTCAAGGTGGGCGACACGATGGAAACCGAGGTCGAGGGCCTCGGGAAGATGACCAACCGCCTTGTGGAGGACCGCGATTGAACCGGGTTTGACCCAACAGAGAAGCGGCGAGGGAAATGAGGTCGGTATGTTTGGACGGGCGATAGACAATTGGTCCAAGAAACGCCAAGCGAAAGAAATTGGAGGGTACTTGGATATTCTACGCGGGATGGATGGCGGCGAAATTGGCATGGTAGTCGCGACGGCGACTCACATGAGGCACAACCTCGCGACACTCAAGGGTTATGACCTCCTCGATCCAATCTTGCTCATGGGTACGACGCCCCAAGCCGTGCTCGAACTCAGCAAGTTGACAACTGAATTTCAAAAGACCGGGGAAAGATCAGATGCTGCCGCAATGATGGTTTGGGTTCATACGCTGCGTGCGGTGGCTCGAACGGAGCTGCGGACCAAAGGGCGCGAAATGTGGGGCCATCTGAAGCGAGGCTTTCCTCATGTTCCGGAAAGCGCGGAGTTCATAGAAACAGTTACAGGAAAGACGCTAAGACTGGACGGTTTCGACCAGTTTCCGGCGGGTTTAACCCCTGAAGTAATGTAGTTTCGGAATTCCCTTGAAGCGGAATACATTTCATTCCTGCCTCACTGCGGGGAACGATCTGGGCTATAGCATTTTCCGACCAGACCGGGCCGCCGCAGTTCGTACCGCCCCGGCCCACCCTCCCACGGCCCCTCCCGCAAGCGGGAGGGGAGAAGGTAAGCAGGAGGCGACGGCGAACGAGTCCCCTCTCCCCACCGGGGAGAGGGTTAGGGTGAGGGGGATCTCTCGGGCGGCAGCCGGCCCCGGATCGTGCCCGATCGAAAAATACCTTAGCTGAACGCCTTGAAGGTGATCAGCGTGAACGTGTCCTTGACCCCGGGGATCAGCTGGACCTTTTCCGTCACGAAGTGCCCGATGTCCTGGTCGTCGGCCAGGTAGAACTTCATCAACAGGTCGAACTGGCCCGAAATCGAGTGGATTTCCGAGGCCTGTTCGATCTGTTCGATCGCGTCCGCCGCGACCTTGTAGGCTTGTCCCAGATCGCACTTGACCATGACGAAGATGGTCTGCATCAGCCCGCCTCCCCGCTCCGCGCGGGCCTCAGCATGAAGGCGGGGACATGGCTGCCCATGCCGACCACCGACTCGACGGCGGGCGCCTTTTCCTTCGTAGTCGCCGGCTTGCGCCGCTGGCGTCTCGCCGGCGCGGGTTCGGTCTCGCGGGCGGCGGCAGGCTTCGCCTCGGCCTTCGAGGCGGTCTTGGCCTTCGAGGGACGGCGTCTCCGACCCTGCTTTTCCGACGGCTCGGCGAGCTGGCCGCCCTCAAGACCCTCCACCTCGAACCCCGGGATTTCCTTACCGAGCATCCGTGTGACGGCTGCCACCGCATCCGTATCGTCGGGCGTGGCGAGGGTGAACGCGCGGCCTTCCTTTCCGGCCCGTCCGGTGCGGCCGATCCGGTGGATATAGTCTTCCGGGTTGTAGGGAACGTCGAAATTGAAGACATGCGAAAGGTCGACGATGTCGAGCCCGCGTGCGGCGACGTCGCTCGCGACCAGGATCCGTACTTCGTTCTTGCGGAACGCCTCGAGGGTTTCCAGCCGAACGGGCTGGGGCATGTCGCCATGGAGCGCCGCCGCCGCGAATCCGTGCTTCTTGAGCGAGCGGTACAGGATGTCGACGTCGCGTTTGCGGTTGCAGAAAACGAGCGCGTTCTGAACGTCTTCGCTCCGGATGATGCTGCGCAAAGCCGCCCGTTTGTCCTGAGTCCCGACCACGCTGAGATGCTGCACCACCGTCTCCGCCGGGCTCGCCGGCGGGGTCACGTGAATTTCCTTCGGATTCATCAGGAAGGCATCGGCGAGGCGCCGGATTTCCGCCGGCATGGTGGCGGAAAAGAACAGGGTCTGGCGGATCTTCGGCAATTGGCCGACGATCTTCTCGACATCGGGAATGAAGCCCATGTCGAGCATCCTGTCCGCTTCGTCGATCACCAGAACCTTGATGTCGTTCAACAGGATACGGCCGCTCTCCAGGTGATCGATCAGACGCCCGGGCGTCGCGATCAGAACGTCGACGCCGCGATCCAGCTTGTTCGACTGGTCGTCCATCGAGACGCCGCCGATCAGGAGCGCCTGGGAGAGCTTGTGGAACTTGCCGTAGTCGTCGAAATTTTCCGCGATCTGCATCGCGAGTTCGCGCGTCGGCGTCAGGATCAGCGAGCGCGGCATCCGCGCGCGGGCCCGCCCCGAAGACAATATCTCGATCATCGGGAGGACGAACGAGGCCGTCTTGCCCGTCCCCGTCTGCGCGCAGCCGAGAATATCGCGGCCGGTCAGCGCGGCGGGGATGGATTGTTCCTGAATCGGCGTCGGCGTTTCGTAACCGACATCCCCGATTGCGCGAAGCACGTCGGGCCCAAGCCCAAGTTCGTCAAAACCCATTGATATCCGGAAGGAATTCTACCAGGGAAGATGCTCTGCCTTGCGGCTGCACCTCATTTGGTCCTTCCGGCCCCTTTTGTCAAATGATCGTTCGGCGACGGTCGAACCGCGAAGGCTCAGATATCGATCTCCTCGACGGCGGGCGCGCGCTCGCGGATGAAGGCGAGCCGCAGTTCCGGCTTGCGGCCCATCAGCCGTTCGACGAGGTCTTCGGTCGATCCGGTGCCGTCCGCGGCCTCTCCGTTGGCGATGCCGATCCGGTAGAGGCTCCGCTGCGCCGGGTCCATGGTGGTGTCGCGAAGCTGTCCCGGGGGCATCTCTCCGAGCCCCTTGAAACGGCTGACCTCTATCTTGCCGCGGCCCTGGAATTGCTCGGCGATCAGCCGGTCGCGATGTTCGTCGTCCCGTGCGTAGAGCGTTTGTCCTCCCTGGCTCACGCGGTAGAGCGGAGGCGCGGCGAGATAGAGATGGCCATTCTCGATCAGGCGCGGCATTTCGCGGAAAAAGAACGTCATCAGGAGCGAGGCGATGTGGGCGCCGTCCACGTCGGCGTCGGTCATGATGATGACCCGTTCGTAGCGGAGCTTGTCGTCATCGTATTCGGTGCCCCGGCCGCAGCCGAGCGCCTGGACGAGGTCGGCGAGATCCTGGTTCTGGCGCAGCTTCTCGACCGAAGCGCTCGCCACGTTGAGGATCTTTCCGCGGAGCGGGAGAATCGCCTGGGTTTCGCGGTTGCGCGCCTGCTTCGCGGAACCGCCCGCCGAATCGCCCTCGACGAGGAATATCTCGGTCCCGTCGGCCGACGCCCGGCTGCAATCGGTGAGCTTGCCTGGAAGCCTGACGCGCCGCGTCGGAGTCTTGCGCGAGAACGCGCGGTCCTGCTTGCGCCTCAACCGGTCCTCGGCGCGTTCGACGACATATTCGAGGAGCGTGCCGGCGCTCGCCGGATCGCCGGTCAGGAAGTGGTCGAAGTGATCCTTGACCGCGTTGTCGACCAGCCGCGTCACGGATGCGGTGGACAGCCGGTCCTTGGTCTGTCCCTGAAACACCGGATCGCGGACGAACACCGACAGCAACCCGCAAGCGTCCCCGAGGACGTCCTCGCCGGCAATCTGGGCGGCACGCCTGTTACCGACGAGCTCGCCGTAAGCCTTGAGGCCCCGCATCAGCGCGGCGCGAAAGCCGTTGTCGTGCGTTCCTCCCTGCAGGGTCGGGACCGTGTTGCAATAGGAACGGAACTGGCGCGGCCCGCCTTCCGGCCACGCGATGGCCCATTCCGCACGGCCGCCGCCGTTGAGCGCGGCCTCGCCGGCGAACGGACGCTCGCCGATCAGTACCGCGTCGGCAAGCGTGTCCCTGAGATCGTCGGCAAGACCGCCCGGAAAGCAGAGCGTTTCCTTGGCCGGCACTTCGGGGCACGCGCGGCGGCGGTCCTCGGCGCATCGCCAGCGGATTTCCACGCCCTTCGACAGATAGGCCTTGGATCGCGCGAGCGCATAAAGCCGCTCGGCGCGAAGCGATGCCGAATCGCCGAAGATTTTCGGATCGGGGTGGAACCGGACGGTCGTGCCGCGCCTTTTCCCGGCGCCTCCCCTGTTCTCGAGCGGGCCCGAGGGCGTGCCGCGGCTGTAGGTCTGCGCCCAGAGCGTGCGGTCGCGCGCGACCTCGACCGTCATCCGGTCGCTGAGCGCATTGACGACAGAAATGCCGACACCGTGCAGCCCGCCCGCCGTCTTGTAGACATCGCCGCCGAACTTGCCTCCCGCGTGGAGCGTGGTGAGCACGATCTCCAGAGCGGATTTGTCAGCAAATTTCGGATGAGGATCGATCGGAATGCCGCGCACGTTGTCGCGGACGGTGACCGAGCCGTCCCCTTCGAGCGCGAGATCGATCCATGTCGCGTGCCCGGCGACGACCTCGTCCATCGCGTTGTCGAGCACTTCCGCCGCGAGATGGTGGAGAGCCGCCTCGTCGGTGCCGCCGATATACATGCCGGGCCGCCGGCGTACCGGCTCGAGGCCTTCGAGGACTTCGATGTCCCGTGCCGAGTAACGTTCGGCCCTGGACGAGGATTTGGCGGCGGCGCGCGGCATCGGAGCTGCGAATGCGAAACCGATCGGATCAGCGGGAAACGCAGGATATGGTAGCCAGGTCCGAGGGAATAACAAGACCCTGCGTTTCAGTGCCGGAACGAACGGGAAAAAGGGGCCGGTTCGAAAACCGGCCCCGTTCCGGATGTCCGCGCTCCGCGATCCTCAAACGCTGTAGTAGAGCGCGAACTCGATCGGATGCGGCGTGTACTCGAAGGCCTGGATCTCTTCCCGCCTGAGGTCGAGATAGCCGTCGATCAGATCGTCGGTAAAGACGTCGCCCTTCTTGAGGAAATCGCGGTCGGCGTCGAGCGCGTCGACCGCCTCGCGGAGCGAGTGGCAGACCGTCGGGATACCCTTCAGCTCCTCGGGCGGCAGATCGTAGAGATTCTTGTCCATCGGATCGCCCGGATGGATCTTGTTCTCGATGCCGTCGATGCCCGCCATCAGCATGGCCGCGAAGGCGAGGTAGGGATTTGCCGACGGATCGGGGAAACGGACCTCGACGCGCTTGCCCTTGGGGCTCGAAGAGAACGGAATGCGGCAGGCGGCCGAGCGATTGCGCGCGGAGTAGGCGAGCAGAACCGGTGCCTCGAAACCCGGGACGAGACGCTTGTAGCTGTTCGTCGTGGGGTTCGAGAAAGCGTTGATCGCCTTGGCGTGCTTGATGATCCCGCCGATGTAGTGGAGCGCGTTCTCCGACAGGTCGGCATAGCTGGAACCGGCGAATACAGGCTTGTCGTCCTTCCAGATCGACTGGTGGACGTGCATCCCCGATCCGTTGTCGTCGACGATCGGCTTCGGCATGAAGGTCGCGGTCTTGCCGTAGGAGTGGGCGACGCACTGCACGACGTATTTGTAGATTTGCACTTGGTCGGCGATGCCCAGCAGATCGTCGCCGCGGATGCCGAGCTCGTTCTGGCTGGGTGCCACCTCGTGGTGGTGCTTTTCGATGTCGACGCCCATTTCGCCCATCACGCTCAGCATTTCCGCCCGCAGATCGCTCAGCGAATCGACAGGCGGCACCGGGAAGTAGCCGCCCTTGATCGCCGGGCGATGGCCGATATTGCCGCCTTCGAAGCTCCGCGCGGTGTTGTAGGGGCCTTCCTCCTCGTCGATCGAGTAGAAGGTGTTGTTCATCGAAACTTCGAAACGCACGTCGTCGAACACGAAGAACTCGAGCTCCGGACCGAACATGGCCCGGTCGCCGATACCCGACTGGTTGAGGTAGGCCTCGGCGCGTTTGGCGGTCGAGCGCGGATCGCGGGTGTAGGGCTGGCCCGTCGTGGGCTCCAGCACGTCGCAGAACAGGATCAGCGAGGTCTGTGCCGAGAACGGGTCGAGGACGGCGGTGTCCGGGTCCGGCATCAGGCACATGTCCGATTCGGAGATGTCCTTCCAGCCGGCGATCGACGAGCCGTCGAACATGATGCCGGAGGCGATCAGGTCCTCATCGACCGTCTTCACCGCCTGCGCCGTGTGCTGCCACTTTCCGCGCGGGTCGGTAAAGCGGAAATCGACGTACTTGACGTCGTGCTCCTCGATGAGATCGAGAATTTTGGATGCGTCGGACATGGTTGGATTCCCTGGAACGATTGGGTTGCGTGAACTCCGGCCGCCGGGCGGGCGCGCCTAGAGCGCTTCTCCGCCGGTCTCGCCGGTGCGGATGCGGATGGCTTCCTCGACGCTGGTTATGAATATCTTGCCGTCGCCGATCCGGCCGGTCTGCGCGGCCTGCTGGATGGCTTCGATCGCGCGTTCGACCTGCTGGTCCTCCAGCACGACCTCGATCTTCACCTTGGGCAGGAAGTCCACGACGTATTCGGCGCCGCGGTACAGCTCCGTGTGGCCCTTCTGTCGTCCGAAACCCTTGGCTTCGGTGACCGTGAGCCCCTTAACTCCGACTTCGTGAAGCGCTTCCTTCACCTCGTCGAGCTTGAACGGCTTGATGATCGCTTCGATCTTTTTCATGGGTCGGTTCCCGAGGGGACAGGAGGAGTCCGGAACTGGCTGTTGTCGGTCGAGGCGTCTCGCCATGTCCGACGCCGGATCGAACGCCGGCCGCCCGAAGACGCGGACACGACCGATCCGGGGACATCGGCAGGCCGCCGGCACCGAACGGGATCAGCGTATACTTTCAGGGAAGTGTTGTAACAAGTTCCGATTTTGACGCACTGCGGTGCGTTTTCGGCAACGCGGTTTCGACCCGGCAAGCCTCGCTATATCGACGAAATCCCGCCGATCGACGGTTGTTCCGCGTCCGGCCAACTGGCGATGTCGAAGTCGTCGGGGGCGTCCGAATCGAACTCTACGAAGTCCGGGTCCATCGGGACCGGAGTTCCCAGCTCTTCGCCGAGCGCGGCTTCGGCTTCGTCCTGGTCCGACAGCGTCGCCTGGACGTCCGCCAGACCGTAAGCGACTTCGGACGCGGTGCCGGGCGCGGTGCCGGACCCGATCCAGACTCCGCCGAGCGCAGCCGCCAGAAACAGGTTGAGGACGACCGACACCGTCAGCGCGTTCGATCGCATGGCGCGAAACGGGGTTCGTCCGGCCGGAGACGAAACTTCCACGGCGCTTGCCGGGTCCCGTTCGAGCGCGGTCACGCGCTCCACGAGCGCATCCGACGGCGCGGGCGGCGCGCCGAACCGCGACAGCAGGTAGTCGAGCCCATGGGCCTCCGCGAGCAGCGTCCTCGCCTCCTCGGAGCGGCCGGCGAGCGAGATCCCGGAATATCGTTCGGCTTCGGGCCATCGTTCGAAATCGCCGCCATAGGCCTGGGCGAGCTCGGCGAACCGACCGAGCGACATACCGGATGCCGGGGACGAATTCGGGAGATCTCTTTTGGTCATCGTTACGACCTCACTTCCAGAAGGTTCTCGATATGAGGCGACAGCGTTTTTCGTAGCCGCCTGCGGGCGCGCGCGAGAAGCGATTCGACGGCCTCCGTGCTTACTCCCAGGGCGCTCGCGGCTTCCTGCCCGCTGAATCCCTGGAAGTGCACGAGCACCAACGCCGCCCTCTGGCGATCGGGCAGGGCCGCGACCGCTTTCCTGACCGCGTGCCGGATCGCAAGGTCGTCGTCCAGTGATCCGTTCTCGCGGTCTTCGAATCGATCGATATTCTCGGGCATCGGGGCGAGACGCGCGCGTGCCCGTCGGCGGTCGATACACAGATTGGTCGCCACCCGCAGCAGCCAGGACCTCAGAGCGGGGCCGTCCGTCCGCCACTCGGGCGCCTTCCGGAGCAAGCGGACGAAGGTCTCCTGAGCGACATCCTCGGCTTCCGCGCGGTCCCCGAGGATACGCCACCCGCAGGCCAGAACCGACGGGAGATGGCGCCCCGAAAGCGTCGCCATGGCGCCGTCGCAGCCGTCCGCGAGGCGCAGGACGAGACCGTCGTCCGTCTCCTCGGCGGCCGGCTGCTGGCGGGCGGGCTCCATCCGCCGGGACGGCTCGGTTACCGCCGGTGACCGCGCCGCCAGCCGGCGGGCGGGCCCCTTCGCGGCAACTCGTCGGCCGCGACCGTTCCGTCGCCGTTGGCGTCGTAGCGCTTGAACCAGCGCGCGGACGGCGCCTCGATTTCCGCCTGGGTGACCTTCATGTCGCCGTCTGTATCCAGCATGTCGAACAGGCTGGTGGCTCCGAGGCTGCGGATCAGGCGGCCGCGGCGCCGGAACTCGTCGACCGACAGGACGCCGTCGCCGTCCACATCGGCCGCCCCGGCGATCCGCTTCTGTTCGGCCTGGATTTCCGCCAGCGATACGGTGCCGCTGCCGTCGGTGTCGAAGAGCCGGAGGAAACGGGCGGCGCGCCAGCTCGTCCCCTTCCGCGTCTCCTGGCCCGCCGCGCTCGTTTCCCGGTCGCTGTTGGCGGGCGGAGTTTGCGCGAGAGCGGCGTTCGCACCGAAAGCGAGCAGGGCGGCGACGGAAGCGACGCCCAGGGTCTTCGACAAAGCAGCCATGTCAGGTTCCTTCGCTATGAGTTTCCGTTACCCATGGACACGGCGGCGGCCGGGAAAACCCGTCGCGCCGATTTTGCCCGGCGCTGGCGTTCATGCTAGACGACGCCGCGCGCGCGAAGCGGGAGAATTTCGGTGAAGGCCGCCAACAGCGTTCTTTCGGGCTACGGAACGACGATCTTCGAGGTCATGTCGCGCCTGGCTCAAGAGCACGACTCCGTCAATCTGGGACAGGGGTTTCCGGACGGCAACGGCCCGCCCGACGTGGTCGCGGCCGCGGCCGACTACCTTGAGAACGGGGTCAACCAGTATCCCTCGATGATGGGGATTCCGCCGCTGCGGGAGGCCGTGGCCGACCACGCCAAACGGTTCTACGGCCTCGACGTGGACTGGCCGCGGGAGGTGCTTATCACGTCCGGCGGAACGGAAGCGCTCGGCGCGGCGCTCTTCGGGCTGATCGAACCCGGCGACGAGGCCGTTCTGATCGAACCGCTTTACGATTCCTACCTCCCCATCGTCCGTCGCGCGGGAGCGGTCCCGAAGACGGTTCGTCTCGAACCGCCCGACTGGGCGCTGCCGGTCGACGAGCTGCGCGCCGCGTTCTCGGAGAAAACCAAGCTGATCCTGTTCAATACGCCGATGAATCCCTGCGCCAAGGTATTCACGCGGGAGGAGCTGGACCTGATCTCCGGGCTTTGCATCGAATACGATGCCTATGCGGTTTGCGACGAGGTGTATGAGCATCTGGCCTTCGACGGCAGGCCCCATATCCCGGCGATCGCGTTGCCGGGCATGCGCGAACGAGCGGTTCGAATCGCGTCCGCGGGCAAGATTTTCTCCCTCACCGGCTGGAAGGTCGGCATGGTCACGGCGGCGCCGGATCTGCTGACCCCGATCGCCAAGGCGCACCAGTTCCTGACCTTCACCACGCCGCCCAATTTGCAGAGCGCGGTTGCCTACGGGCTGCGCAAGGACGACGCCTATTTCGAGCGGCTCAACGCCGACATGCAGGCGCGGCGCGATTTCCTCGCCTCAGGGCTCGCCGATATCAGCTTCGGGATCGTGCCCTGCGCGGGCACCTACTTTCTGACCACCGATTTCCGGCCGCTCGGCTTCAACGGCGACGACGTGGATTTCTGCCGCCATATCACGACCGAAGCGAGGGTCACGGCCGTCCCCGTCAGCGCGTTCTACGAGAGCGGCGAGGTGCGCCATTTCGCCCGCTTCGCCTTCTGCAAGGAAGAAGCGGCCCTGGAAGAGGCGATCGCGCGCCTGCGCGCGCATTTCGGCGGGTCTTGACGCGCGCGCGAGGCGGGGGCTAGAGAGGCGCTCCTCCTGCGGTGGCTGTAGCTCAGTCGGTTAGAGCGCCTGGTTGTGGTCCAGGAGGTCGGGGGTTCGAATCCCCTCAGCCACCCCAGTATCTTGCGCCACGGTCTCGACATTCTGCGCGGGATGGCGCAAGAATTCGGTGCAATCCGTGCATTCGAGGCGCCGATGCACAGCGAATCCGACGACCGACGCAAGGGCAACGGGCGCGACGTCGACGAAGACGAGCGCAAGGAACAGCCCTGGCCCGACGACAGCGTGCCGCGTCCGCCCGGCCAGCCTCCCATCGACCGTCCTCCGGCGGAACGGCCGGAGACGCGCTGACCTGTCTGAGCGATCCGGTTCGCAAGCCTTGCGATCCGCGCATCGCGCGAATACACAGTCCGCGCCCGGCTTGAGGCCGTTGGCCGCCGCCCGAACGAAAGGAACCGCCGTTGTGCCCACGCTGATTCTGGTACGTCACGGCCAGAGCGACTGGAATCTCCAGAACCGGTTCACCGGATGGGTCGATGTCGATCTCTCGCCGGCCGGCGTCGAGGAGGCGCGGGCCGCGGGGCGAGCGCTGGCGGGAGAGGCGATCCGCATCGACCGCGCCTTCACCTCGGTCTTGAAGCGCGCGATCCGGACGCTCTGGATCGTTCTCGACGAGATGGACCAGATGTGGGTTCCGGTCGAGCGCTCGTGGCGTCTCAACGAACGCCATTACGGCGCGCTCCAGGGGCTCGACAAGGCGGAAACCGCCGCCCGGCACGGGGCGGAGCAGGTCAAGATCTGGCGCCGAAGCTACGCCACCCCGCCGCCCGCGCTCGACGCGGAGGATCCCGCCCATCCCCGGTTCGAGCGGCGTTACGGGCATCTGTCGCAAGCCGATCTGCCGTCGGCGGAGAGCCTGAAGACGACCCTCGAGCGCGTGTTGCCCTATTGGCACGAGACCGTCGCGCCCGTCCTGGCGCGCGGCGAAACGGTAATGATCGCCGCCCACGGCAACAGCCTGAGGGCGTTGGTGAAATATCTCGACGGGATATCGGAAGAGGAAATCCTCGAACTGAACATCCCCACCGGGCTGCCGCTGATTTACGATCTGGCGGCGGACCTGACCGTGAAGTCCAGCCGGTACCTCGCGGACGAAGAGACGGTGAAGGCCGCCGCGGATGCCGTCGCCAACCAGGCGGGACGGTAAGGGTTACGTTGTCGGTCTTCGTTGGATCATTCGAAAGAGCGGAAGCGTCACCAGCGTGATCACCACGATCCGCGTGATGTGATAGGCGGTCACGAGCGGCACGCCGAGGCCCAGAATTTCCGCAGTGATGCTCATTTCGGCGAGACCGCCGGGACAGGTCGCCGCGATCATCGTGGTCAGGGGGATTCCCGATACCGCCCCGATCGCGGCCGCCAGCGCGATACTCGCGATCAGCAAAACGATCGTCGACAGGACCGCACCCACGATCACGCGGGGGGCCCGGCGCATCGGTTCCCGATCGAACCGCTCGCCGAGCGCGGCGCCGATGAGAAGCTGGCCGAGGATCAGGAAGGTGTCCGGCAGACCGGAGAGTTCGATTTCGCTCCCCGTCAGCACGCCCGCGAAGCCGACGGCTCCGAGCATCCACGCATTGGTGACGCCCAGCCGGTTGAGAAGCCAGGCGGAACCGGCGCAGCCCGCGATCAGGACCGGGAGCAGGGACCAGTCCACCGGGATCGAACGAAGGCTGAAGAACTCGCCGCCGGTCGTTCCCAGCCAGGTCAGCCCGGCCGGGACGGTCACGACGATGATGCCGACGCGAACCGTCTGGGACAGCGCCGTCGCCACGGGCTCCGCCTTGAACCGGTCGCCCAATGTGAGCATTTCCGCCATGCCGCCGGGGACGCTTCCGAAGTACGCCGTCGCCGGGTCGAGACGGGCGATTCGAACCTGGATCAGAGCGCCTACGCCGCCCAGCATCACCGCGATAACCGCCGCGATGGCCATCCAATGGACCTGGCTCAACACGACGGTCGCCACGTCCGGGGTGAAGCGGAGGCCGATGGCGGTGCCGATGACGATCTGCCCGACCTGCCGCGTGCCGTTGGGGCAGCCTATGCGAAAACCGGCCAGATTCACTCCGGCGACGAAGGCGAGGGGACCGAGCAGCCAGGGTATCGGCGTGTCGAGCGCCGAGAATACGAACCCTCCCGCGACCGCCACCCCGAGAGAGAGGCAGTTCAGGTAGATCGAGCGGGCGGCGGTCGAGACCATTCGGCGGGCTTCGGGGCCTGTCTTGTGGGGTAGCGGCGGAGGGCGGAAAATAGCCCTATCCAAACGGCGGCGCGACCGGCCGCACATCGAGGACAATGAGGGAATGGGCCGGACACTCAAGGACAAGGTCGTCCTGATCACCGGATCGGGCAGCGGCATGGGACGGAGCCACGCCGTGCTCATGGCGGAACGCGGCGCCAGGGTGGCGGTTCACGACATCGATCCCGACCGCGTGGCGGAAACCGCGGGCCTCGTGCGCGAGGCCGGTCCCGAGCCGTACGAGATCTGCGTCGACGTGAGGGACACCGACGCGCTGCGGGACGCCATCGAAGACACCGAGCGCGCGTACGGCCCGGTCGACGTGCTGGTGAACAACGCGGGGATCGGCGGGCAGGGGCTCGCGCTCGGAGACATCGACGCGGAAACCTTCGATGCCATGTTCGAGGTTCATGTCCGGGGCGCGTTCTTCGCCACCCAGGCGGTGGTTCCCGGCATGAAGGCGCGGCGCGCCGGCAAGATCGTCAATATCAGCTCAAATTTCGCCATGGGCGGCAGCCATTTCGCGTCGCATTACGCGGCCGCGAAATCGGCGATCTCGGGCCTGACCAAGTGCTGGGCAAGGGAGCTCGCGCCCTTCGACATCACCGTCAACGCGGTCGCGCCCGGGCTGCTCGAAACCAACCTGACCTTGGGCTCGATCGGACGCGAGCGGATCGCGGCGATGGCCGCGGAAGTACCGCTCGGCCGCATCGCGGATCCGGTCGAGATCTCCTACGCCGTCGCCTGGCTCGCCTCGGCCGAGACGGATTTCATGACAGGTCAGGTGATTTCGCCGAACGGCGGGGTTTCGATCATAGGAATCTAACGACAGGAACGGGTTATGGCCAAGAGTTCTCTGGAAGGTAGAATTGCGCTGGTCACCGGGGCGGGCGGCGGGATGGGGCGCGGCCATGCGCTCCTCCTCGCCGAGCGCGGCGCGGATGTGATCGTTCTCGACATCATCGACGAGGTGGACGAAACGGCCGCGATGATCCGCGAACGCGGTCGGCGGGGCCATCCCCTGAAAGTAGACATCCGGGATGTCCCCGCCCTGAGATCGGGTATCCGGGATTCCGCCGACACGTTCGGGCCGATCGACATTCTGGTCAACAATGCCGGGGTCGGAGGCAGACGCCTCTATCTTGAGGAGATCTCGGTCGAGGACTTCGACCGGATGTTCGAGGTTCATGTCCGGGGCACGTTCTTCGCGACTCAGGCCGTCGTGCCCGGAATGACGGAGCGCAAGTACGGCCGGATCGTGAACATTTCGTCGATCTACGCGATGGGAGGAAGCCCCAGGGCATCCCATTACGCGGCGGCGAAGGCGGCCATTTCGGGCTTCACCAAGTGCTGGGCGCGCGAGCTCGCGCCGCACCGGATCACGGTGAACGCGGTGGCCCCGGGCTTTGTCGTGACCGGCATGACGCGCGGCTCCAACACCGACGAGCAGATCGCCGAGCGCGAGAAAGGGATGCCTCTCGGACGCTTCACGCGGCCCGAGGACATCTCCTATGCCGTCGCGTGGCTCGCTTCCGACGAAACCGAAATGATCACCGGTCAGGTGGTGAGCCCGAACGCCGGTGAAACCATCGTCGGAATTTGAGCGCGGCGGTCAGCCGATATGGCTCTCGTGGTTCTCGAGATACCACTCGGCGATCTCTTCCCGCTTGGCGAACCAGACGCCTTCGAAACCCTTGGCGTAGTCGAGGAATTCGCGTAGCGCCCGGACGCGGAACGGCTGGCCCCAGACATGCGGGTGGATACCGATATTCATCAGCCGGCCGCTCTCGCCGCCCTCGCGGTACAGCTCGTCGAACTGGTCTTTCAGCAGCTCGAACGCCTGGTCGTTCGTCATGCCGCGCCGGAGATAGATGGTGAAGTCGTTGATCTCGTTGGAATAGGGAACGGAAACGATCGGTCCGCTCGCGGTGTGCATGAGATAGGGCTGATCGTCGTTCATGAAGTCGTTGGTGAAGATAAGTCCCTGCTCGGCGATCGTCTCGACCGTGTTCGCGTTGCCGCGGAGCGAGGAGGAAAGCCAGCCTCTCGCCGGCCTCCCGACCGTTTCCTCGTAGACCCTCAGCGTCTCCAGGATGATCTCGCGCTCCTTCTCGGGGTCGTCGAAATAGTTGGTGAGAAGGTCGGTCTGCACGTAGTTGTGCGCGACCAGCTCCCAGCCCCGCTCGTTCGCGGCGTCGATCACGGCCCGGCGCTCGAGCCCCATCTTGGCGTTCATGGTGCAGCTCGCGGGCACGCCGGCGCGGTCGAACATGTCCATCAGCCGCCAGATGCCGACCCGCTGGCCGTATTCCCGCCAGGTGTAGTTGGGATAGTCCGGCACGTTGCCGGGAAGGGGATCCGGCAGGATGGCCGGCCCGCCGGCGTAGTACGGCCCGTCCGTGTCCCTGGTGAGGTCCCAGTATTCGAGGTTGAAGGTGAGGATCAGCGCGAGCCGGGCCCCGTTCGGCCAGCGGAGGGGTTTGCGTTGGGACAACGGGACGTAGTCGTAATGCATCGGTGGCTCCCTTGCGGACTGAATTCGCGGCAATATCGCATCAGACGTTCTCGTGCCAGTGGCGCCAGTCCTCCGGCGTATCGATGTCGAGCGCGAGGCGGGGATTTTCGACGATGTCGGGCGCGATACCGAGCCGTTCCGCTTCGGCCAAGTGCGCCGAGAAACTCCCCGCGCCGAACCGGAACGCGAAATCGAGCGCGGCGGAGACGGACAAGCCGTTGGTGCCCTGCCTCCGCCGGTCCGGCGCGATAGCGACCGCGCTTCCGGCCCCGGCCAGAGCCAGCAGGTCCCCGGGGCGCGCCGTCGGCAGATCGGTTGGCAAAACGACGATCCGTTCGGCGCCCCGGCTCCGAGCGCATTGCCGGCCCGCCTCGATCGCGGCGTTCAGGCCGCGGCCCGGATCGGAAACGCGAACGGCGTTCGACGCCGCCGGATGCTCGGCGACCGCCGGGTCGGGGCTGACCAGTATCGCCGGGCCCGTCAGCGCGGCGGCGAGACCGAGCGTATGGACCAGGAACCGTTCGTTGAGCGCCGCGCGTTGCGCATCCTCCATGACGCCGGCAAGGCGGCGCTTGCCGTCCGCCAGCGAACGAACCGGGACGATGGCGCAAATCGTCATCGCAACCCGTCGGCGAAGGCCAGCGTCTCCCGCGCCAGCGTCCGCGAGTCTTCCTCGGACCGCATGACGGTCGGCGCGACACGGACCGCGACGCCCAGGGCCTCGATATCGGGCGCGAACCCCGCATCGACCTCGTCGATCGCGAGTCCGTCGATACGCGTGCCGTAATGTTGGGCGATTCCGAGCGCGCTTATCTCCGCGCCGAGTTCTGCCATCATCTTTGCCGCAGGTCCCTTGACCGCCCGTCCGCCGACGATCGGTGAGACGGCCACGACGGGGACGTCGCGCGCGTCGATGAACTCCGCGACGGTCGGTATGCCGACGATCGGCGCGACGCTCACGTACGGATTGGACGGGCAGATCACGACCGCCCCCAGATCGGGGTCGGAGAGCGCCGCGGACAAACCCGGCGACGGCGCGGCCGCTTCGATCCCCTCGAAACGGAAGGCCGCGACCCGCGGCTCGCATCGGCGGCGAACGAAATAGTCCTGAAAGGGCAGGGGGCCCTCGTCCGTCTCCACGACGGTTCGGACCGGCCGGTCGCTCATCGGTACGATCCGATGGCGGATGCCAAGCGCCCCGGCGAGTGCGTCCGTCGCTTCGGAGAGGGTCTTTCCGGCATCCAGAATGCGCCGTCGCATTACATGGGTCGCAAGATCGCGGTCGCCGAGCCGGAACCATGTCTCGCCACCGAGGTCGCCAATGGCTTCCATGAACGACCAGGTTTCGTCCGCCACGCCCCATCCGGTTTCCTTGTTGGCGCGGCCGGCGAGCGTGTACATCACGGTGTCGAGGTCGGGCGAGATCGGCAGACCCATGTGTTCGAAGTCGTCGCCCGTGTTGACCGCGACCGTCAGCCGGCCGGGTTCGAGGACGTCGGCGAGGCCGCGGGCCAGTTTCGCGCCGCCGACTCCGCCCGCAAGCGCCAGGATCGTGCCCGCCACGATCAGCCGAACAGATCGAGTTCGCGCGGCCGAATCAGGTCGGCGGCACGGGCGCCTTCCGAGGCCGCGGCAAGGCCCCGCACCAGCGCGATCGGGCGGCGTTCGTTGGCCTCGCCCATGACGATCGCGGCCGCCGAAGCGATCTGATCCGCCAGCCCCACTTCGCTCACCATGAGAGGCCGGCCGAACATGTCGGGATTCCCGCGAAGATCGGCCAGCGCCGTTACACCCGCGCCACCCAGCGCGGTTCCGATGGTCCCGATTCGCCAGGCACGCCCGAGACTGTCGCTCACGATCACACCGGGTGCGGGTGCGAGCCCTCCGCGCCGTGCGATTTCCGCGCGCAGCGAAGCCGCGCTCCTGTCGGGGTTCTCGGGCAACAGCAGGACGCTTTCCTCGCCGCCCGCTTCGACATTGGAAGCGTCGATCCCGGCATTCGCAAGCACGTAGCCGAGCCGATGGCGGACGACGATCAGTCCGGGCCGGGTGCGCACTACTTCGTCGGCCTCGGACAGGATCAGCTCTATCACCCGCGCGTCCTTTTCGGTCTCCCGGGCAAGCTTCTCGGCCCGCGGGGAAGGAGAGACCGTGGCGAGGTCCACCAGCCTTCCCTCCGCCTTGGATACGATCTTCTGGGCGACGACCAGGATGTCTCCCGCCTCCGGCGCGAGCCCGCTCGCGTCGTAGGCATCGAGCACGATCCCGCAGAGATCGTCGCCTTCCGAAACGTCCGGCACGCCTTCCAGGGCGACGATTTCGAGCCGGGGCGCGCTCGCGCTCAATCCGCGCCGTCCTCCGGCAGTCCGGTAATGCGGATCCCGGAGCCGGGCGAATCGTAGCGCCGGTTGATCCAGATCAACACCGAGGTAAGCGCCTCGGCGGCGACGGCGTTGTCGAGCGGCCCGGCCTCGATCCCGCGCAACCCCGCCGCTTCGATCAGGCCGACTGTCTCCGCCCGGGCGTCCTTGCTGTTACCGCATACCAGAACGTCGCAATCCAGCTCGTACCCGGGATCGGCAAGATGGTCCGCGGCGACATTCTGGAAAGCCGATACGACCCGCGTCTCATCGCCGAGAATCCGTTGCGCTATCGCGGCGGCCGAGCCCTCCGGCGGGAGCTGAACCCTGGCCACCCGGGGAGGAACGAGCGGCACAGTCACGTCGATGACGATCTTGCCGCGCGCGGCATCGCGGATATCGGTCACGGTCTGCCGCTGGGCGGCGAAGGGTACCGTGACGACGACGATGTCGGCCTCCCTCGCGGCATCGGCGTTGGTCTTGCCCTCCACCGCGCCGTGTTCAATCAGCGTTGCCGCGCTCGCAGCCGCGCGCTCGGCCGAACGCGATCCGACGATTACCCGGTAGCCGGCGCGCGCCCATCGGACGGCAAGACCGGAGCCTTCCGCGCCCGTACCGCCGACGATCGCAATGACCGGGAGATCGCTCATCGCGGGGCCGCTATCGGTTCGAGGGGTGGCGCGGCGTGTCCGGCAGCGGCCCGCTCTTCCGACACCTGCCCGTAAACTGTCGAACGCTGGAGAGGCAGGCGCCCGGACCGCCGGATCAGGGCATCCATCTCCTGGGGTGGCAGCTCCTGACCGTGCGTCGTGCCTGCCGCGCGCGAGATGCTCTCGTTCATCAGCGAACCGCCGAGATCGTTGACGCCCGCATCGAGGCAGGCGGCCGCTCCCCGCCGGCCCATTTTCACCCACGAAACCTGGATATTGGGGATGACCGGGTTGAGCGCGAGGCGCGCGACGGCATGCATCAGGATACCCTCGCGCCAGGTCGGCCCTTTCCTCGCCTTGCCGCGCAGATAGATCGGCGCTTCCATGTGGACGAAGGGGAGGGGCACGAACTCGGTAAATCCGCCGGTATCTTCCTGCAGATCCCGCACCGCATTGAGGTGCCTCGCCCAGGAGGGCGATCCCTCGACGCTGCCGAACATGATCGTCGCCGTCGTCTTGAGCCCGAGCCGATGGGCGGTGCGGATCACCGCCAGCCATTCGCTCACGCTAACCTTGTCGGGGCAAAGAATTTTCCGGATCGGCGGATCGAGGATTTCCGCGGCGGTCCCGGGAAGGGAGCCGAGCCCTGCATCGATCAACCGTTCGAGGAACGCGTCGACGGGAAGGCCGAGCGTCGCCGCGCCCTGGCTGATCTCGAGCGGCGAGAAGGCGTGAACGTGCATGTCGGGCGCCGCCGCCTTCACCGCGCGGGTTATCGAGACGTAGGTCTCGCCGGTGTAATCGGGATGGATGCCGCCCTGGAGACAGACCTCGGTCGCGCCCCGATCCCAGGCCTCGCGCACGCGCCGCGAAATCTCTTCGAGGTCGAGGTCGTAGGGCGTTCCGCGCAACCCCGCGCTCGACCGTCCCTTGGAGAAAGCGCAGAACCGGCAGGCGTAAGAGCAGATGTTGGTGTAGTTGATGTTGCGGTTGACGACATAGGTGACGGTGTCGCCGGAGACCTCGCGCCGCACCGCGTCCGCCGCTTCCACGACCGCATCGAACCGGCTGCCGCGCGCGGCGAAAAGGTCGGCGATCTCGCCGTGGTTCAGGCGACGCCCCGCGGCCGCCTTGTCGAGCACGGGAACCAGATCGTCGATTCGGATCGATGGCGCCGGGATACGCGATTCCGACGGCGGATCCTCCGACACTCCCGGCGCCCAGCTCTCCTCCCGCGCGAAGCCTTCCGAATCGATCGCCCGTCGCACCGCCGGCGCGAACGCCCCATCGAGCCAGCGATCGGGTTCGAGGGCGTAAGTCGGGTAGATCGCGAGGCGTTCCACGAGAATCTTGCCCGCGGCGGCGCTGCGCCGGGCGAGCGCTTCGATCTCCGGCCAGGGCGCCTCGGGATTGACGTGGTCGGGCGTGACCGGCGAGACCCCGCCCCAGTCGTTGAGGCCCGCCGCGATCAGATCGGGGTAGGTCTCGGCGCTCAGATTGGGCGGTGCCTGGATGCTCATCGCCGGGCCGAGCACGACACGCGCGGCGGCGACGGTCCAGGCGAGGTCTTCCGGGGACGGCTCCGGCGCGTCGGCCATCCGCGTTCCTGGCTTCGCCCTGAAATTCTGGACGATGACTTCCTGGATATGCCCGTGCTCGCGCTGGATATCGGCGATCGCGAACAGCGCATCGAGGCGTTCGAACCGCGTCTCTCCGATACCGATAAGGATGCCCGTGGTGAAGGGAACGGCGAGCTCGCCCGCCTCGCGGATCGTCGCGAGCCTGGGTTCGGGCCGCTTGTCGGGAGAACCGAAATGCGGCCCGCCACGACGGGCGAGGCGGGGCGACAGGCTTTCCAGCATGATGCCCTGCGAGACCGAAACCTCGCGAAGCGCCGCGATGTCGTCCCGGCTCAGCACGCCCGGATTGACGTGCGGCAGCAGCCCGGTCTCCTCGAACACGAGACGGGCCGTGTGGATCAGGTATTCGACGGTCGTCTTAAATCCGAGCCCGTCGAGCGCCTCCCGGGCAGCGCGATAGCGCAACTCCGGCTTGTCGCCGAGGGTGAACAGCGCCTCCTTGCAGCCGGCCGCCCGTCCGGCCTCGGCGATCGCCAGCACCTCATCCGGCGAGAGATAGGCGGCGCTGCCCCGACGCGGTGGCGCGGCGAAGGTGCAGTAGTGGCACACGTCGCGGCAAAGCCGCGTCAATGGAACGAACACTTTCCGCGAGTAGGAAACCGTGTGTCCGAATCCGGCGTCGCGCAGCCGGCGCGCTTCCGACGCGAGCTCGTCAAAAGGCGCCGCGAGCAGATAGGAACGGAGTTCTTCGGAGTTCACCGCGCCCCAACCCGGGTTGTCTGAGCTTCGGCTGCCATCGCCTTCAGCGTCTCCTTGTCGATCTTGCGCGACGGCCCGAGCGGCATCTCGCCAATCAGCTCCAGCCGTTCGGGCAGCTTGTATTTCGCGATTCCCTGTCCGAGAAGATAAGCGCAGAGATCTTCCAGCGTCACCGCAATCTCGTCGCGGGTGACGGCGAAGGCGCAGCCGATCTCGCCCAGGCGCGGATGGGGCGCCGGCACCACCGCGGCCTGGTCCACCGCGGGATGGCCGAGGAGCAGGTCCTCAACCTCGCGGGTACTGTATTTCACTCCGCCCCGGTTGACGGTGTCCTTGATGCGGCCCTTGAGGACGACGTTGCCGTGCTCGTCCACCGTCGCCAGGTCGCCGGTGCGGAACCAGCGGTCACGGGTGAACGCGTCGGCATTCGCTTCCGCGTCGTGCAGATAGCCGGGGAAGACCGAGGCGCCGCGCACCTGCAATTCTCCCTCGGCGCCCCGCGGCAGCGCTTCGCCTTCGTCGTTCGCGATGCGGATTTCTGTTCCCGGGCTCGGCCGTCCGCAGGTTGTCGCCGGGAAGTCCACCGGATCCTCGGGCCGCGTATAAAGGCCGGCCTGCATCTCGGTCATCCCCCAGAGCTGGATCACCCTTCCGTTCGGCAGCTTGGAGTCCAGTTCCCTGACGAGGTCGCCCGAAACCGCCGCTCCCGCTATCAGGAGAAGACGCACCGAGGACCAGTCACGGCTGTCCAGCAAACCTTCGGCGAGGCAGGGAAAGATATGGGCCGGCACGGCGAACACGACCGTCGGACGCGCCTTTTCGACCAGATCCACGAACGCGCCCTTCTCGTAGACGGGCAGGATCACCTGAGCCGCCCCGGTAAGCAGCGAAAAATGCGGGCTGTGCAGCGAGTAAAGATGCGCGAACGGGCCGGCCGCCATGATCCGGTCCCGGGCGCCGATCCCGAACACGCCCGCGCTCCCCCGGGCGTTGGTGAGCAGGTTGTTGTAGCTGAGCGGCACCGCCTTGGGCCGGCTGGTCGAACCCGAGGTGTAGAGCATGATGAACGGCCCGGAAGCATCGGCGCGTTCCGTGCGGGGACGGGCCTCGTCCTCGAGCGCTTCGAGCGCAACGGTTCCCTCCGGTCCGCCACCCGCGACAACGACGTGTCGCAAAGAGGGCAGCCTTTGCTTGAGGCGCAGCATTGTCTCGGCGATGGCGAAATCTCCCGCCGCCTCCTCACAGACGACCGCGACGGCTTCGCCGAACGCCAGCGCCCGCTCGCACTCGGACTCCCGGAAGGTCAGATGGAGCCCGGTCATGACCGCCCCGATGCGGCAAAGCGCGACGTGAATGGCAACCCAGTACGGCCCGTTGCGCAGCTGGACCCCGACCACGTCGCCCATGCCGATTCCGAGCCGCCGGAACCCGCTGGCGAGGCGATCGCTCAACGCGCCGAGTTCGGCGAAAGTCATGCTCTCTTCGGCCATGACGATCGCGGTGGCGCCCGGCATTTCCGCGACGGTCCGGTCGAGCCAGTCGGTCAGGAGCTCGTCGCGCCACAGCCCTTCGCCGCGGTAGCGCGCGGCGAGCGCCGGATCGTAGGCCATCGCGTCGGACAGCCTCGCGCGGGCTTCGCTCCGGTCGTCCATCGGAGAGGGTTTCTCCATCGTGCCTGTCCCGGACATCGCGCGCGAGATTAGCCAAACGGGCGGGCGACTGCCACCGGCGGGACGGCCGGGCTTGTCCCGGGCCTATATCGAGGTCTTGGGCGGCTCGTAGCCAGCGATGTAGTCGGCGAGATCGAGCGCATCCGCGTCCGGGACGGAGATTTCCGGCGGATAGTCCTCCTTGCGGGTCGCGTCGATTCCCACCTTCGTGACGAGGTGGGACCCGCCCCCGGGGTCGTAGGAGGCCGGATCGAGCGGCGACCCCTTGGCGTAGGGCACCATGAAGATGTCGCGGTCGCCGCGGACCCGGGTGGCGATGGCATGCATCACGTCGGCGTCGCTGCCGATATCGACGTCGTGGTCGACCACCACCGCGAACTTGAGAAACGGATCGGCGACGAACGCGGCCATCGCGGCCTGCTTGGCCTCGCCCTCGATCATGGTCTCGACGGCGATATAGCACACGAACCGGTAACGCCCGGAGCGCGGAACCGCGACCTCCTTCACCGTCGGACAGGCGATCCTGACCGCGTCCTCGATGAACGCGGTGCGCATCAGCCCGGACAGCAGGAGGTTATCCGAGTGCCCGACGAAGGCGTTCTGGTAGAGCGGTGCGTTGCGCCGGGTTATCGCCTTGATCTCCAGCACCGGATTATCGCGCCGCGGCCCGTAAGTACCCGGATATTCCCCGAACGGAGCCTCGGGCCGGCGCTCGCCGGGCCTCGTCTCGCATTCGAGCACTATTTCGGCGTCCGCCGGCACCTCCAGCGGAATTGTCTTGCACTTCACCAGCTGGAGGGGTCGCTGCAGCATCCCGCCGGCGATATGAAACTCGTCGGAATCCAGGCTGGAGAACGCCAGCGAGCCGATGAACACCGCCGGGTGATGGCCGATGACGATGGCGATGGGACAGGGTTTGCCGAGGCGTTCGTATTTCTTCCAGACGATGTTGCCGTCCGCGGTCTCCGACAGCTGTATTCCGAGCAGGTTCTTCCCATGCACCATGTGGCGGTAGATGCCGACATTGGCGGTGCCGGTGTCGGGATCCCGCATCACCGAAAGCCCGGCGGTGATGTACTTCCCGGCGTCGAGCTCGTGATAGGTGCAGATCGGCAGCTCGTCCACGTCGACATCCGCGCCGGTGGCGACCGCTTCGTGCACCGGGCCAGTGTCGACAATGCGGGGCGCGATGGGTTCGCTCTGGCGCGCCGCGCACTCCGCGACGAAGTCCCGCACGCTGCCTTCGTTCATGCCGACCGCAAGCCGCAGGCGCTCGAAGCCGGCATGCATGTTGGCGACCAGCGGTATCCTGGAACCCTTGACGTTTTCGAAGATCGCAAGCGGATAGCGCCCGTCCTTTTCCAGCCGGTGCAGGATGCCCGAGACCTCGAATTTCGGATCGACCTCCTTTGCGATGCGGACGACCTCACCGGGATGCTCGATCTCGAGAAATTCGATGAAGCCGTGCAGGTCGGGCGCGTAACGGGCATTCGACGGGACGGTCACGGTCGGTCACCTCGACTATTGGGAGGAACGGTCGGCTGGGGAATCCGGCGGTACGATCCCATAACCGCGCCCCGGTGTCAGTCTGGCGGTTCCGGGATCGACCGCCTATAAGGGCGCTTCGATGACATCCCGTATCCTGTCGCTGCTGAGCCGGGCATCGCTCGAAGACTATTACCGGCGCGGCTGGTGGCGCGACGAGACCGTCCACGCGGTGGCGCGCGGGCACGCGGAACGCTCTCCCGGCCGGCCCGCACTGCGCGACCGCCACCGGCGTCTGACATGGGCGGAGCTGATCGACGCGGTGGACCGCTTCGCCGCCGATCTCGCCGCGCGGGGCCTCGTTCCGGGGCAGCGGCTCGCACTGTGGATGCCGGACCGGATCGATTCCGCGATCGCGCTGCTCGCCTGTTCGCGCAACGGGCTCGTCGTATGCCCTTCGCCGCACCGCAACCACACGGTGGCCGACGTCGCGAGCCTCCTGGACCGAATGCGGGCGGTCGGGCTGGTCTACCAGGCGGGGTTCGGCGCGGACGGGGCGAGCGACGACATTGCGCAGGCCGCCGAGGGTTTGAGCTCGCTGCGGCACCTGTGGCGGCTGGGCGATGCCGCGGAGTCGAGTCTGCTGGACATATCGCCCGGAGCGGACGCGCCGCCGCCCGCGACCGATCCCGACCGCGTCAGCTACATTGCCTTCACCTCGGGCTCTACCGGGGCACCGAAGGGCGTCATGCACAGCGACAACACATTGCTGGTCACGGCGCGCGCGATCTCGGCCGACTGGCGCATCGGCGCGGACTCGGTGGTGTGTTCGCTCAGCCCGTTCAGCCACAATCTCGGGATCGGCTCGCTGCTGACCGCGATCGTCGGCGGCGCGGAATATGTCGTCCATGACGTGGCGCGCGGAGAAAGCCTGGTCGACCGGCTGGTCGAGACCGGAACGACATACCTGGTGGGCGTGCCGACCCATGCCATCGACCTGCTGGCCGAGCTGAAGCGGCGCGGCCTCGCCGGCGTCGGCCGGCTCGGGGCGTTCCGGGTTTCGGGCGCCGCGGTCCCCGGCCATGTCATGTCCGGGCTGATGGCCCGCGGAATCGTGCCGCAGAGCGGCTACGGCATGACGGAGACCAACGGCCACCAATACACCATGCCCGACGACGATCCGGAACTGATCGTGGCGTCTTCCGGCAAGGCGTGCCCCGGTTACGAGATCGCGATCTTCGAAGAGGAAAATCCGACGGTACGCCTGCCGCCGGGCGAGGTCGGGCTGCTTGCGGGGCGCGGAGCAAGCCTGATGCTCGGCTATTTCGACGACCAGCTCGCCACCGAATCGAGTTTCAACGACGACGGCTGGTTCATGACCGGCGACATGGGCTGGGTCGACGAGAACGGATATCTCCGCCTCACCGGGCGCAAGAAGGAGGTCATCATCCGAGGCGGCCACAATATCAACCCTGTGAGGATCGAAGAGCTCGCGATGCGCCACGCCTGCATCGAGCGGGCCGCCGCAATACCCGTCGCCGACGACCGGCTGGGCGAGCGCGTCTGCCTCGCCGTGATGTTCAGGAACGGACAAGCCGTGCCGGCGGTCCGGATCCTGGACCACCTCGCCGCGGAAGGACTTTCGCGCTACGACATGCCGGAATTCTGGCTCGAGCTTCCCGAGATACCCCTGATGAGCAACGGCAAGATCGAGAAGCGCGATATCGTCGAGCGCATCCGCGACGGGCGGGAAACGCCTGTCTCCATACGTGCGCGGACATCGGACTGAACCGGGGGAGCGAACCATGCGTGCCGTCGTCGTCGACGCGTTCGGGCCTATCGAAAACGCGGCGATCCGCGAAGTGCCCGACCCGGTGCCCGGTCCCGCCGATCTGCTGGTGGAGGTGCATGCCACCGCCGCGAACTATGTCGACATATTGTTGATGGGGGGCAGGCACCAGTCGAAGCCCGGGCTGCCGTTCATCCCCGGCAAGGGGCCGGCGGGTATCGTGCGCTCGGCAGGCGCGGAGGTTACGGGTTTCGCCGCCGGCGACCGGGTGGTCGCGATGTGCGAGCCGGCCGGGGGCTTCGCCGAGCTCATCTCCGTACCGGCTGCCCAGTGCCACCGGATCCCCGCCTCCATGCCGTTGAAGGACGCGGCCTCCATGGCGCTCGTCTACGACACGGCGTGGTTCTCTCTGCGGGAGCGCGGCCGCTACGCGGACGGGGAGACGGTGCTGGTTCTGGGCGCGACCGGCGGGGTCGGTCTGGCAGCGGTACAGCTCGCAAAGGCGCTCGGCGCGAAGGTGCTCGCGGGCGTCGCCAGCGCCTCGAAGGCCGGCATGGTGCGCGAGGCCGGGGCCGATGCGATCGTCGACCTCGCGCGCGAGGACATCCACGACAGCCTGCGGGGACAGGTCCATGCCGCGACCGGGGGACGCGGCGCCGATATCGTCATCGATCCGCTCGGGGACGCGATCTTCGACGCCGCGATTCGCGCGCTTTCCTGGTGCGGACGGCTGGTGGTGGTCGGGTTCGCCGCCGGACGGATTCCGACGATCCGGGCCAATTACCTGCTCGTCCGCAACATCGACGTGAGCGGCCTGCAGATCGGCGATTACCGCAAGCGACGGCCGGACCTGACCGCCAGGTGCTTCGAGGAGATCTATGCGCTCTACGAGGCGAGCAGGATCGCGCCCTTGCCGACGACCGTACTGCCGCTTGAAAGGTTCGCCGACGCTCTCGCCGCCATCCGCGACCGTACCGCCCGCGGGCGGATCGTCCTCACGCAGGACCGGAGGGGCTGAACGGCCGGGCTTTCGCCCGATTCCGATCGCGTGCCCTTCGCAAGGCTTGCCCGCGTTCGCCGCGGTCCGCAAGATCGTTGAAACGGCGGAGACGGCATGGATATACGATCGGTAGCGGTAATGGGGGCGGGGCATGGCGGCTACGCCGCCGCGGCCGACCTGACGCGCAAGGGCTTCGAAGTCCGGCTTCATGCGCGGCGCGAGGAAAGCCTGGACCCGATTCGCGAAAACGGCGGTATCGACGCGCGCGGCGTCTTCGAGAGTCGCGAAATGCCGGCCCTGCTGACCACCGACGTCGCCGAGGCGGTCGACGGCGCGGATCTCGTGATGCTCGTCGTCCCCTCGGTCGCGCACGCGTATTACGCCGAACGCCTCGCCGGGATGCTGGAAGAGGGTACGCCGGTCTTTCTCGATCCCGGCCACACCGGAGGGGGACTCCACTTCCAGGCCGAGATGCGCCGGGCGGGGCACAAGGCGCCGCTGGAGACCTGCGAGACCGTGACCCTTACCTTCATCAGCCGGATCGAGGCGCCGGCGACGGTCGGCATCTACAGCTACACCGAATCGCTGATGTTCGCCGCCCTTCCCGGCAAGGCGACCGCGCGGCTGCACGAGGCGGTCTCGCCGCTCTTTCCCGAGATCCGGCCGGCCTCCAGCGTGCTCGAGACCGGGCTCGCCAACATCAACGCGGTGTTCCATCCGCCGGGCATGCTGCTGAACGCGGGATGGATCGAATCGACCGACGGAGATTTCCTGTTCTACCGGGAAGGCGTGACCGACGCGGTGGGCAGGGTAACGGCGGAGATCGACGCCGAGCGTCTCGCCGTCGCCCGCGCGCTCGACGTACCGGCGACCCCGTTCCTCGAGGTCTTCCACAACGCCGGGCTCACCACCCGCGAGGCGATGGAGAGCGGGTCCATCTCGCGAGCCTGCCGGGAGAGCGCGCCCAACGCGACTCTCCGCAGCCCGCCCTCGCTCGACCACCGCTACGTGCACGAGGACGTGGGGTACGGCCTTGTCCCGTTCGCCGCCTTCGGGCGCCTGGCGGGAGTGCCGACGCCGACCGTCGACAGCCACATCGCGCTGCTTTCCGCGGCCACCGGAATCCAGTACGCCTCCGAGGGGCTGACGCTGGAACGCATGGGGATCGCCGGTCTCGACGCGGCTGCTCTCCACCGTCTGGTGCGGGAAGGGGAGGCATGACCGCGTTCGGAGTGAGCTTCGACGGCTTCGCCTCTTTCGACGACGCGCTCGCGCTCGCCCGCCGGGCCGAGGACGCCGGCGCGAACAGCCTGTGGATGGCCGAGCACCTGGGCTATCGCCAGTCCCTCGTCTCCTGCACCGCCTTCGCCCTCAAGACGGAGCGGGCGACGGTCGTCCCGACCGCGATCAGCCCCTATCTGTGGTCGCCGGTCTCGGTCGCGATGGCGATGGCGACCATCGCCGAGGCCGCACCCGGACGCGCGGCGCTGGCGCTGGGCTCGGGCAATCCGATGTTCCTCGCCGAAGCGGGCGCGAAGCTGGAACGGCCTCTCGTTGCGATGCGCGAGTTCATCGCCTGCCTGCGCCAGCTCTGGTCGGGCGAGGCCGGGTCCTTCGAAGGGGAGATGTTCCGTCTCGACGGCATGCGGATGGCGTTCCGGCCGCCGGAGCCCATTCCTCTCTACATCGCGGCGATGGGGCCGAGGATGCTGAGGCTTTCCGGCGAACTCGCGGATGGCGTGGTCCTCTCGGCCGGACTCACCGTGGAATACGCTGCCGAATCTCTCGCGATGGCCGAAGCGGGCGCCCGGGCGGCGGGCCGCGACCCGGCGGCCATGCGGCGCGCGGCCTATCTCTACACCGCCGTCGATCGCGACCGCGAAGCGGCGATCGAGCTTCTGCGCCCCAGGATCGCGTTCATGATGCGCAACGACTTCGTCGCTCCCAGCGTCTCCGGCTCGGGCATCGCCATCGACCGGGACGCGGTGAAGGAAGCGATTTCGCGGCGCGACATGAAGGCGGCGGCGGACCTGATCCCGGACGAGGCGGTGGAAGCCTTCGGGATCTGCGGCACGCCGAATGACTGCATACGCCGCATCGCGCAATACGAAGCGGCGGGGATCGACGAGGCCGTGCTGCTGATCGCCGGCGACGCGAACGGAGAGGCCGCGGCCCTCGACCTGCTGCGCGCGCTCAATCGATGACGATCAGCCGGTCGTTGTCGGTGGCGTCGGAAAGGAGGTCCGCCCCGCCGTCGTCCGATACCAGGACCATGTCCTTGAGCTGCATGCCGTAACCGTAACCGGTGCGGTAGACCAGCGGCTCGAAACCCATCACCGTCCCGGCCTCCAGAACCGTGTCGTCATGCGCGGCCAGATAGGGCGCTTCGTGCAGGTTGAGCCCGATCCCGTGCCCGACGAAGGCGATGGGCGGCAGGCCGAGCTTGCCGAATTCGGCGAGGAAGGCGGCGTAGATGTCGCGCGCCACGGCGCCGGGCCGGATCGTGTCGAGCAGCATGTGCTTGCAGCCGACCAGATTGGCCCAGATCCGCTCGGCGTGTTCCGGCGGCTCGCTTACCACCGCGGTCCGGCAGACCCCCGCGTGGTAGCCGCCGATCATCGAGAATATCTCGACCCGACAGACGTCTCGGGGTTGAAGTACCCGATCGGTCGGCCCGACATTGGGGAGTTCGCTGCGTTTCCCCGTCGCGACGATCATAAGCCGGAACTGCTCCGCGCCCTGCTCGTAGACGCTCCGGGTGAGCGCGGCGCCCAGGTCCATCTCGGTATCGCCGGGCGAGACGGAAGCGAAGGCGTCCCCGATGGCTTTGTCGGAAATGCGCGACAACCGGCGCAACAGGTCGATCTCGTCCGGTGTCTTGGTCCGCCGCATCCGATCCAGCGTGGCGTCGATCGAAACGAACCCGGCATTCGGCATCGCCGCCTGGAGCCGGGCAAAATCGGCCGCGGGCAGGTAGTCCAGCTCGGTGCCGATCCGGGCGCCGGCGAGATCCATCCGGGCGAGCTGGTCGGCGAGGACCGCCATCGCATCGTCGGAGAACTCGCCCCAGGCGCGGACCGGAACGTCGCCCGCCTTCCCGGCAACGGTGGTCTCCTCCATATCGACGCAGACATAGGCGGTTTCGCTCTTTCCGACGACCGCCATCGCATGGCGCCAGCGCATGATCGGCTGGGAGGGAACGACGAATCCCGCGACGTAACCGAAATTCTCCGGCGAGACCGCG
>JAJEHI010000148.1 GCA_022823775.1 Defluviicoccus sp. | reverse complement strand
TCGCTGAAGAAGCTCGCGACCTCGGGGAACGGCAAGCCGAACCCCGAACTCAAGGCGGAGATGACGGCCTACTTCTCCGGCAAGGAGGCGGGGCGGAAGATCCTCGCGCCCGCGACCGAGGGCAAGTTCGCGATAAAGCAGAGCGAGGTCGACGCGCTGAGCAAGGGCAAGAACCTCGCCGGCAAGACGTATGAGGCGGCGGTGGCGGGGATGCCCAACGGCATGACCGGACCCGAGCTGGTCGCCTTCTGGATCGACAAGGCATCGTCCGCCGACAAGGGGTTCGACGCGGCCAACGGCTACGATTACGGCCAGCTGATCTCCAAGTTCGTCCAGGGCGCGGTGTTCTACAACCAGGCGGTCGATTCCCATCTCGACGAATATCTGAGCCCGGACAAGAAACCCAACGACAAGCCCTACTCGAAGGGCGCCGCCTATACCGGCAAGGAGCACGCCTGGGACGAGGCGTTCGGCTGTTTCGGCGCGCCGGCGCACGCGCTGAAGCTCACGCCCAGGCAGGTCTACGACATCGCCAAGCGGCGCGACGCGGCGGCCGCCGACCTCGACAAGGACGGCAAAATCGACCTGAAGAGCGAGATGACCTTCGGCCCCGCTTACTACGCGGCCGGGTTCGACGCCTCGGTCTACGACAAGGGCAACAGGACATCCTACCTGCACACCATAACGAAGGCCTTCCTCGACGGCCGCAAGCTGCTGGCGGCCGCGAAGGGCGAGAAGCTGACCGACGCCCAGCGCGCCGAGCTCCGGGGTCACGCCAGGACGATCTCGGACAACTGGGAGACGGTGCTCGCCGAGGCGACGTTCAAATATGCCGGCTCGGTCTACAAGGACATGGTCAAGCTGAAGACCATCGTCGACGCCGAGGGCGACCCCGCCAGGGCGTTCCGCGCCTACGCCAAGCACTGGGGCGAGCTCAAGGGCTTCTCGCTCGCGCTGCAGGCGGGCAAGAACGATCTCGGCGAGACCGCGACGCGGCTCAACCGGACGATCGGCGCGGGTCCGCTGCTGCTCAACGCGAGCCAGGTGGTCGACATCGATTCGAAGGGCAACTACGTGCGCGACCAGGGCCCGGACTGGGGCGAGTACATGCTGCACATGGCGAAGGTGCAGAAGCTCCTGATCGACGAGTTCGGCGTCAAGGCACGCAACAACGACGTGACCGGAGAGATGAGGGCGCTCTCCGACGCGCTCGGCGGCAAGGCCTCGGCCGAGAACGACTGATCCTGCTCCGGCGGGATCGGGCCGGCCATGGAGAGCTTCGTCGTCGAGTGGGCCGAGCGCCTTGCCGACCAGTTTCTGGACCCGCGGAAGCGGGTCTTCGTCGGCTACCTCCTGAGCGCCTTCGCGCTGGCGCTCGCGTTTCAATCGATCGCCGCCGGCGGCACCTTGCGGAACGCGCTCCCCCGCCTGTTCAGCCCGAAAATCTGGTGGTCGCGCTCGGCGCGGGCGGATTACCGGATCGCGATCCTCAACCAGGCGGCGATGATGGGGCTGGCGCCCCGGCTGGTCTCGACGCTGGCGCTGGCGACGCTGCTGTTCGAGGCGATGCATGTCTGGTTCGACGGCCGGACGCTGCTGTGGCCGGAGGCGCCCGGCTGGGCGGTCGCGGCCGGCTTCACCGTCATCCTCTTCCTGCTCGACGACGCGACCCGCTATCTGCTGCACCGCTGGCTCCACGCCTGGCCGCCGCTCTGGTGCTTCCACCGGGTGCACCACACCGCCGAGACGCTGACGCCGTTCACGGTCTACCGGACCCACCCGGTCGAGGGCGTCCTGTTCGCGCTCAGGGCGACGCTGGTGCAGGCGGTCGCGATCGCGGTTTTCGTCTTTTTCCTCGGCGAGCGGGTGGAGCTCGTGACCGTGCTCGGCGCCAACGCGATAATCTTCGTCTTCAACGTCGCGGGCTCCAACCTGCGCCACAGCCATGTCCCGATTTCCTACGGGCGCGCGCTGGAACGCGTGCTGATCTCGCCCGCCCAGCACCAGATCCACCATTCGGTCGCGGCGCGCCACGCCGGCCGCAATTTCGGCGCCGTGCTGGCGGTCTGGGACTGGCTCGGCGGCACCCTCCGCCTGGCCGAACGCGGCGAGCTCCGTTTCGGCCTGCCGGGCGCGGGCGCCGGGAGCCACCGCCTGGGCAGCGTCTATCTCGCCCCCTTCCGGGACGCCGCCGCGATCCTGTACAAACCGTTCCTTCGGAGGTTCGATCGCATGATGTCACCGCGCAATTCGAGGTCCGCCCGCCGGGGCGCCGCGGCGGCGCTCGCCGTGGCGCTGGCCGGGTTTTCCGGCCCGGCGGAGGGCGCGCCCAAGGGCGAGCTCAACATCTACTCCCACCGCCAGCCCTTCCTGATAAACCCGTTCATCGAGGCCTACGAGAAGCGCACCGGGGTGACGGTCAACACCGTCTACGCCAAAAAAGGCCTCGCGCAGCGCCTCCAGGCCGAGGGCACGCGGAGCCCGGCCGACGCGGTGCTGACCGTCGATATCGCGCGCCTTCACGTCTATGCCGACAAGGATCTGCTCGCGCCGGTGGATTCGGCGGTGCTGCGGAGGAACGTCCCGGCCCATCTGCGCGATCCCGGCAACCGCTGGTTCGCGTTTTCCAAGCGCGCCCGGGCGGTGGCGGTCTCGCGCGAGGCGGACGATGGCGGCCTGATCGAGCGCTACGAGGACCTGACGGACGCGCGCTGGAAGGGCCGCGTCTGCGCGCGGCCGGGGAGCCACGTCTACAACCGCGCGCTGGTCGCCTCGATGATCGCGGCGCACGGGGAGGCGGGCGCGCTCGCCTGGGCGCGCGGCGTCGTCGCCAACCTCGCGCGCCGGCCTCAGGGCAACGACCGGGCGCAGATGAAGGCGATCTTCGAGGGCGTCTGCGACGTGACGATCGTCAACGACTACTATTACGGCAAGCTGCTGGCGTCGGGCGTGCCGGCGCACCGCGGCTGGGCGAAGGCGGTGAGGCTGATCTTCCCCAACCAGGCGGACCGCGGCACGCATGTGAACATCTCGGGCGGCGGGGTGGCGAAACACTCGCGCAACAAGGCGGGCGCGGTCCGCTTCCTCGAGTTCCTGACCTCGGAGACGGCGCAGAAGCTCTACGGCTCGGTCAACTTCGAATACCCGGTCAACCCGGCGGTCGAACCGCCCGAGGAGGTCAAGGCGCGGAGCGGCTTCCGCGAGGACCGGATCCC